>CACKVV010000008.1 GCA_902603665.1 uncultured Pelagibacteraceae bacterium | reverse complement strand
CCATTTACATCATCAGCAATTACTGGCTCCTCTAACCACCTAGGGTTATATTTCACCAACTGCGGTATCATTCTTTTTGAATAATCTAAATTCCAGCCCATGTAACATTCCAACATTAAATCTGTGTCATAACCAATAACTTCTCTTACAGCCTCAACTAACTCTATGTTTTTTTTCATTCCCTCTGACCCATCTTTTGGCCCCCAGCCAAATCTCATTTTAAACATTTTAAAACCCTGTTTTTTATAATTCTCAGCTTCTTGCTGTAAATTTTTGATTGGTTGGGAATAAAGCTTTGATGCATAAACCGGAATTTTTTCCTTAGTTCTTCCACCCAATAATTTAAATACTGGTTTATTCGTTAATTTACCTAAAATATCCCATAAAGCTATATCAACTGCAGATATAGCAACCATGCCCAAACCTCTTCTCCCCCATGCGTGCGTTCTTCTATACATTTTTTCCCAAATATATGAAAAATCAAATGGATCCTCTCCAACAACTAAAGGTGCAAGATATGTGTCTATTGTTTTTTTTACTAATTGAGGAGCAAGAGCGGCATTACCAATTCCTATAGTACCTTCGTCTGTTTCTACTTCACAAATTAACCATTCATGAAATCTGAAAGAACCCATTGCATCTGATTTTTCATAAAGTAAATCTGATGCATTTGTGCAAAAATTATTTTGTGGAGGAACTGTTTTACCATTCCATTGATAAACTTTTGTTCTTATTTCTTTAATTTTTGTCATTTTTTTTATAAATTCATTTTAATTTTTATTTTCAGCCATTCTTAATGCAATCTTAAATGAATTCAAAGTTGGTTCTAATTTTGCCTGATTTTTTCCAGCGATATCAAACGCGGTTCCATGCGCAGGTGTTGTAATTGGAATTGGAAGACCACCTTGAACCGTTACTCCTCTATCAAATCCAAAAGCCTTTAGTCCAGATTGAAGAGCATCATGATACATTCCAACAATACAATCATGATTTTTATTTTTAAATGCTGTAATAAAAGAAGTATCACATGGCAAAGGACCATCAGCATTAATACCAAGTTTTTTGGCTTCCTCTATTGCTGGGATTATCTCATCTTTTTCTTCATTGCCAAACTCTGCATGAGGGTTAAGAGCTTGAACTGCAACTCTTGGATTTTCTATACCATTTAACTTCATTGCTTCATTAATCAATTTTATAGGTTCCATTATTTTATCTTTCTTAATGTGTTCTGAAACTTCTTTTATAGGTATATGAGATGTAACTCGAGCAGTCCAAAAATTATCTACAACATTAAACTCGCAAAAAAAACTTTTAACGTTTAACTTATCAGCCATATGATGTAATTCGTCATCAAATTTACACCCACCTAGTTTTAAACTTGTCTTGTTAAAAGGACCAAAATTAATAGCATCAATTTTTTTCTCCTTCGCAAGTTCTAGTGCTAAATTTAATGCATTTAAAACTGTTTCTCCAGATTCTGCGGAGCACTCAGATAAATTATAATCTTTGTTGTTACCTTTAGAGATATCTAAAAAATATTTATTTTTTTTATCAAAATTTATTTCATCAAAATCAGTAACAATTTCTAGGTCCGAGTTATTTCCTGTAATTTTGTCTCCAGAATTTAGAATATTTTTTTCACCAATTACAGTGATGTTTGCGTTCGCTAGCTCTTTTTGGGTCAAAAGTTTTGATATAAGTTCTGGTCCAATACCGGATGGATCTCCTAGCAATAAAGCAATATTTTTTTTCTTATTTGTCATCTTTTCTCTTACTGTTTCTAACAGATTATGATTAAATATTTAAATATAAATTAACTTAAGAGGGAAATAATGAAAAAAAGTTTTAAATTATTCTTAGCTGCAGCTTTTGTAGTAACAGAATTTTTTATTGTTGCTCTTCCATTAATGATTACGTCTGCAAAAGCAGATGGTCATCCAATACAAGCAATTACCCACGCTGGTTTTGGTGGTGGAACAGATGTTACTACTAGAATGATGTTGTTAAGAGCAAGAAGAGTTTTAAAACAAGACATGCAATTAGTTAATAAAAAAGGTGGCGGTGGAGCTGCATCTATGGATTACATGATGTCTTTACCCGCAGATGGAAATCACACTTTAACTTGGACTACTGGTCACGCTGTATCAATGGCATTAGGAAAAACGAAAGTTAAATTGAGTGATATGCAGCCTCTAGCAAGAGGAACTGACGATCCTCAGCTATTTGTTGTAAACTGCAATAACGACATCAAAGATGCTAAAAAATTTATTAGCACACAAAAATCAAAATCTTTGAAATATGGTACAACGCACACAGGTGGTATTGATGACGTAAGTGCAATAGCATTTACAAAAAAAGGTGGATTAAAGGATCCAACCATTGTTGCTTACAAAGGTGTGGCTCCAATAAAAACAAACCTAATTAAAGGAGATATAGATGTAGGTGTTTTAAATTTAGGAGAGGCTTTGACTGAAATTAATGAGGGTAAACTTTGTGTTTCAGTAGTTCTTGCAAATAATAGAATGGCTAAAATTGGTGACTCCCCAACAGCAAAAGAACTCGGTATTCCTGTTTCTTTATCTACTGTTAGAGGTTTTGTAACTAAGAAAGGTGCTCCAGCAGATAGAGTAAAACAATTAGAGACTGGAATGCTAAAAGCTATGAGCCACAATTACTATAAAAATTTCTTAACTGAAATTGGATTGGACGACACAAGTGTTGTAGGTGCAGATGAGTGGGGTAAGCAAATGGAAGAGATGCTTGCTGAAATGACTGCTCAATTAAAAGCTTTGGGTTATATCAACTAAAGAAATTAGTACATTTACAAATGAGTAATGTACGTAATAAAAAAAGGGCAGGCAGTAGCTTGCCCTTTTTTTTTAAAGATTCAACTATTGTTTCATTTATCATTATTTTAATATCCTCGATACTTTTATATATTACTTTTACTTTTGATATTGTTCCGCCAATTTTAAATCGAGGAATACAACCTGCAACTTTTCCAAAAGCATTATTGTTATTAATAATATCTTTAACATTAATAATTTTTTTTCTATCTATTAAAAAATCTTGGAAGGAAGAAAAGAAACTCCCAACAGAATTCTATATTACACTAGGATGTTTTCTTTTATTTTTATTTGTTTCAAAATTTTTAGATTTTTTTTTAGGAATTTCGTTACTTTCAGCAATTGTCTCCTATTTTTGGGGAGAAAGGAGATTAATATTTATTTTATTTGTAAGTATTTTATTTCCTATAATTGTATTTATCTTTTTCGAAACCATTTTAGGATTAAGATTTCCTTCTGGAATAATTACAGATTTATATTATAGCTAAATGGAAAACTTATCTTTTATTCTTGCACCTTTATTTAGTTCTAAACTTTTAATAGTTTTATTTCTTGGTACTTTATTTGGATTGGTTCTAGGTGTTTTACCTGGTTTAGGGCCAACAACGGGCGGAGCATTAATTTTGCCTTTTACAATGACACTAGATCCAATATCAGCAATAGTTTTATTAACTGCTATATATTGTGCTGGGACTTATGGTGGTGCAATAACTGCAATTTTAATTAACACCCCTGGAACTCCTGCTGCAGCTGCCACCTGTTTAGATGGTTATCCATTAGCACAAAAAGGAGAAGCTGGAAGAGCATTAGGAATGGCAACCGTTTCAAGTGTTGTTGGTGGATTAATTAGTGTTTTAGTTCTTATATTTTTTGCGCCACTTTTAGCACAATTAGCTTATGAATTTGGACAACCAGAATACTTTGCTTTAGCAATATTTGGTTTAACAATGCTTGCCTCTATTGGTGAAGGTAGCCCAATTAAAAATTTAATTGCCGGAGCTTTTGGAATTTTAATTTCAACAGTAGGTAAAGATTTTATGACATCAATTGATAGATTTACATTTGGAATAAATGAATTAACTGAGGGAATTGGTTTTATTCCAGTTGTTGTTGGTTTATTTGCAATTAGCGAGATGTTAACTCAATCTACGCTTTTAAATCAGGTATTTAACAGAGTTGCATTAAAAGCAGTAAAACTTCCTACAAAAGATGATTATAAAAAGACGTGGAAAACCATTCTTAGGTCGAGTGGAATAGGTTCGTTTATAGGAGTTTTACCTGCTGAAGGTGGAACAGTTGCATCTTTAATAGGATATTCTGAGGCTAAAAGATGGTCAAAAAAACCAGAAGATTTTGGAAAAGGGTCTATAGAAGGAATTGCTGGAGCTGAAGCTGCAAATAATGCCGCAACTGGAGGTGCTATGGTACCAACACTTGCATTAGGAATTCCAGGTAGTGCTACAACAGCAGTTATATTAACCGGTTTAATTATTCATGGAGTAAGACCAGGCCCAGATCTTTTTAGAGAACAACCAGAATTCCTTTATGGAATATTTGGATCAATGTTAATCGCTAACATACTTTTTTTTATACTAGGTTTCTTTGGAGCTAAATTATTTGCTAGAATTACTTTAGTACCAAATAAATTATTATGGCCAATGATTTTTGCAATTTCTGTTTGTGGCACTTATTCTTTAAGCCAGTCTTTGACAGATGTTTGGATAATGTTGCTTTTTGGAGTTATTGGTTTTTTTATGCGAAGATATGGTTTTTCTGTAGTTCCCGTTATTATTGGATTAATTCTTGGAGAACTTGTAGAGGGAACTTTAAGGCAGTCATTAGTCATATTTGAGGGAAACTGGCTTATGTTTTTCCAAAGACCGATTGTACTTATATTTTTTATTTTATCTTTAATTGCTTTAGGTTTTCCGTTAATTAAAAAGAAAAAAATATGATTAATTTTGATTTAAAAAATAAAGTTGCAATAGTAACTGGAGGAGCCCAAGGTTTTGGCTTTGCTATTACTGAAAAATTTTTGGCCTCAGGTGCTAAAGTTTTGATTTGGGATATTGATGAGAAGGAAGCTAATGATGCTTTAAAAAAATTGAATAATGAAAATTGCTCTTATCAAAATGTAGATGTTAATAATTTTAATGATATTGAAAAAACATTAAAACAAATTGAGAATTCTTATGGCAAAATAGATATTTTTATAAACAATGCTGGAATTACTGGAATGAATGCAACAATTGCTGATTACCCAACAGACGAGTGGAAAAAAGTTATTAATTTAAATTTGAATGCGGTTTTTTACTGCTGCAAAGCTGTTGTTCCTTACATGATTAAACAAAATTACGGTAGAATTGTAAATATTTCTTCAATTGCTGGAAAAGAGGGAAACCCTAATGCTGGAGCCTATAGCACATCAAAAGCAGGCGTTATCGGACTAACAAAATCTTTAGGAAAAGAATTAGCTCAAAAAAATATAGCAGTTAATTGTGTTACACCTGCAGCTGCAAAGACAAGAATTTTTGATCAAATGACCAAAGAACATATTGATTATATGTTATCAAAAATTCCAAGAAATAAATTTGCAAAAGTAGAGGAATTAGCATCACTGGTAACGTGGCTCTCAAGCGAGGAAAATTCTTTTTCAACAGCAGCTGTATTTGATTTAAGTGGGGGAAGAGCTACTTATTAAATGAAAATTGGCTTCATTGGAACTGGATTAATGGGCGTTCCAATGATCAAAAACTTATTAAAATCTAAAAATAAGATAAGTATTTTCAATAGAACAATAAAAAAAGCTCAAAAACTTCGAAAATATGGAGCAATTGTATCCTTAAGTATTGATCAATTAGTTAAGGACAAAGATGTGATTATCACAATGTTAACCGATGATAAAGCAGTAAATCAAATAATCAGTAGTAAAAAATTTCTTCAAAACATAAATAAAAAAACAACAGTAATAGACATGAGCTCAACAAAACCAATTACAGCTTTAAATAACTATAAAAAATTAAAAAATTTAGGAGTTTATTTCTTAGATGCCCCTGTTTCTGGAGGCACTAAAGGAGCCGAGGATGCTAGCCTTGCCATAATGGTTGGTGGAGATAAAAGAATATTTAAAAAAAACTTAAAAGTTTTACAGATTTTTGGAAATCCAAATTATGTAGGAAAATCATCCTCTGGTCAGGCTACCAAATTAGCAAACCAAATCATTGTTGGTATCACTATTGGTGCGGTATCAGAGGCAATTATATTATGTAAGAAACTAGGTTTAAATTTAAAAAATGTTTTAAAGGCCTTAGAAGGAGGATGGGCTGATAGTAAAATATTGCAAACACATGGATTAAGAATGATAAATAATGATTTTAGACCTAGAGGGAAAGTATCTTCACAATTGAAAGATATGGAAAATATTTTAATTACAGCAAAAATGAATAATTTAAATCTACCACTTTCAAAGATTATAAGAAATATATATAAACAACTATCAAAAAAAGGTTATAATAACTTAGATCATAGTTACTTATTTAAAGAGATTAAAAACTATTTTTAATAATATTGATGGAGATAGAATGAAACTATTAAGAATTGGAAAAAAAGGAAATGAAAAACCAGCCGCAATGGACAAAGATGGCAAGATCAGAGATATAAGTTCACATGTTCAAGATTTAAAACCTGATCATTTAAATTTTAATACTATTACAAAATTACAAAGTTTAGAGTTATCTTCACTACCAGAGCTATCCTCAAACGAAAGAATTGGCTCATGTATTACAAACCCAGGTAAATTTGTTGCTATTGGATTAAATTTTTCTGATCACGCAGCTGAAACTGGAGCAAAACCTCCTACTGAACCCATAGTATTTATGAAGGCAACTAGTTGTATAAACGGACCAAATGACGATATAGAAATTACTAAAGACTCGAAAAAACTTGATTGGGAAGTTGAATTGGGAGTAGTCATTGGAAAACATACCAAACATATTTCTGAAAATCAGTCTCAAGATCATATTTTGGGATATTGTTTGGTAAATGATGTCAGCGAAAGAGAATGGCAAATAGAAAAAATGGGTCAATGGGTTAAAGGAAAATCACATGATACCTACGGTCCAATTGGCCCATATTTGGTTACTAAAGATGAGATTTCTGATGTGAATAATTTAAATATGTCTTTGGATTTAAATGGTGAAAGAATGCAAACTGGCAACACAAACACCATGATTTTTAATGTGAATATAATTGTTTCATATTTGAGTAAATTTATGTCTTTACATCCAGGGGATATTATAACTACTGGAACTCCCCCTGGAGTTGGTATGGGAATGAAGCCACAAAAATTTCTGAAAGCTGGTGATAAAATGAGATTATCAGTTGATAATTTGGGAGAACAAAACTCCAAAGTTGTACTAGTATAGTAAGAAAGTATTAATTTTTATGATTAAAAGGGATTTATATTATGAGAGGATTCCAACAAAATCCCTCAGAGATGATGTAAGACTTCTTGGAAACATACTGGGAAATGTTATTAAAAAGCAAGAGGGACAGACTTTTTTTAATCTTGTTGAAAAAATAAGAAACCTTTCAAAAGCAAATAGACCTAATATTAAACAAAAAGACTCATACAAAAAAATTTCGAAAACATTAAGTCAAATTAGTCCAAATAATACTTATAAAATTACAAGGGCATTTTCTCATTTTATGAATTTTATAAATCTTGCAGAATCTATTGATGCTTCAAGAACTTTAAATGAATTCGAGAATAATAAAGTTAAAGCAAACAAAAATATTTTTATAGAGGAAATTTTTGAGGAACTTTTTAAGGATAGAAAAATTTCATCTAATAAAATCTACAATACTGCAAAAAATTTAAATATTGGTATTGTATTAACAGCACATCCTACAGAGGTAAAAAGACGAACACTTATACAAAAATATCACAATATTACAGAACTTTTAGAACAAAGAGAATTGATGAAAAGTTTCCCCTCAAAACAAAAAATTATAGATAGAAAATTATATGATGAAATTACAATTATATGGAATACAGATGACTTGAAGAGAACAAAGCCTTCTCCATTTGACGAAGCAAGATGGGGACTTGCTATAATTGAGGATAGTTTGTGGGAAACTATTCCGAAGGTATACAGGAGATTAAATAGCATTTTTGTTAAAAACATGGGCAAGGGTCTTCCAAAAAATTTTAATCCAATTGAATTTGGATCTTGGATGGGTGGAGATAGAGATGGTAACCCAAATGTAACTGCAGATGTGACTAAAGAAGTAATTTTATTATCTCGATGGGAGGCAGCAAAATTGTATGAAAAATCTTTAACAAAATTAATTAGATCTTATTCAATGGGAAAATGCTCAAAAGAGATTAAAAAAAAAACTGGCGAGTCATTTGAACCCTATAGAGTTTATTTACGTCCGCTCAGAGACAAAATGAGAATTACTCACAGATCCATAGAACAACATTTAGTTTACAACAAACCATTGAATGAAGAAATGTTGCTAAATTCACGAGAAGAAATTTTAAAACCATTAAGAGTTGTTAGAAAATCTTTGGAAGAAAACCAAAATGAAAATTTAGCAAGTGGTGAATTATTGGATTTAATGAGAAGAGCAAAATGTTTTGGAATAAATCTTGCTAGATTAGATATAAGACAAGAGTCATCCAGACACTCCCAATTAATTGCAGAATATATAAAAAGTAAATATCAACAAAACTATTATAAATGGAGCGAAAGGAAAAAAATTAATTTTTTAGCAAATCAAATTAAAAAGAAGAGAAACTTATTAACTAATTTTGAATTTAAAAATAAAGAAAATAAAGAAGTTTGGTTAACTTTCAAAACAATCTCTAAACAACCAGATGAATGCCTTGGAGCATATGTCATTTCAATGACCTCGTCTATTTCTGACATAGTAACCGTCTCATTTTTACAAAAAGAAGCGCAAATCAAAAATAAATTAAGAGTTGTTCCATTATTTGAAACTTTGGACGATCTAATAAACTCAAAAGCCATTATGCACTCACTTTTTCAAGAAAAATGGTACAGAAAATTAATAAATAACAAACAAGAAGTGATGATTGGTTACTCAGATTCCAGTAAAGATGCTGGTAAAATATGCGCAAGTTGGCATCAATATAAAGCACAAGAAGAAATAGTTAAACTTGCAAAAAAATATAAAATCGATGTAACTTTTTTTCATGGTAGAGGTGGCTCAGCTGGTAGAGGAGGCGGTCCAATACAAGCCACACTTAGGTCTCAACCTCCATACTCTGTTAATGGCAAAATAAGAATTACAGATCAGGGAGAAGTTATACAGCAAAAATATGGTTATGAGCCATTAGCTAAATATAACTTATGCAGTTATATAGGGGCTGTTACAGAGGCAACTCTTAATCCTCCACCTGCACCAAAAAAGAACTGGAGAGATTTAATTGAAAAAATGTCAGATATTTCAAAAAGCTCATATAGAAAAAATATTAATCAAAATTCTGATTTTATTAGATATTTTAAAACAGTGACACCACATGTGTCTTTAGGCAAACTCTTAATTGGATCAAGACCATCTAAGAGAAAAAATGTAGACAATATAAAAAGCTTAAGAGCAATACCTTGGGTATTTGCGTGGACTCAAATAAGACTTATGTTACCAGCGTGGTTAGGTAGCGCAGAGGCATTAAGATATTCTTCAATTAAAAAATTTAAAAGTACTCTTCTAGACATGGAAAGAAATTGGCCATTTTTTAATTCAATGTTAGATATCCTAGATATGGTCATTTCAAAGGTTGATCCAGAAATATCAAAGGTTTATGAAAAATATTTAGCAGATCATAAACTTATAAGGATTGGTAAAAAATTAAGATACCAATTTGAAACAATAAAAAAATTAAATAAAAAAATAACTCCTAAAGAAATAATTAATTCCAGAAAACAATTTAGGAATATTATCGTTGCAAGAAATATTTACACAGAGGTACTCAATGTTATTCAGCCAATTGTTATATCAAAGCTAAAAATAACCAAAGGTAAAGAAAATAAAAAGAATTTAAATGATGCATTGTTAACTTCGATAGCCGGTATTTCTGCAGCAATGAAAAATACTGGATAATGTTAGAACTTTTTATTGCATTAAGCGCAGGTTTAATCAGTTTTTTATCACCGTGTGTTTTGCCTTTGATACCAGGCTATGTATCCTATATTTCTGGTAGCTCCTTAAATGAACTTTTGGAAAGTAAGAAAACAAACATTTTTCCAATAATTCTATTTTCATTGGGTTTCTCAATTGTATTTATTAGTTTTGGAGCAACTGCTACATTTCTGGGATCATTAGTTTTAGACTACTCTTATGAATTAAGAATTATTGCAGGAATATTTATTATAATTTTCTCTCTTCAGATAATTGGATTAATTAATATTAAATTTTTAAACTATGAAAAAAGAGTGCATTCAAATATCACACCAAGTAATTTTGGATCTATTTTAATTGGTATGGCTTTTGGTTTTGGATGGACACCATGCATAGGTCCAATACTTGGATCTATCTTGGCTTTAGCTGCAGTTGAAGATAGTATAAACAAAGGAGTATTATTATTATTTTTTTATTCACTAGGTTTAGCAATACCTTTCGTTTTATCTGGATATCTTATTCAAAGATTTATGATTTTTTCAAAAAATTTAAAAAATAAGATGCAACTTATTTCCAAAATTGGTGGTGGACTTTTGTTAATTACAGGAATATTGATGATAACCAACCAATTACAGGCATTAGGTTTTTATCTTTTAGAGTATATCCCTGTACTTGGAAATTTTGGATAATTAATGAGAAAAATTTATCAGATTGATTGTAGCGCTAGAAAAAAAGGGTCAACATCAAGAAAATTGGCTCAAAAATTACTTCAAAAAATAAAAAAAAAAGATGATCAATTAATCTATAGAGATTTAGATGATGAGATGCTTTTTATTTCTGGTTTAACAGAGTCGGGGATGAAAATTCCAGTTGAACAACAAACAGAAGATCATAAAAAAATGTTCGAACTTTCTGATAAATTAGTTATTGAATTAAAAGAAAGCGATATAATTATTATATCTGTACCAATATATAATTTTGGTCCACCCGCAACGTTAAAAGCTTGGGCTGATCTTGCAGCAAGAGTTAAACTTACTTTTAAATATTCCGAAGACGGTGATAGAATTGGCTTACTCGAGGATAAACAAGTTTATCTAGTAATCACTTCCGGGGGAACTAAAATACAAGGTGATGAAGATTATTTAACACCCTGGTTAATTCATATGTTGAATTTTTTTGGTATTAAAAATATTAAAATCATTGCTGCTGATCAAATGGCATTGGATTATGAAAAATCTATCAAGCAGGCCGAAAATAAAATAGAGGAATTATTTAAAGATTAAATTTCCTTCTCAAATGTAACAATTTACCTTCTGTACTATCAAAGTCTAAATAGCACCCTTGTAAAAATCTATTACCCTCATTTGGATCAAAAGACGTTCTTCCATGAAGTAATCTATGATTATCCATCATCATTAAATCTCCAGGCATTAATCTAAATTCAATCCTATACTCATCAGAATTATATAGGTCTGATAAACATTTTCTCGCATTGTAATAAATTTCAAGTTTCTCTCTTTTCATTTGAGGCACATAATCTAATCTTGGACTAAATCTAACATTTTGAAAATTCCCTTTTTCATCTAAATGTATTAATTCAGCCCAACTTTCTAAAATTGTATCTTTATCAGAAAATTTAAATCTGACTTTAGTACTTGTTAAAATATTATAATAATCTTGATTTAACTTTTTTAAATCTTCTGTAACTGTAAATCCATCAACTAAAGTTGAATAACCTCCTTGAACTTCATTTTCAATACAATGAAGAATTTGTATGCATGGAGGAAAAGGATTTCTGTAAGGATTATCTGTATGAGGAGATAAACTTAGCGCTGTATATGCTAAATCATTTGGATTAGGTTTTGATTTTACATTGAAATATTCACCAAAATTAGTTCTTTTAACACTGCCTATCATATTTCCAAATTTCACAAGAAAATTGTTATTTGTTGGTACATTTTGAATAACAACAAAGCCATATTTGTAAAAATTTATCAGTAAATTTAGCATTTCATTACTATCAGCAAATTTATCTGAAAATTTGAAATTTTTTATATTTTTGAAATCAGATTTCCATTTTACTTTTTCAATATCTATTATTTCGTTTGAATTTAAACTAAGTTCATCTGACAATTTTTTAATTTCAAATTTTGAGTCTACACCATCATTAAATTTTACTTTTAAAAACTCTCCATTTATTTCCGCATTTACAATTTCAACTGTTTGCTTCATTGAAGATGGATCAAACAATCGTTGCTGAGTACCCTCATCTAGATACTCTTTCTCACTGACACGTTCTCTTAACCAAAAGGGGTGAATTTCTTCTTTATTTGATCCTATGAATGAGAATATTTTGTTTGAACTTACTTCAAATTTCATAACTTATTAAACATTCCTTCAAAAACTCCTCTTTTTCAAGTTAAATTCGTTTGTATTATTAAAATATTTTATTAATACGTGGTGCAATGAACAAAAACTTTAATTATAAAATTTACTTTAATTTTCTTAATCTTTTGGCAAAACAACTTACAAAATATTATTATTCGAAATTAGATAAACCTTTTAAGATAAGTAATAAATTAAAAGGAAAAGGCTATGATCCAGTAACAACCTCGGACAAAGCTTTCGAACGATTCATTAGAAAGAAAATTTTAGATCGATTTCCAGGTCACCAAATCATGGGGGAGGAGTATGGTTTCAAGAAAACAAAAAGTGATTTTTCATGGGTAATTGATCCAATTGATGGAACGAGATCTTTCGTTACCGGTAATCCAACTTGGAGTAATTTAATATCATTAAATTATAAAGGAACTCCTATGGTAGGACTCGCAAATTTTCCTAAACTTAAGAAGTATTATCTTAACAAAGATGAAAAAAACTCATATTTATTTGAAAATGGAAAAAAAATTAAATTAAATGTTAATTCAAAAGTTTCTTTAAAAAATGCAAAGATTGCAGCAGCATTCCATGGGTACTTATCTTTTAATAAACAAAAAAAAATTCAAAAATTTATTAAGATAGTTAATTTTCCGTGTTTTGATGCATTAACTTACGCACAATTAGCAGAAGGAAGATTAGATGTTGTAGTTCAATGCGCAAATAAAATCTGGGACGTTCACGCAATCATACCCATTATAAATGCTGCAGGAGGAATACTTACCACATGGAAAAATGAAAATGGTAAACTTGCTGGAAATATTTTAGCATCAAGTAATAAATTTAATCATAAAAAAATTTTAAAATTGCTTAAGCCAGCAACATGAAAAATATAATTGTTCTTCAACACATTAAAATAGAAGACCCAGGATACATTAAAGATTTAATGATAAGCGATGGAATAAATTTAACAACTATAGAATTAGATGAAGGTGAAAAAATTCCAGAAGATCTTGATAAATTTGATGCTATGTTTTGTATGGGTGGACCTATGGATACATGGATGGAAAACGAATACCCTTGGCTTATTGAAGAAAAAAAAAAAATTAAAGAATTTGTTATAGATTTTAAAAAACCTTATTTAGGTTTTTGTTTAGGTTGCCAATTGCTAGGTGAAGTCATTGGAGGCAAAGTTGTAAAATCATCAAAACCTGAAATTGGTATGTTAGATATTGATTTTTTAGAAAATAAAAAAAAAGATCAGTTGTTTAGTGCGTTCCCTAATAAAATTAAATCACTACAGTGGCACTCGTATGAAGTTCAAGATTTAGAAAATATAAAATCTGTCACTCTAATAGCTTCATCACCTGAAACAAAATATCAAATTTTTAAATTTCAGGAGCATGCTTATGGGATACAATTTCATATTGAAATCAAAGATACTACAGTAAGTGATTGGGGGTGTGTGCCCGAATACAAATCTGCTCTTGAAAGTCACTTAGGAAAAGGTGCGCTTGCAAAATTTGATAATGATGCAAAAATTAATATGTCTTCGATGAATAAATATTCAACAATTCTCTATGATAATTTTAAGAAATTAGGCAGATAATTAACTTTTTTTTAATCCATTATTGAGCTAGATTTTTGATAATAATTTTTAGGAGGGGAAATGAAAACTTTCAAGTTTTTTAAGATTTTATTGACTTTTTTATTTGTTTTTGTCTCAACACAATCGTTCGCAAAAACAATTAAATGGTCAATGCAAGGTGATAGTTTAACACTTGATCCACATGCTCAAAATGAAGGACCAACGACACAGGTTTCAAGACAAGTTTATGAGGCTTTAGTTACAAGAGGTTTAGATATGACTATCGAACCTCAGTTGGCAACCAAGTGGAGCACAACAGATCCAAACACTTGGATTTTTAAACTAAGAGAGGATGTAAAATTTTCTGATGGTTCTAAAATGACATCAAGAGATGTTGTTTTTAGCATTTTAAGAGCAAAACAAAGAACATCAGATTTTAAAGAGTATATAAGTACAGTGTCAGGAGTAGAAGCAATCGATGAATACACTGTAAAAGTAACTACAAGCAAACCAAATCCTATACTTTTAAATCAACTTTCTAACATTTTTGTAATGTCTAGAGATTGGAGTGAAAAGAATTTTGCGGTTACAGCTCAAAACTGGGATGCTGGACAAGAAACTTTTTCAGCCACAAATGCAATGGGTACAGGTCCTTTCAAAATCACTCTAAGAGAACCAAATACAAAAACAGTGTTTAAAAGAAATAAACACTGGTGGGGTGATATGAAAGATAACAAGGTAACTGAAATTCATTTACTACCAATTAAAAATGCAGCTACCAGAGTGGCAGCACTTTTATCAGGTGAAGTTGATTTAGTTACAGATGCTCCAGTTCAAGACTTAGCAAGAATTGGTAGCTCATCAGCTCACAAAGTAAACAGTACTGCACAAATGCGTACAATATTTTTAGGTATGGACCAAGCTGCAGATAAACTGAGAACAGGAAATACTGGTGATAATCCTTTTAAGAAAAAAGAAGTGAGACAAGCTCTGTATCAAGCAATTGACATTGAAGCAATTAAGAAGAAAGTAATGAGAGGCTTAAGCGAACCAGCAGGTATTATTACTTTTCCTGGTGTTAATGGCTATACTAAAGAACTTGATGCAAGATTACCATACGATGTTGATGCTGCAAAAAAACTTTTAGCAGATGCAGGTTATCCAAATGGTTTCGATGTTGAATTAAGATGTCCAAATGACAGATACGTTAATGACGAAGCAATTTGTACTGCAGTTGTAGGTATGCTTGGAAAAATTGGAGTTAATGTAAGCTTATTTGCACAAACAAAATCAAAACATTTCAAAGAGCTTAAAGACAATCAAGGTGATTTTTATATGCTTGGATGGGGTGTTCCAACATTAGATAGTCACTATGTATTCCACTACTTATATGAGTCTGGTGCTAGCTGGAATAAGGTAAATTTCAGCAACTCTGAGGTAGACGCAGCTATTAGAGTAATGGAAGGTGAAGTAGATTTAGATAAAAGAAATGAAGCTATTGCAAAAGCTTGGAAAATTGTAAAAGATGATATTTCTTATTTACCTCTACATCATCAGGTTATTTCTTGGGCATCAAAAAGTAATGTTGATGTTCCAATAAGACCGAATAACGAACCGTTATTCCGTTTTGCTAGTTTTAATTAACTAAATTTTTTACAGGCCCTTTAAATAAAGGGCCTGTAACTTCTAAACTTTCTTAAATTGATAAATTATTTCTTCAAACGTCTGTTTCAATCTGCACTAGTAATGCTAGTTGTTGCTTTAGTCTCTTTTTCTCTTTTTAATTTTGTTGGCGACCCAATTAATAATATGGTTGGAGAAGAAACTTCAGATGAAGAAAGAGAGGAATTAAGAGAAAGTCTGGGCTTAAATGATGGTATTTATGTTCAATTTTCTAGGTTTATAATAAATGCCTCAAAAGGAGAATTTGGTATTTCATACCAATTAAGAAGACCAGTTTCTGATTTAATTATTGAGAGGTTACCAGCAACAATTGAATTAGTAGTTGTTTCAGCTTTAATAGCTTTAATCTCGGGAACCTTACTTGGTGTGTACACAGGAATTAATAGAAAGGGATTTTTTAGTGACATTATTTTAGCAATTTCACTATTGGGAGTTTCACTCCCCACATTTGTAATTGGTATACTTTTTATTTATTTGTTTGCTGTTATTTTAGGAATACTCCCCTCATTTGGAAGAGGTGAGGTGGTAGATCTAGGTTTTTGGTCTACAGGATTTTTAACAGTCTCCGGATTGAAAGCGATAATTCTTCCATCTGTAACTTTAAGCTTATTTCAAATGACTTATATCATTCGTTTGGTTCGTGCAGAAATGATGGAAATACTTCAGACTGATTATATAAAATTTGCAAGAGCCAGAGGTATTAATGAAAAAAGTATTTATTATAAACATGCTTTAAAAAATGGATTAATCCCAGTCATTACTATTGCAGGGATTAATATTGGAACTTTAATTGCGTTTTCTATTATTACTGAAACAGTTTTTCAATGGCCAGGTATGGGTTTCCTATTTATCCAGGCAGTACAGTTTGTTGATATACCAATAATGTCTGCATATTTAGTTTTTATAGCATTCGTGTTTGTAATGATAAATTTTATAGTTGATATTTTATATTATTTTATTGATCCAAGAATAAGGGTGAAAGGGGATAACGTTAGTGGATAATAAAATACAAACAACATGGGAAAGAATTAAAGATAGTGATATTTATTTTAGTTTTATTAAGTCACCTACAGCAATAATATCATCAATAATTCTATTTATTATTTTTTTCTGTTCATTTTTTGTAGAATTTTTATCTCCTTATGATCCTTTTGATCCTTCTTCATTATCTTTAATGGAAGCATTCACCCCACCTTCTTGGACAGAAGAAGGAGTGGCTAAATTTATTTTAGGTACCGACGGACAAGGAAGAGACATGTTATCAACTATACTTTATGGATCTAGAATTTCATTAATTGTTGGTTTTTCAGCAATTATATTTAGTTTAGTTTTAGGTGTTTTTTTAGGTTTAACAGCAGGATATTTTGGAGGCAAGTATGAAATGATTGTAATGAGATTAACAGATGTACAGCTTACAGTTCCAAGTATTTTGATGGCACTACTTGTAGACGGTATAGCTAGAGGAATTATTTCTAGAGAACTTCATGATGAGATGGCAATTTATGTTTTAATATTTGCAATTGGAATTTCAGAGTGGCCTCAGTTTGCAAGAGTATCAAGAGCTGCAACACTAGTTGAAAAAAATAAGGATTATGTTTCAGCATCTACAATAATAGGTGTTTCTAACATTATAATTATGTTCAAACATATTTTACCAAATATAATGAGACCAGTATTGGTCATAGGCACAATAGGTTTGGCACTTGCTATAATTGCTGAATCAACTTTAAGTTTTTTGGGTGTAGGTGTTCCACCAACAACACCTTCATTGGGCACACTAATAAGACTAGGCAATGACTTTTTGTTTTCAGGAGAATGGTGGATAACATTTTTTCCCGCTATCTTTTTAGTAATATTAGCTTTTTCAATAAATTTGTTAGGAGATTGGATGAGAGATACTCTTAATCCAAGACTAAAGAAATGAGTTTTTTAAAAATACAGAACCTATCAGTAGACTATAAAATGAGAAGAGAGACCGTGTATGCAGCAAAAAATGTAAATATAGATGTAAATAAAGGAGAAATTCTAGGTTTAGTTGGAGAGTCTGGATCAGGCAAAAGTACCATAGGTAACGCAATCATTAATCTTATTGATGAGCCAGGGAGAGTTTCAAATGGGTCTATTATTCTTGGTGATATAAATATTCATCAAGATAATCAAAATTTTACAAATTTTAGAGGAAAAAAAATTGGATTAATATTTCAAGATCCTCAAACCTCTTTAAATCCAATAATAACAATCGGAGAACAACTCATTGAAACTATTCAAACTCATATAAAGTTAAGTAACGAGGATGCAAAAAATAAAGCAATTAAGTTATTAAAAGAAGTAGGAATTCAAGATGCGGAAAAAAGATTTAATAATTACCCACATCAGTTTTCTGGAGGTATGAGACAAAGAGTTGTTATATCTCTTGCACTTTGTTGTGAGCCCGAACTTCTTATAGCTGACGAACCTACCACAGCTCTAGATGTATCTATACAATCTCAAATTTTAGAATTAATAAAGAATTTAACTAAAAATCGAAATCTAGCAGTTATACTTATTACACATGACATGGGTGTAATTGCCGAAACAACAGATCGAGTAGCTGTGATGAAAAATGGCGAACTTGTAGAAATTGGAGAGACAAAGAAAATCTTAACTAATCCAAAACAATCATATACAATGAGCTTAGTCAGTTCAGTTCCTCCAACAAATAAAAAAATATCTAGATTTATTATACTAGATAAAGAAAATAAAAATAATCAAGAAGCAAATCTTAAAATCTTAAATAGGTGGACTAAAAGAACTATTCAAAATAAAAATTTAGTAAGTGTTCAAAATCTTTTAAAAACTTTTGACGATAATTTCTTCACAGAAAATTCGAAAAATAGTGTAATGGCTGTAAATGATGTTTCTTTTAATATTAAAGAGGGAGAAATATTTGGTTTGGTTGGAGAAAGTGGAAGTGGAAAATCAACAATAGCAAAAATGATTGTTAACTTATTCAAACCAACTTCTGGAGAGATATATTTTGATGAAAATTGTATTACCAAAATTAAAAATAATCGTGAAATGCTTCAATTCAGAAAACAAATACAAATGATTTTTCAAGATCCTTATTCCTCTTTAAATAGCAGATTAAAAGTCAAAGATATAATTGCTGAACCTATACTTCTCCATAATCCAAAAATTTCTAAACTAGATTTAAAAAACTATATTTATGATTTATTAGACTCTGTAGAACTAATTCAAAGTTCAGCAGAGAGATACCCACATGAATTTTCTGGTGGTCAAAGACAAAGAATATCAATTGCGAGAGCTTTAGCCACTCAACCTAGATTATTAGTATGTGACGAACCAACTTCCGCATTAGATGTAAGTATTCAAGCACAAATATTAAATTTACTTAAGGATCTACAAGAACAACTTAATCTTACAATATTATTCATTAGCCATGATTTACCAGTTGTTAGACAAATGTGTGATAGGATAGGTGTTTTGAGAGATGGAAAATTATGTGAAATTTCAAATACTGAGGAATTATTTGAAAAGCCTAAACATGAATATACAAAAGAATTATTAAGACTAATGCCAAAAATTGAGACTATTTATAACTAAGGAGGAGATATGGCGATATTTAATATGATTGAAGAAAACGAAGCTACTGGAAAAGTAAAAGAAATATATGAGGACATTAAACAAAAAAGAAACATAAAGTCAGTAAACAATTTTTGGAAAATGTTAGCTAATGAGCCAGAAACTTTAGAGAGAACTTGGAATTCATTGCAGCAAGTAATGAAAAAAGGTGCTTTAGATGAGATGACAAAAGAATTAATTTATATTGCTGTTTCAATTACAAATAGCTGTGAATATTGCATAAAATCTCATAGTTCTGCTGCAATCAAGAAAGGAGCATCAAAAGATATGCTTGCTGAACTTAACGCAGTAGTTGGAATGGCAAATGAAACAAATAAATTAGTTGAGTCATATCAAGTTAAAGTAGACGAAATTTATGAATGATAGAGCTCAAGCAATCCTAGATTTCTGGTTTGATGACCTAATAGTTGAGAAAAAATTTAAAAAAGATGAAAAATTTGATCAGTTAATCAGAGAAAAATTTGGAGAAGATCACAATAAAGCTATTTCAAATGAATATGATTATTGGCAAGATGAGCCGTTAACTTGTTTAGCTTTAATTATTTTATTGGATCAGTTTTCGAGAAACCTTTATCGAAATGATAAAAAGTCTTTTGAATATGATTTTAAAGCAAGATTGATTGTAAACGATGCTGTTTACAATGGATATCTTGATCAAATGGATGAATATCAAAGATTTTTTATGTTACTTCCATATATTCATAGTGAAGAAATTATCGATCACGATAGAGCATACAAGTTATTAACAAATTATCTATCAAATCATCCAAATTTTTTAGAAATTAAAAAATTTTGGAAAGATCATACGGCGGTGATTAAAAGATTTCATAGATATCCTCACAGAAATAAAATGTTAGGAAGAAGATCTACAGCTGAAGAAATTGAGTTTTTAGATCAACCCAATTCTTCATGGTAATTATTTTGTGTTACCTAAGAGATTTACAATTAAAACACCAGCAATTATTAATAATAAACCAATGATAGTTGTAAAATTTGGAATTTGATTAAATTTTAAAACTCCTACTACACTTGTTGCTATAATACACAATCCTGCAAATGATGCGTAAGTAACTCCAACAGAAATTGATTTCATTACAAGTGAAAGTGTAAACATACAGCCAACAATTGTAATTGCAGTTAAAATACTTGGAATTAATAGAGTAAAACCTTGAGCACTTTTTGCAAAAAGATTGGACGCTGTTCCTAAAATTACAGCTATAATTAAATATACATATGCATTTAAATTACTCATTATTTTTTGACCAATTTATTGCATCTTCCATTCTATCATCTCCCCAAAAAATTTCGTTACCCGCAACGAAAGAAGGACTTCCGAATATTTTATGTGATCTTGCACTTTCAGTGTTTTCTAAATATTGTTTTTCTATTTCTTGAGAATTTACTTTATTTACAATTTTTTCTTTATCCAAACTAAGCTCATTAAATATTTCAGAAATATTTGGTTCTGTAGCTGGTTCTTTTCCATCTTGGAACCATCTCTTGTAAGTCAATCTTACATAATCTACCCCCCAGCCTTCCTTTAATCCTAATATTGCAAGTTTATTTGCTAGATCAAATTCACTTAACGGGTAAGGCACAGGAGTTTTTGCAAAAAAACCATAACCTTTAGCTCTTCTCTCTATATCCCTCCACATATAATCAACTTTATTCTGTTTATCTTTTGGAAAAGGTATGTTGTTCATTTCTTTCATTATTGCTCTTACACTAAATGGAACCCATTTAAATTTTACATTAAATTTCTTTTCAATATCTAATACTCTAGTAACTGTTAAATAAGTATAAGTACTTCCAATTGAAAAATAAAAATCAACTTTATTCATTAATCATATTAAACTGTTATTTTGTGATTTTATCTACAATTTTTTTAACTATAGGAGCAACAATTGAGGTTGCTATCATTGCAACTGGAAAACTCACAGACCATGCAGTTATAAATCTTTTAAAATAATCTTTATCAAAGCCAGTGTTAATATAGGTTATTAGGAGGGTCATCATGAAACTCATCCCACATCCCATTAAAACTATAAATAATAGGTTTGAGTATTTTTTTGAAAACAAAATTTAAATTTTAAATTTTTAATATTTTATTTGTTCATTGGGGTTGCACCAGTTTCAAGTGCAAACACTTTGCCGTCCTTAAATTTAAAAACAGCCATTACAGCTTCTTTATTTCCATCATTAAATGTTACAAATGCATGTTCAACACCAATTTCATCATTTTCATATATAACTCTAACTTTATCTCTATTGATATCTCCACTCATTGCCCATTTTACTACATCGTCTTTTTTTAAAACAGTTCCTGATTTATGCATCGTAAATGTATAATCGTCGTGAATTATATCTCTTAATGCTGCCTCATCTTTATCCTCCATAGCTTTATTGTATTTTGCTAAAATTGACATTTTTATTCTCCTCTTATTATTATTCCATTTGATAATGCGTTATCTAAACGGATTTTCTTTATTGGTTTATATTCTTCAGAGTTATACCACTCCTGAGCTTTCTCATAACTAGGAAACTTTATCACAATAGTTCTTGGATGTTCCCATTTACCTTCAACTAATTCAAATTTTCCACCTCTTACAATATATTCTGCTTCAAATTTCTCTGCGATTGGTTTTACTTTTTCAATATATTCTTTGTAATTTTCTGGGTTTGTAATTTTAATATTAAAAATTACGTAACCAGTCATTACCTGAAATTTTAATATAAAGTTTGAACAACCTTCTCAACACGTTCTTTACCATTTGGTATGGTCTTTTCTAAAAAAGCATGGCAATCGTCGGTTAATTCTTTGTTGTACTTTGAACCATAATGTTTATCTACAGCCTTGTTAACTCTTTCATCCCAATCTGCTTCAGTAATTCCAGTTTCCATTGCATATGTTTTCCAAACTTTAGCTGATGAAATTGATTTTTCTTTCATGCTATATTCAAAAGTTTCGCCCGATGGTAAAAAATAGTTAGCCATATATATTCCAACACAATCTAAGGCTTTCTCAGTATCTTTCTTACTTAAAACTTCAGCATATGCATTGTTTACTACTGTAAAACTCAAAAATATAAAAATATATTTCTTAATTGATTTCATAATTACACTTAAAGATTTACTTTAGATAACTCATATAACTGAGCATTCTCTACACATTCTGCATATATAGCTTTAGCTGTAGGATTTTTTCCAGTTACAAAATCTTTCATTCCATCTTCATTATGAACAGAAACTTTAAATAGCATTCCACTTTTATCTGGTATCATAGCTCCAACAGTTTTTTCTGGATAGGCAACACTTTTTCTAACGCCCATACCTTCATCTGATTGCATCCATCCCATGAAGGTTTCTAATTTTCCTTCTTTAATTTTAAGATGCACTAACATTTCTTTTTCCATTTATAGCCTCCTTTTTTTTGTTAATTTAATCTGAGCAAATGCTCATTACTGTAGTCTCTTGTATATGGCCAGACTTCTCAATTACTTTTGCATTCTCTTCATTCTGCATAAATTTCTGCATAGTGTCTGTTGCTGGTGTTTCCATCACAATATGTACCTTATTTGGATTTTCTAATTCATGACCAACGTAAATAGTTTTGATGCCTGCCGCTTCTCTTGGACCAGCATGTTCATCAAACTTTTTTTTCCAATGAGACCACTCTTTTACCTCAAAATTTCCAACCACTTTTACCATTTTACTATCCCCACACACCAGCAAAATCAATTGTTGCTTATTTCTTCATTGCATTGAACATGCTAAGAGTATCATCAAAGGTCATCATAACTTTAGTTTTACCTTCATCACTAACTTCAAAATAATGACCAAACATCGTATCCATGTTGTCAGCTGTTGCATGTACTCTAACAAACACTTTATTGCCTTCACTTATCATGTCTAAAATTTTTAAATGAAAATTTGGCCATGTAGCTGGAATTTTTGACATCGCACCCATCATAGCTTGTTTACCTTTGTGAACTCCTGACAATGGATGGACACCTTCTTTACCTGGAAATGTCCATACAATATTATCATCGATCATCTCATTAAAAAAAGTTTCCATATCTCCTTTACCAAAAAGCTCATATGCTTTTCTCGTTTGCTCTTTTACGTCCATTAAATATTCCTTTCTTAGTTAATTATTTATTAATAAGTATACTCTCCACTCATTTGGTTCATTGAATGAGCCATACCACTTTTGCCTTTAAGATTTTGTCTGCTTGAAAATCCTGTTCCTGAAATGTTTTCATATTTACCAGTTCCACCAATAATAATGAAATCTCCAGAACCACCAACGCCCCCAGTTCCTTTACCTTTATAATTTATAAATACTTTTTCCCCGTCATTTAGGTAAAACGTACACATTCCAGTTTCATCATCAAACTTACCTGCAGTTAAAGTAAGCCCTCCAATGCAATGCATAGTAGACTTATCAAAAATACTTCCATCTTCTTTGTCTGAAAGTCCAGCATTGCCATCATAAGTTATACTCATATTGCCGTTACCAGCATTCATAACATTCACTTCCCATGAACCCATTCCACTTGCATTAAACTTTCCTGTCTCAGCTAACAAGTTAGAAGTAAATAGTGTAAAAAAAGTTAATATTATTATTTTTTTCATAGTTTTCTCCTTACATTTTTGCAAAATCCATTGTTTGAGAACATTCCTCAGATACTGTGTCAAAAAAATTATTCATGTCTCCAAGTTGATCAATAATTGCTTGTGGACTTTCAGCTTGCCACTTACAAAATACTTTCATCGAGTCGCCAGCACCCATCATCGTCATATGACATACAGCTTTTTCTCCAGTTACCCCTTTTTTTAAATCCTCAGGGGATGTTGAACTTACAACTTCATGAAATTTTTTTTTCATCTCCTCAGACTTAAATATATGCGTTGCTAAATAGTCTTTCATTATATTCCTCCTTAAAAACTTAATTAATAATAATGAAAAATTGTAAACTTTATATCACAATACTGGTATGTGATTTTTAGATCCAACTAGGAGTAGGAAGGCCTTTTTCTTGTAAAAATTTTTTATTAAACATCTTTGAGTTGTATTTATCTGATTTGTCGCAGAGAATTGTTACAATAGTTTTTCCTGGACCAATTAATTTCCCAAGTCTAATTGCCCCAGCAATATTTACACCACAACTAGTGCCTAAGCTTAATCCTTCTTCTTTTATTAAGTTATAAAGCAAAGGCAAAGACTCGTGGTCATCAATTGAAAATGCACCATCTATTTTTGCTTCAGCAAAATTTGCTGTTACTCTGCTGGAACCAATACCCTCAGTTATTGAACCACCCTCGGATTTTAATTCACCATTTTCAATGAAATTGTATAAGGCAGAACCTGCTGGATCAGATAAATATATTTTTATATCTTTGTTTTTTTCTTTCAAAAAACTACTTATCCCTCCAATTGTTCCACCTGTGCCTGATGCGCAAACAAATCCGTCTACCTTTCCTTCTGTTTGATCCCATATTTCAGGTCCAGTTGTTTCATAATGACCCTTAGCATTTGCAGTATTGTCAAATTGGTTTGCCCAAACTACTCCATAATTATTTGAATTTTTTAATTCTTCTGCAAGTCTACCCGCCACTTTTACATAATTGCCATCATCAATGTAAGGTTTTGGTGGTACTAACCTTAAATCTGCACCGATGTTTATTAAAGTATCTTTTTTTTCTTGCGTTTGATTATCGTTCATTACAATTGTTGTTTTATAACCTAAAGAATTTCCCAGAAGACATAAACCTATACCAGTATTACCTGCTGTTCCTTCAACAATCATTCCACCTTTTGAAATTAATTTTTTTTCTTCAGCATCTTTTATGAGTGCCAAAGCCGCTCTGTCTTTTACAGATCCCCCTGGGTTTAAATATTCTGCTTTTCCATAAATATTACATCCAGTAATCTCTGAAGCTGCTTTTAATTTTATTAAAGGGGTATTACCAATTGACTGTAAAAAATTATCTTTGCTATTAATCATTATTTTTTTCTGAATTATCATTTTCGACAGCATAAGGTTTAAATTCTTCTGTAGCAGTTCCAACATTCTTTGCTGGTATTCCTATCATCACAGCATTCTCCTCAACATTTTTTGTTACAACAGCATTTGCTCCAATTTTTGAATTTTTTCCAACTACTACAGGACCTAATATTTGTGCGCCAGATCCAACCACTACATTATCCATTAATGTAGGATGCCTTTTTATATTTCTTTGATTATTAGAATTAATACTTGGAGATATACCTCCTAAAGTTACCATATGATATATTGTGACGTTATCACCAATTTCTGATGTTTCACCTATTACAACTCCCATACCATGATCTATAAATAAATTTTTACCAATCTTTGCACCAGGATGAATTTCAATACCGGTTAGGAATCTTGAAAACTGAGAAATAATTCTCGCAATTAAATCAAATTTAGCTACTGAAAAAAAATGAGCCAATCTATGAAAAAATACTGCTTTAACACCTGGATAAGTCAATATCAAACTTAATTTGGATTTCGCTGCTGGATCTCTATTAATAATTGATTGTAAAAAGTCACTCATTAGTCTTCCTATATAGTTATTAAAAATTGAATTTAAAGTTGATCAATCTCTTAAAAGTTTGCTTCATAAAACAATTTTTCATATAATAATTTTATAATAAGGAGAGAAACAATGTTAAAAATAAATAGTATGTGTCCTGATTTTCAGGCTAAAACTACAGAGGGAGATATCTCTTTTCACGAGTGGTTAGGTGACAGCTGGGGTGTATTATTTTCACATCCAAAAGATTTTACACCAGTTTGTACTACTGAACTTGGAGCTTTAGGTTTAATGAAAGATGAGTTCGACAAAAGAAACGTGAAAGTGATAGGTCTTAGTGTAGACGGAGTTGATGACCATAATAAATGGTTAGAAGATATAAAAGATGTGTCAGGTTCAAAACCAAACTATCCAATAATTGCAGACGAAGACCTAAAAGTTGCTAAATTATTTAATATGTTGGAAGGTGATGCTGGAACAACATCAATGGGTAGAACTGCAGTCGATAATGAGACAGTTAGAACTATTTTTGTAATAAGACCAGATAAAAGAATAGGATTGTACCTTACTTATCCAATGGCAACTGGAAGAAACTTTCTAGAGATATTGAGAGCAATAGATTCAATGCAATTAACAGCTAAACATAAAGTAGCTACTCCAGCTAATTGGAAAAAGGGTGAAGATGTAGTTATTTTACCAGCTGTTAAAGATGATGAAGCGAAAAAAATATATCCAAATGGATGGGAGACGGTAAAACCATATTTAAGAAAGGTTCCAGATCCTTCTAAATAATTTGGATAAGAATATATTAAACCAACAATCTCAGCATTGGGAGACTAATTTCTCAATTAAGCCTGAGATGTTTGGTTTAGATCAAAGTTACTCAGCAGAAAAAACTCTTTCCGTTTTAAAAGAAAAAAATTTATCAAATATTGTCGAGCTAGGAGCAGGATTAGGAAGAGACACAATTTTTTTTGCTAAAAATTCAATTAAAATTACTGCACTTGATTATAGTAAAAAAGGCATATCAATTATCGATAAAAAAATAAACGAACAAAATTTGAATTCTTCAATTCGTACAATAAAGTTCGATGTTAGAAAGAAATTACCATTTAAAGATAATACAATAGAAGCTTGTTATTCTCACATGCTATATTGTATGGCATTAACGAATTTAGAGTTAATAAATTTAAACAATGAAGTAAAAAGAATACTTAAACCTGGAGGCTTAAATATTTATACCGTTAGAAACACTGAAGACGGAGATTTTAAAAAAGGTGTTCATAGAGGAGAAGATTTATACGAAATAGATGGATTTATTATACATTTTTTTTCTAAGGATAAAATAAATAGTCTTTTAGATGGTTTTGAAAATTTATTTATTGAAAAATTTGATGAGGGAAAGTTTCCTAGAAAGTTATATTTAGTTTGTAATAAAAAAATTTAGTTATTTTTGTATTTTCTCATACATACTTGGGCCAATAAAAGATTTGGATCAATAAACAACTTAGAGTCTTTTGCTTTCTTAAAAGATTTATATGCAAATAAAGCTATAGGAAGTTCTGTACAACCTAATATAATTTTTTTACATTTTTTTTTTATTAGTTGATTAACAGCTGGTCTTAATGCTTTCTCTGCCTCTTTGACTTTTCCCATTTTTACATATTTAATAGATTTGTTTACAGAGCTTGTTTGTAAATTTTTAGTTGGACTTATAAAATCATATTTTTTATCAAAATATTGATGGTAAACTTTTGTTTTCAATGTTGCTTCAGTACAAAGGATTCCTATTTTCGTATTTTTTTTACAAGTTTTTTTTGTATAATTAAAAACTTCCCTGGGCATGCTTAATAAGGGTATTTTAATTTTTTTTTGAATATCTTGATGCCAATAATGTGCAGTATTACAAGGCATAACAATAAATTTACATTTATTTTTGGATAGCAGTTTACAACCCTTAATCAACTCATTGAGCACATTGTAATATTTTTTCAAGTTCTCAGGTCTTTTTGGTGTATTAGACTTGTTGTAAAGAATAAACATAGGGTACTGTTGATCCAGTTTTCCTCTATATAATTTTGCAAGCTTGCTGCAAAAATCTAAACCTGCCTGCGTTCCCATTCCTCCAAGAATACCAATCATAAAAGCTAATTTATCTATATATATTAATTAGTAGAACTATATTTTAATTTAATTTATGCAAGTAATAACACTATAGATGAATAGAAATCTTTTCATACTTATTTTAAGCCAAGTATTTGGTTTTACAGCCGCTACAGTTACAGTTTTTATAAGTGGTATTATTGGATCAGACTTAAGTTCTATAAAAACACTTTCTACACTTCCTCCATCAATTTATGTTGTTGGAACAGCAGCAGCTACAATCTTTGCTGCTAAGATAATGAGCATTATTGGACGAAGGCTTGGATTTATTTTTGCTTCTGTAGCTGGTTCAATTTCTTGTTTGATAGGCGCTTATGCAATAATTATAGAAAGTTTTTTTATTTTTTGTTTTGCTAAATTTATTTTAGGGGCCACAATGGCATTTACTCATCAATACCGTTTTGCTGCAGCAGAAAGTGTAGAAAAGGAAAAAGCGCCTAAAGCTATTTCATCATTATTGTTAGCTGGAATAGTTGCTGCTTTTCTTGGAATTGGTTTGGCAAATTATACTAAAAATTTTGTAAGTGATTATTTATATGTAGGTTCATATTTAACTTTAGCAGTTTTAACATTAATACCTTCATTTTTATTATTCTTTTTTAAGGATATTAGAGAAATTTCTTTTTTTTCAAATAAGGAAAATAACTCAAGAAATTATTCAGAATTTTTTTCAGATCCAAAATTTTTACAAGCAATTACCTCTGCTGCATTTGCATATGCAGTAATGTCTTTTTTAATGACAGCAACCCCAATAAGTATGCATATTGTGCATCAGTTAAGTTTAGAAAAAACAGGAATAGTTCTTCAATTTCATGTTTTGGCAATGTTTTTACCTTCGCTAGTTACTGGAAATTTAATCAAAAAGTTTGGTTATAGTAATATGATGTATTTAGGTGTCTTATTCTATTTTTTCACAATTTTATTATCTTTTTTTCAACCATCTTTTTTAAACTATTTTATAAGTCTGATTTTTTTAGGTATAGGATGGAACTTTTTATTTATATCTGGCACAAGCTTATTAGTCACAACTTATAAACCTGAAGAAAAATTTAAAGCTCAAGGGTTTAATGATTTATTAGTTTTCTCTTCCATGGCTTTAGCAAGTTTATTGGCAGGTATACTAATTTCTATTGCAAGCTGGAAAACAGTTAACTTATTTTGTATTCCTTTTTTAATTCTCATTATTTTATCTATAGTAAATGCAGATAAAAAAAGATGAGTTTTTTAATTTTAGGTTTTATAACCAGTTTAAGTTTAATATTAGCAATAGGACCACAAAATATCTTTGTAATAGAGCAGGGCATTAAGAAACAACATATTTTTTTAATATGTTTTATTTGTTCAGTATCAGATACAATTTTGATTTTTTTTGGAATTTTTCTTTTTCAGTATCTTGGAACATATTTTAATGAAATAACTGAACTAATTTTCAATATTTTACTATTAATTTTTTTAATTTATTTCATTTACACAAAAATTTCTGAAAAATTTAAAAACATAGAAATAGATAAAGGTGAGAAACATGATGAGAGAAAAAAAATTATATTAAAAACACTAGCTTTTACTTATTTAAATCCGCATGTTTATTCTGATACAGTTTTTTTTCTTGGTAATTTTTCAAAAAATTTCCCAATTAATTATAAAATTTATTTTGGTATTGGAGGTTCTATTGCTTCTTTTTTATTTTTCTACCTATTGGGATATTTAGCAAATTATTTTTCAAAATATCTTAATAATTCAAGGGCTTGGGTTATAATTAAATGGATTATTTCATTAATAATGAGCTTAATTTCAATTTATGTGATTTTTGAAATTTTAAAATTTTTTAATTAGAAAATCCGTATTTTCTTAATCTTACATCGCCGGTTCGTGCATGAGCTTCCATACCTTCATATCTAGAAATTCTTGCCGCAGCAGCACCCACAAGTTTTGTTGAGTCTTTTGTCATTCTTTGGAAGCTTAATGTTTTTATAAATTTTCCAACGAATAATCCCCCTGTATATTTACCCGCTCCTTTAGTTGGTAAAATATGATTTGTTCCAGAACATTTGTCTCCATAAGCTACCGTTGTTTCTTCACCAACAAATAGAGATCCATAATTCGTTAGTCTGTCATGGAACCATTTTAAATTTTTTGTTTGAACCTCAAGATGCTCTGGAGCATATTCATCACTTATCTTAACCATTTCATCGTCAGTATCGCAAAGAATTACCTCACCATAATCTTTCCATGCAGTCTCAGCACTAGTTCTTGGTAACTCAGGTAATTCTGAAATTAATTCAGGAACTCTTTTCATAACTTTTTCAGCAAGCTCTTTACTTGTTGTGTATAACCAACAAGGAGAGTTGTAACCATGTTCAGCTTGCCCAACTAAGTCTACTGCAACTATCTCAGGATCAGCAGTTTCATCTGCAATAATTCCAATTTCTGTAGGACCAGCAAATAAATCTATTCCAACCCTTCCAAATAAAATTCTTTTTGCTTCAGCTACAAACTGATTACCTGGACCGACTAAAATATCTGCTGGAGCATTACCAAATAAACCATATGTCATTGCAGCAATCGCAGGAACTCCACCTAAATTTAAAATAACATCTGCACCACACAAATCAGCAGTATATATAATTGTGGGGTGGGCGCCCACTTCAGCTTTTGGTGGACTACAAGCAATTACTTTTTTTACTCCAGCAACTTTTGCAGTCGTCACGCTCATAACTGCCGAAGCTATATGAGCATATCTTCCACCTGGAATATAACAACCCGCAGTATTAACAGGAACTAATTTTTGACCAGCATACAAACCATCAGATAATTCAACTTCGAAATCGTTTCCATAGTTTTTAAGTTGAGCCTCAGCAAATTTTCTCACTCTTTCATAAGAAAATTGAATATCATCCTTTGTTTTTTGATCTAAATTTTTTTTTATTTCCTCAATTTTATCTTTGGATACAATTACTTCACCTTCATACTTGTCAAATTTTTTTGTTAATTCTTTACAACCTTCCTCTTTAGATTTCTCCAGGTCATTAAGTAAATTTTGAACTATATCCCTTGTTTTATTATCGTCAGTTGAGGATGTTTTTGGAGATTTTTTAAGGTATGTAATTGTCATTGATGAGTATTTTGATCAAGTTATTTAATGTATTAAAATACTCATTTCAACAAAGATATTTTTTATTAATTCTCTTGATAATTTAATCTAACGCAACTACTGCAGCAGCTATTGAGGCTAATCTAGCTGTTGCATCGTCTGATCTACTTGTAATTACAACTGGAACTTTACCTCCAACTACGACACCTGCTGCACAGGCTCCCATAAAATAAATCATCATTTTTACAAGCGCATTTCCAGTCTCAACATTAGGAACTAGCAAAACATCTGCATCTCCAGCAACAATATTTTTTATACCTTTAATACCAGCTGACTTTTTTAGATATACTATTATCAAAAGCCAAAGGACCAAAAATGTCAGCATTAAAACCCTCTTTTGCAGCTAAATTTGTAATCTCCTTTGCATCAAGAGAACTTTGCATACTATCCAATACTTCTTCAGTTGCTGATAAAATTGATATCTTTGGTTTTTGAATATTTATACGATGACAAAAATCTATTACATTTCTTAAAATGTGCATTTTAGTTTTAACATTTGGATTAACATTTAATGCTCCATCTGTAATTATAAGTGGCTTATCATCTTTTTCTAATGTCATGTGCCATATATGGCTAAGCCTTTTTTTGCCTAACAAACCATGTTCTCGTTTTAAAACTTCTTTCATCAAAACATCTGTATGAATATGTCCTTTAACAATTATTTTAATTTTATCTTCCGAGGCAAATTTCGCTGCAATCTTGGCGGTATTATTTTCTACTGGTTCGTCTATTATTTCGTATTCAGATATATCAAACTTTATCTCATCTGCAGTTTTTTTAATTTCAGATTCGTTACCAATTAAAACTGGTACAATCAGTTTTTCTTTTACCGCATCCATTACTGAAATCATCGGCAGTGTCTTTCCAGCATTTGCTATTGCAACTTTAATACCCTTTTTTTGATGAGCAAGGTCTAATAGATTATTTGGACATACTGTCGATTTATCTGAAAGCATCTAAAATCTTATATCAAAATTTAAAAAAACTAACATATCATTTATTTTTTGATAATATCAGAAATATGGAAGTTGTAACAAAAATTGCTCCAATTGCTCTGGCATTAATTATGTTAACGTTGGGCTTAGATCTTACAACGAGTGATTTTACAAGAGTAATTAAACGACCAAAAGATTTTTTAGTTGGATTGATCTGCCAAGTAATATTACTTCCCATAATTGCTTTTGTTTTAATAAAAATTTTAAATGTTCAACCAGTATTAGCTCTAGGAGTAATGATAATCGCTGCTGCACCAGGAGGTGTTACATCTAATATTCTTACAAAATTTGCAAATGGTGATGTCGCTCTTTCTGTTTCATTAACAGCTATAATAAGTTTACTTAGTATTTTAACCGTTCCATTTATCGTAATTAAATCTGCTGACCTACTTGATATAAATTACCTATCTAAGGAAATTTCAATGAGCGGGATATCAATCAAAATGTTTTTGGTGGTAACATTACCTGTATTAATTGGAATGTTAGTAAGGAAGTTTGCACAAAATTTTATAATTAAAAGGACAGCTTTAATTGAAAAAATTTCATTAACTCTTTTTATGATAGTTTTTATATCAATTTGGTTAGAGGAATGGGACAATATAATTATGTATATATCAAGAGCTGGCATAATAACTCTAATATTAAATGTAACAATGATGGTTTTAGGTTTTTATGTTGCTAAAATTTTTGCAAGTGGCATTGAACAAAGAAAATGTATTTCACTAGAATGTGGACTTCAAAATGGAACATTAGCAGTATTTGTATCTACTCAAATATTCGATGACATAATTTATTTGATACCAACTGCTTCATATGCTTTGATCATGTTTGTCACATCTATAATATTTGTGCTTCTCTTAAAAAAGATAAATTAGGATCAAAATAATAGATTGCGACCCAAAATGAACAGAGGGATTTAAAAAAAACCTAATTTGGTGACGTCATAGATTGAGTACTTTTAAACTTTCAGACTATAATCGGTTTATATAAAATAAGATGAGTACTGAGACTTTAACAAAATTAAATCCAAAAATTTTAATTAATTCAAAATTTGACCCCAATGGATCAGATGCAAACGTATCTGATCCAAAAACATTAAATGCTGAACTAAATAAAGTAGAGTTAAGCAATAATAAAAAAAACAAACATAAGACTTGTATAAATAAACTGAATAACAGACTTAAAATTCAAGAAAAAAATAAAAAAATCGAAAATAGGGTTTTGACTGGTTTATTTCTGAGTGTTGTTGCTGTTTTATTTTTTGTAGCAACTTAATTCAAGAGTTTTTCAATATCTTTTTTAATATCATCTGTAATTTTAATCTCTTTATAAAAATTTTTTTTATATCTGTTAAACTTATTTTGTCCTGGATACATAATTTCTTTTATATTTTTTAGTTTCGGGAGTTTTTTAACTCTTCTTATATTTTCTTTAATTCTTGAGTTAAAATTTTTAACAAATAAATTTGACTTCATGACAATAAATAAATGACCAATGTTTTGAGGACCTGAAAAATCATCAAATGGATCTTTAACTTTTCCTCCATGATTTCCTCCAGTGAAAACACCACTTAAAATATCAACCATCCACGCTAAACCCGATCCTCTAAATCCAGCAATAGGCAACTGCACACCTTTTAAAGCTTTAGCTGCATCTGTGGTTGGTCTTCCATATTTATCTAATGCAACTCCTTCTGGTATTTTAGATCCTGTTCTTGCTGCAACTCTTATTTTACCTCTATTTATCATTGATACAGATGTATCTAAAATAAAAGGAACTTTTGAAGAAGTAGGTGTTCCAAAACAAATTGGATTTGTTCCAAACAAAGTTTTTAATGCACCATGAGGAGCTATAGCGGGAGGAGCATTAGTAAAAATTAATGTTAATAAATTTTTTTTAACTGCTTGTTCTGCGTAGTATCCTGATAAACCATAATGACTACTTCTTTTTATACCAACCAAACCTAGTCCTGTTTTTTTGGCGCTCTCAATTGCTTTTTTAATTCCAATATCAGCAGCTACAAAACCAATACTGTCATCAGCATCTATTTGCATTATGGATTGAGATATTTTTTTAAATTTAAACTTTGGCTTTGGATTAATTAATTTTTTACTTATTCTATCACAATAAATTTTTAACCTAGATACACCATGACCAGTGGCGCCAACTAACTCTGCATTAACTAGTGCATCAGAACAAATCTTTGCATGTGCTTTGCTTAATTTATATTTTAGAAATACTTTTGTCAGTAATTTTTTTAACTTTTCTTTTTTCATTAAAACCATCTAAACATTCCAATGATACCAGCTGTAGCATAAAAAATTTGAAGTAGTAAAATTCCTCTATGATTTCCTAAATACGCCCACAAACCAATTAAAATTGCAGAAATTAACAATAATGCAAAACCTAAAAATTCAGCACCAATGTTTAAGGCAACTAGTAGTGAATAAACAATAGCAGTTATAACGCCTGTCCATTCTAATATTTTATTTTTATTCATTAAGTTTATGAGTTGAAATTAGCCTTTACCTCTCCAAGGTATAGTTTTATCGATAATTTTTCTAAGAGTAATATCAAACAAAAGACCTAACATTCCCATTATAAATATTGTGATCCAAATTACCTCATACTGAAAGTACTTTTTAGCAACGTTTTCAACAAAACCAATACCAGTTGTACCAGCTAAAAACTCTGCAGCTACTAATGTGCCCCAACACATACCAACAGCAACTCTTATACCGGTTAATATTTCAGGTAGAGAATTAGGGAAAATAACATGTCTTAAAATTTGTTTTTTAGAAGCACCCAAAGAGTGTGCTGCATGAATTTTTGATA
>CACKVV010000007.1 GCA_902603665.1 uncultured Pelagibacteraceae bacterium | reverse complement strand
TGTAGTCGTTATTGGTGGTGGTATTATTGGTGCTGCAACTGCTTACTTTTTATCTAAGGAAGGCAGAAAGGTAAAAGTCATTGAAAGAGACCCAAGTTATAAAACTGCTTCTTTCCCTTTATCACTAGGAGGATTTAGAAGACAATTTTTTCAAAAAGAAAATATTTTACTGGGAAAATTTGCTAAAGAATTCATATTCAGTATACCTGAATTGTTAAAAACTGAAAAAAATCCAAATCCAACAGCAAGTATGGTACCAAATGGATATCTACTTATGTTTGGTCCAGAACATGCTGAAGAACAATATAGAGCTCTCGAAAATCATAAAGCTTGTGATGCAGGTACAAAAAATATTAAGGGGTCAGAACTTACTACTGTATTTCCTTATATAAACAATGAAGGAATTGAAACAGCGACTTTTACAGATAATAAAAGTGAAGGGTGGATCGATCCTTTTCTTTTTCATAGCGCACTAAAGTCAAAGGCAATTGATCTTGGAGCAGAATTTATCAAAGGGGAAGTAAAGTCTCTTTCTGAGATAAACGCCAAAACAATCGTTTCAGCTGCAGGGTGTTGGACAAAAGAATTATTGGAAGACATTCCAGTAGTTCCGCAAAAACACACAGTTTTTAGAGTTAAGTGTCCAAAACATATTCCAGAAATGCCATTAACAGGAGATCTTACTTCGGGAGTTTATTGGCGACCTGAGGGAAAAGAATATCTAGCTGGATCACCAATATCAGTCTTTGATGCAGATGATCTAGAACCAGCCTGGAACGATTTTGAGGAATTAGTATGGCCGGCTCTAGCTAAAAGAATCCCCATTTTTGAGAAATTAAAACTAACTGGTGGTTGGGCAGGGTATTATGATTGTAATAAATTAGATAATAATGCTGTGGTTGGAAAGCATCCAAAATACGAAAACGTTTATATGGCTTCAGGTTTTACCGGAAGAGGATTAATGCAAGCCCCAGGTATAGGAAGAGCTTTAACGGAATTAATTACAACAGGAAGTTATCAAACAATTGACATCAGTGTATTTGCTGTCGAGAGAGTTTTGCAAAGTAATGCAAGACCCGAGCCTTACGTATTATAATTTCTTAATAAATGTTCCTAACACTCCATTAAATATTGAGACTGAAATTATAATTACCTGTCCTTTTAATGAGTAAAAATCAAATGAGGGATAAAAACTAATTGCAATGCTAAAAAAAATGTAAGTGATAATAAAAGGTCGATAAAATTTTTTTAATTTATTAAGTAACATTACATAAAGTTATATCCTATTCTTAAAGCAACAAAAATAACAAGCAACGATGTAATTAAAGCAAGAATTTTTGTTGGAAATATTTTTATATTTAAAAAATTACCAATTTGACCACCAATTAAAACAGCTACTAGTAAAATAATATAATTTTTGATTTCACTAATTTCTATATTTTTTGTTATCTGACCTAGAATTCCTAAAACTGAATTTATTAAAATAAATAAAGATACCATTATTGTAATATTTTTTGGGTTTGCTGCACGAAATAAATACAATATAGGACTTAAAAATATTCCTCCTCCAATGCCCACTAAACCAGAAACAAAACCTAACACTATACCGATAGGAATTGAAAAATAGATAGCTAAGGATTTATATGTTTTTGAGTTATTTCCGTAAGATCTAAAATTAAATAACAATAATATTCCCGCAATACCTAAAACAAAAAATAATATTATTTCAAAAATATCTTTTTCGATATTTAGAGAACCTCCTATAAATGCAAAAGGAATAGATCCGATTAAATATGGAATAAGTGACCCAAAATTTAAATTTCCTGCTCTTATATAATTAATTGAATTTCCTGAAACTACAATAATATTACAGGTTAACGCTATTATGGGAAAGATAGAGTATGGAACTCCCCAAAGAAGTAACAATGCAAGATAAGTAGAACCACCACCAAACCCTACACTTGAATATATTATAGCAGTTACAAAAAATAAAATAGGTAATATAATCATTCAATTATTATGAAAGTAAATATAGCACTATTAACAGTAACAGATACAAGAACTTTAAAAACAGACAAATCTGGAAATATTCTTGTAAAAAAAATAAACAAGGCTGGTCATAATTTAGTTGAGAGAGAAATTTGCAAAGATAGTAAAAAAGATATTAAAAAAATTTTAAAGATCTGGATAAAAATTAAAAAAATTGATGTAATTATTACAACTGGTGGAACAGGATTAACTGGAAGAGATATTACTCCAGAAGCAATTGATGAAATAGCAGATAAAAAAATACCAGGTTTTGGTGAAATATTTAGATATATAAGCCTATCTACAGTTGGCACATCTTCTATTCAATCAAGAGCATGTGCAGTACTTGCGAATGGAAAGTATGTATTTGCACTTCCAGGTTCTTCAGGAGGTGTAACAGACGCTTGGGATAAAATTCTTGTTCATCAACTAAATATCAAACACAAACCATGTAATTTTGTGGAGTTATTTCCAAGATTAAAAGAGAAATAATTACTTTTGGTATTTCTCTTTCCATTCAGTATAAGGCATACCATAAACGTGTTCTCTAGCATCTGGATCTGAAATTTCTATTCCTTTTTTTTGAGCTTCTTCGCGGTACCATTTAGAAAGGCAATTTCTGCAAAACCCAGCAAGATTCATAAGATCAATGTTTTGAACATCTTTTCTCTCTCTTAAATGTTTTATAAGTCTACTAAATGCAGCAGATTGTAACTCATTCTTAATTTTTTCATCCATTAGATAAATATAGTCTTTTAAAAAAAAATATGAATTAAAAAATATCAAGTAACCGATTTTTTCTTAAATATAAATTTAATAAAATCTAATCTTAAGGTTAAAAGAGTTATTAGAATTATTAAGTATATCAATGGTTCAAAAAAAATAGTCTTAGATAACCAGATAAAATGTAGAACAGCAAAAATACCAATTAAATACGATAGCCTGTGAATTTTTTTCCAATTTTGTTTTAAGATAAGTACCATTTTTTGATTTGAGGTAATAGCAAGAGGTAACATCAAAAGCCATGCAGCAAATCCTATAAAAATAAATTTTTTATTCAAAACATCATCAATAATCGGATCAAAATTAAACTGGTAATCAAAACCAATGTAAGTAAGCAAATGTAAAGTTCCATAAAAAAAAGCAAATAATCCCAACATCCTTCGATATTTTATCCAAGCTAAAATTTTTGTAATATTTTTAAGAGGTGTCATTGCTAGAGACAGCAAAATAAATCTTAATGTCCACTCTCCTGTATGATGAGTTACTTGTTTTACTGGTTCTGCTCCAAGTTGATTAAATAAAATTTGATACGCTATTATTATAAAAGGAATTAAACACAATACAAAGATTGTGGGTTTGAAAATTCTTATCATTTAATTAAAAATTTTTTCTTAAATCCATTCCATCATAGAGACCTGCAACTTCATCCCCATAACCATTAAACATCACTGTTTTTATTCTTGGTGAGTATATATTCTCACCAATCACTCTTTCAGTCGCTTGAGACCATCTTGGGTGTGATACATTAGGATTAACATTAGAATAAAAACCATATTCATTTGGTGAAGCATTCATCCAAGACGAAACAGGCATTTTTTCAACAAATTTTATATTAACAATTGCCTTTGCGCTTTTAAATCCATATTTCCATGGCACTATCAATCTTAAAGGTGCACCGTTTTGATTTGGTAATTCTTTTCCATAAAGTCCGGTAACCATTATTGTTAATGGGTGCATGGCTTCATCAATTCTCAAACCTTCTTTGTATGGCCAATTCAATACTGGAAATCTTTGTCCTTTCATTTGATCTGGATCATATAAAGATGTAAATTTTACAAATTTAGCTTTAGAGGTTGGCTTAACTTTATTTAATAGTTTGTTGAGCGGAAAACCTAGCCACGGGACTACCATCGACCAACCTTCAACACATCTAAATCTATATATTCTCTCTTCACTTGGGATCGTGTTTTTAATTTCCTCAACTGACAAAGTTATTTCATTTTCAACTTCGCCATCAATTTTAATATCCCATGGCTTTGTTATAAAATCTTTAGAGTTTTTATGTGGATCAGACTTACTTGTCCCAAATTCGTAATAGTTGTTGTAAGTGGTTGCAAATTTATAAGGAGTTATTTTTCGCTCAGTTTCAGGGGTATAAGATAAAGCAGATGTAATTATATTTTGAGAAGCGAAAGCAGTTCCAGTTACAATACCCATTTTCTTAAGGAACTTTCGTCTATTTATATAAAAATTTTCAGGAGTTATTTCCGAAGATTTAAATTTATTCAATTTCATGTTGTTAACGAAATACCTTTAAGCCATTCACTATCTTCATTTTCATAATGTTCCTTTTTCCATATAGGTGATCTTTTCTTTATTTCTTCAATAATAAATCTTGATAGTCGATATGCCTCATCTCTATGTTTACAAGCTACTCCTATTAGTATGCTTTTTTCAGAAAGTTTGAGGTGACCCTTTACATGTTCAATAAAAACAGCCTTATTTTTAATTCCTAGTTTTTGCTCTGTCTCATTATAAATTTCTTCAAAACTCTTAATTACCATTGTATCTTTTGCATCGTATGTAATTCCATTAACCTTTTTATTTTCATTATTATCCCTAACAACTCCAATAAAATAAATTACTGCACCAAATTTTTCCGATTTTAAAAAATATTCTGCTTTGGAAATTTCAATTTTTTCAATTGAAGAGTCTATAATTTTTGCATGGAGCATTAACCACCTCCAATTGGTGGAATAATTCCAATTATTTGATTTTTATTCAAAATTTGGTTTTCCTTTATTAATTGATCTTTATCTGAGCAAAATGCCGAACTTTTTATAATCTCTTTATAATTTAAATTTCCATTAAATTTATTATCAACATGCTCATAAAGTTTTTTTTTAATATCAATTACTTTACAAGATTTTGAAAAATTAAATTCTAAATACTTTGTTTTGCTGAATTCTCTTGCAGCTCCAAACAACTCAACAGATATTTTCATTAATTAAATATTTCTTTTAAAAAATCTGGTAACCCATCTGGATTTTTCCATAATCCTTTTTTTCCACCTTCTTTTATCAATAATTTTATATCAGAAATTTTTAAATGTGGATTTACTATTTTGCTTAAATCATAAATGGTTATTAAAGCACTATTTACTCCCATAATTGCTTCCATCTCTACACCAGTTTTAGAATATGTTGAGACAACACAAAAGACGTCAAGTGAATAAGTTTCATCAATCAATATAATTTTTGTCGAAATATGATCAATTGAAAGAGGGTGGCATAATGGAATAATCTCACTCGTTTTTTTTACACCCAATATGGCTGATACCTCTGCTAAAGAAATAGGATCCCCCTTAGGCATTTGATTTGATTTAATTAATGAAAAAACTTCTTCACCTACAAAAATTTTTCCTGTTGCGAGTGCTCTTCTGAAGGTTTCTTTCTTTGAAGACACATCAACCATATTATATGAATTTTTTTGGAACAATTCCTCAGCCCAATCTTTTAAATCATTTTTTTTTATTATTTTTAAATTTTTCATTATCCGCCAGTTACTGATAGGTTATTAGTTAAACCAGTTTCACCAAGTTCTAAGTAATGAGATTCCTTTTTAAAATTTAATTGTTTCAAAATTAAATCTTTTAATTCTTCAGTTTGATCATCTCTTTGAATTAAGTGTCTTATATTTATTCCAGTGTTTCCAAACAAACACAATCTTAAGTCTCCTCTAGATGTAATTCTTAATCTATTACAGGATTTGCAAAAATCTTTTGAATATGGAGCGATAATTCCAAATTTCCCTTTAAATTCTGGATTTATATAATTTTTTGACGGACCAGCATCTATTCCTAGAGTTTGTATTATCCAATCATTTTTAATCAAAAAGTCAGTGAATACTTTTGAAGAAATATGATATTTTTTAAAATAATCTAAATTGTCTCCTGTTTGCATCAATTCGATATATCTAAATTCTACTTGATTTGATTTTATGTAATTAGACCATTGTTGAAAATCTTTATCATTACTATTTACTCCTTTTAAAAGAACAGCGTTAATTTTAATATTTTTAAAATTTAGTTTCTGTAGTTTTTCAATACCATTTAAAATTTCATTTAATCGATCATGTCCTGTAATTTTATGAAACTTATTTTTATCTAAGCTATCAATACTTATATTAATTCCATCTAAACCACTTTCCACAAGCTGTTCTGCAAATTTGTCAAGTTTATATCCATTAGTAGTGATTACAGTTTTATTTATTCCTGAACTATTTTTTATTACTTTTACAATTTCATAAAAATCTTTTCTAATTGTAGGTTCTCCACCAGTTAATCTAATCTTACTTACTCCCAATTCTGATAAACCTTTAGCTAATCTTTTAATTTCTTCTAAACTTAAAAAAGTTCTATTGTCACTTTTGTCAATTTTGAAACCATTAGGTAAACAATAGCCGCATTTAAAATTACATACATCTGTTATGGATAATCTTATGTAGGGGAATTTTCTGCCAAATTTGTCTTTCAATAATTCCATACTTAGATAATCATAGTTTTATAACTAAATTCAATAAGTCTTTTTTCAATTCAAAGTTGAATTCAAAATAACACATTTACAAGATCAAATTAACAGTCTTAAATTAATTTATTATAAATTTGGATTTAAAAAATTATTCAGTCTTCAATCTCTTTTAAATTCAAAAACGACTGAAATAAACAAGTTAATTTCGAATTTATATACTTAATGTACTTAACTTAGGGAGGAAATAATGAGTGCAGAAGCATTGAAAGTGTCGTCAGCTCTAGACACATCTCATTTAAAAGTAAAATTTCCATTTAAAGCTAAATATGGAAACTACATAAATGGGAAATTTGTAGAGCCTTTATCAGGCAAATATTTTGATAATCCAAGCCCGATATCGAACGAGATTATCTGTTCTGTTGCAAGATCAAATGAAAAAGATGTTGAAGCAGCATTAGATGCGGCTCACGCAGCTTTTAAAGAATGGGGAAAAACAGATATTACAACTAGATCTGTTATTCTTAACAAGATAGCAGATGTTCTTGAACAAAATAAAGACATGCTAGCTGTGGCTGAGTGTTTAGATAATGGTAAACCAATTAGAGAATGTATGGCAGCTGACATGGCTTTAGTGATAGATCATTGGAGATATTTTGCTGGAGTAATTAGAGCTGAGGAAGGCTCAGTTGCTGAAATCAGTAACTCGCAATACTCTTACAATATACCAGAACCTTTAGGAGTAGTTGGCCAGATAGTACCATGGAATTTTCCATTGTTAATGGCAACATGGAAATTAGCTCCAGCACTTGCAGCAGGAAACTGTTCAGTTTTAAAACCAGCTGAACAAACTCCAGCTTCAATTATGGTAATGATGGAACTTATTGGAGATCTATTACCTCCAGGAGTTGTGAACATTGTAAGTGGTTTCGGTTTAGAAGCAGGTAAACCTTTAGCATCGTCAAAAAGAGTTGCTAAAGTTGCATTCACCGGTGAAACAACAACTGGAAGATTGATTATGCAGTATGCTGCACAAAACATTATTCCAATTACACTTGAGTTAGGTGGTAAATCTCCTAATATTTTCTTTGAGGACATTATGGATAAAGATGATGATTTTTTAGATAAGTGTGTTGAAGGTTTTGTAATGTTCAATCTTAATCAGGGTGAAGTTTGTACTTGTCCAAGTAGAGCATTAGTCCAAGAATCTATTTATGATAAATTCATGGAAAAATGTATCGCGAGAACTAAAGCCGTCGTTCAAGACAATCCATTAAAAATGGAAACAATGATTGGTGCACAAGCCTCAGTTGAGCAAATGGAAAAAATCAAATCTTACTTAGACCTTGGTAAAAAAGAAGGTGCTAAAGTTCTAGCAGGTGGAGAAGTTGGTAAACTTAATAGTGGATTGGAAAAAGGAAATTATATTCAACCAACTATTTTTGAAGCTGACAACTCAATGAGAATTTCTCAAGAGGAAATTTTTGGACCTGTTGTATCTGTAATTAAATTTAAAGATGAAGCAGAGGCATTAGAAATTGCTAATGATACTCTTTATGGTTTAGGCGCAGGTGTTTGGACTAGAAATGGTAATATTGCTTACAGAATGGGTAGAGCAATACAGGCAGGAATAGTATGGACTAACTGTTACCATGCCTACCCAGCCCACTCTCCATTTGGCGGTTACAAACAATCAGGAGTTGGTAGAGAAACTCATAAAATGATGCTTAATCATTACAGACAGAATAAGAACTTACATGTCTCTTATGCTGAGAAAAAGTTAGGCTTCTTTTAATCAATAATATATACTGGCCCATGATTCTAAATCATGGGCCGTACTTTAAAAATGAAAGTATCTGCAACAAATTCAGCGTTAAACTTATTATCTGAACTCCAGGAGAGATATGGTGAAAAATTAATGTTTCATCAATCTGGTGGATGCTGCGATGGTAGTGCACCCATGTGTTTTCAGGAGGGTGAATTTCCTTTAGGTGATAATGATGTAAAATTAGGCGAAATTGGGGGAGTGCCTTTTTATATGAATGGTGATCAGTATGAAAAATGGAAACATACTGATCTAACAATTGACGCTGTTAAAGGAATAGGTGGAATGTTCTCATTGGATAATGGAACAGGTCGCAGATTCCTGACTAAATCAGAAATCTGCTTAGTTGTAGATAACGACGAAAAAAAATAATTACCTATTGTCCTGGTGGTTTATAACCTATCTGACTTGCTTTAGTTGTAGCTTTAGTAAAGTCTATTGCTTCTAACATTGTCATATTCTTTACAGCACCAGATGCTTCAACAACTAATTTAATTGCAGCAAAATTTTCAAACGCTCCAATATCAGTCACAACAATAAAATCATATGAACCTCTAACGATGTCCATACTATGAATTGTTCCACCAACTGCCTTTGTTAATTGTTCTACCACTGCTTTTCTATCACTTGTAGGATCCTTCATGAAACCTTGAAAGGCTTTTTCTGTGTAATTACCCATTATATATGCTTTCATTATAACTCCTTTTTTTTTAATAATATTTTAACCTAAAAAATAAAATTTTAAAAATTTTTGGAGAATATTTTAATTTCTTACAATTTCAGCTTGTTTTTCGGATGGAGAAATTTCTGTTTTAAATTTATTTGATATTTTTTGAACTTGAACTGCAGAAACTTTATATTCTGCACATTTTGTCTCTTCATCTTTACCATCACCTGTAACCATATTGACCATGTGTTCTGGAAAATGGAAAGTTGTGAACACAATTCCCTCTTTTACTTTGTCTGTAACCTCAACTTTTAATGAAACCTCACCTCTACCTGAGTAAAGTCTTGCTATATCGCCATTATTTAATTCTCTTTCTTTAGCATCTATAGGGTTTACTAATAATATATCTTCATCAACAATATTTAAATTTTTAGTTCTTCTTGTCATAGTTGCTGCGTTATAATGCTGTAAAACTCTACTAGTGGTAAGAATTAGTGGATACTCTTTAATATTATTTTTAATTTCTGTAGACTCCTTCCAGTCAAAAGACTTTAATCTTCCTTTTCCAAGCTTAAACTCTTTTTCATGTAAAATTTTTGTATCTGTTCCATCTTCTTTTACTGGCCACTGTAATCCAAGTTTACCTAGTCTCTCTCTAGTAATTCCTTTAAAGAACGGAACAACATCCGCAACTTCTGCTAATACTTGATCAGCATCATAAGTTGGCTGATCATATCCAAGCTTTTGCATCATTTCAGTAACAATTACACCATCAGGTTTTGTGCCTGGCAAAGGTTCAGCGGCTTTATTAACTCTTTGAACTCTTCTTTCTGTGTTTGTAAAAGTACCGTCTTTTTCTAAAAATGTTGTTCCTGGAAGAACTACATCTGCTAATTTAGCTGTTTCACTCATAAATATCTCTTGAACAACTAATAAATCCAAAGACTCCATTGCTTTAATTACATGCGCACTATTTGGATCAGTTTGAACGATATCTTCACCAATAATCCATAATCCTTTAACTTCTTTATTTATTGCTGCATCAAATATTTCTGGGATTTTCAATCCAGCTTTTGTTGGGTGGATTGCACCATATTTTTCAGTGTAAAAATCTTGAATTTTTTTATCAGCTACTGGGAAATAACCAGCACCTTGGTGAGGTTGGCATCCCATATCAGCTGCACCTTGAACGTTGTTTTGTCCTCTTAAAGGATTTACTCCAACTCCTCTTCTTCCAATGTTTCCAGTAATCATTGCAAGGTCGGCAATCAACATTACCGTTTTAGAACCTTGTTCGTGTTCAGTTACCCCTAAACCATGGAACTCCATAGAATTTTTTGCAGTAGCATATGCGATGGCTGCTTCTTTAACTAATTGTTTATCAACACCAGCAACACTTGCTAAATGATCAATATCTAAACCATTGATGTGATTTAAAAATTCTTCGAAACCTTCAGTTCTATTTTCTACAAATTCTTTATTTAATAAATTTCCTTTAACAATGTAGTAAAGCATCATGTTTAGAACAGCAACGTTTGTTCCAGGTCTTAATCTAATATGATAGTCAGCAAGTTTAGCAATATCAGTAGTAATTGGATCAAGTACAATTAATTTTTTACCTTTCATAACCTGTTGTTTAATTTTTGCACCAGTTACAGGATGAGCATTAGTTGGATTTGCACCAATGACTAAAAATAAATCAGCGTGATAAATATCTTCTGTGGAGTTGGTTGCTGCTCCAGTTCCAAAAGTTTGTTGCATTCCCCATGCAGTGGGCGAATGACAAATTCTTGCACAGCAATCTATATTATTTGTTCCAATTGCTGCTCTTATCATTTTTTGAAACACGTAATTTTCCTCATTAGTGCATCTAGCTGAAGAAATACCAGCAATAGCATCTGGGCCACTCTCATTTTTAATCTTTTCCAATTTTTGCTTTATATATTCGTAAGCATCATCCCAAGATGCTTCTTCAAATTTTCCATTTTTCTTAATCAAAGGACTTCTCAGTCTGTCTGGATGATCATAAAAACCAAATGCATATCTTCCTTTGATACATGTATGACCTGCGTTTACTTCAGTTTCTTTTGGAGTATCTATTGCAACAACTTTTCCATCTTTTACAGAAGTCTCTAAATTGCAACCAACACCGCAGTAGGAGCATGTAGTTCTAACTTTTTTATCTACTTTTACTGATTTAGATTGAAATACATCTGAAATAGCATCTGTTGGACACGTATGAGCACAAGCACCACAAGATACACATGATGAGTCTCCAAAGAGCATATCATTATCAGTAGTAATTCTAGACTCAAATCCTCTTCCACTCATTGTCAAAACAAATGAACCTTGAATTTCATCACATGCTCTTACACATCTTCCACAATTTATACAGTTGTCCAAATTCATTCTCATGTAAGAGTGAGAAGTATCTTTTGGGGTTCCTTTATGTTGTTTAGGGTTATTATATCTATGGTCGCTTATTCCTAAGTCATTTGCTACAGTTTGAAGTTCACAATTTTTATCTACTTCACAAGTATCACAATTCATTGGATGGTCTGTTAAAACTAACTCAACAATATTTTTTCTTAAATTTTGTAGTCCATCATTACTTGTAAATATGTGTTGGTTTTCTCCAACAGGTGTATGACATGATGCAACTACTTTAGTTGGACCGTCTTTTTCTAGAGCAACTTCAACAGAGCAAACTCTGCAAGCACCATAAGGTGCAAGGTTAGGGTCGTCGCATAGTGTTGGTACCTTCTTTTCTCCTAAATAACTTTTTACAAATTTTAAAATGGATGTATGATTTTGCCCTATTTCATAGGGTTTTCCATCTATATAGGCAACTTTTCTTTTTTCCGCACTCATTAATTATCTTTTACTATATCATTTTTAATTTCATCACCAAAATACTTTAATATGTTCATTATAGGTGTTGGTATCGCTCCACAAAGCGCACATAAGCATCCTTTTTGCATGGTAACCAATAATTCATTCAAAAGTTTAAGTGGAATTTTAGATGTACCTTTCTTTAACTGATCAAACATTTCTTTTCCTCTGTAAGATCCAATTCTTCCAGGAAAGCATTTTCCACATGACTCTTCAGCTGAAAACTCAAATAAGTGATGAATGTATTCAGCCATATTAAAATCTTTAGGAATACTAACAACACTCGCATGACCCAACATAAAACCTGCTTTAGTAAATTCCTGGAAATCTAAATTTAGCTTTTCAATTTCTGATATAGGCACTACTCCACCTAAAGGTCCACCAATTTGAAATGCTTTTACATCTTCTTTGTATCCACCACCATATTCTTCAAATATTTTTTTCATTGGTGTTCCCATATCAATCTCATAAACACCAGGATTATTAAAAAAACTATCTAGACAAACTAGTTTTGTTCCAGCAGATTTTTTATTTCCAACTGATGAAAATTTTTCTGCTCCATTTAGTAAAATTCCAGTTGCAGCTGCTAATGTTTCTACATTGTTAACTACAGTTGGTTTTTTATATAATCCTTCTGTTACAGGGAATGGAGGTCTTACATCTACTTCTGCTCTTCTACCTTCAATAGATGCTATTAAAGCTGTTTCTTCTCCACAAATGTAAGCGCCTTGTCCAATACAAATATTCAAATCAAAAGAAAATTCTGTTCCTAATATTTTTTCACCTAATAATCCTGCTTCTTTTAATGAATTAATACATCCATTAATTGCTTCAATTGATTTTGGATATTCACCTCTTATATAAAGTACTCCTTCATTGCTACCAATTACATAACCACAAATTATCATTCCAAATAACACTTTAAGTGGTTGATCTTCTAATAAATATCTATCTGAGAAAGCACCAGAATCTCCTTCATCAGCATTACAAACTACATATTTTTTTTCTGATTTTGTTTTACTACAGAAATCCCATTTCATTCCTGTTGGAAATCCTGCACCACCTCTACCTGTAAGATTAGAAGATAATAACGATTTTATGATTTCTTTTTTATCCGTTTTAATAAATTTTTCTAAATGCTTTTTGAATTGATCAAAGTTTGATAATTTATCATCCATTAAAAAACTTGTTGTTGCAAAACTTTTTGAAAAGAATTTTTCTTGTTTTATTTTTTCACCTTTAATGATTTGATCTATTTGATTGATGTCATTACCTGCATAATTTTCTCCATCATAGTGAAACGCATGATTTTCATAGCAATGGCCAAGACAAAACATCTCGCCAACTTTATCGTCACCTAATTTTTCTTGTAATTTTTTCTTTAAAGGTTCTTGTGTACCTGCGCACATACAAGCACTTCCATTACATACAAAAGCTTTCTTCTCTCTGTGTGAGGGTCTTAAAAATTCGTAAAAACTTTCCGCTCCGTGAATAGTTGAAACACCCATTTTGTATTCTTCGGCTATTTCCTTCATTCCTGCATCATCTTTAGAATTCAAGGATCTGTCAGATAGCTTTTGAAATAGGTTATTTTTTAAGCCTATTCTTCCGGATAAATTACTTATGTTTTTAGACATACTCTTTATAAATTAGCTTAATACTACCCTTTTTTTATTATTATAAATATTAAAGCCACTTTCTTTTACAAAACCTAATAGAGTCATGTCAAAACGTTTAGCAAGATCCACTGCGAGACTCGTAGGCGCACCCACACCAGCCATAATACCAATATTTGCCATTAATCCCTTTTGAACTAGCTCAAAATTCAACCTTCCAGAGCAGGCAATAAACTGAACCTTAATATTAAGCAGTCCATTTTGAATTGTATGACCTAACAATTTGTCTAAAGCATTATGTCTTCCAACATCTTCACGAGTCGCTATTACCGAACCTGCTTCATCAATTAATGCACTAGCATGAATTCCACCAGTTTTCGCAAACTCAGACTGCTCATTCATCAATAGACTTGGAGATTTTAAAATTATCTCCTCTTTTATTTTTGGAAAATGCGAATCTAATTTACCATTTTTTAATACTTCAATTGAGTCTAATGAAGTTTTTCCACATACCCCACACGAGGAATTTGTTACGAAGTTTCTTTTTAATTTACCAATATCTAAATTATCTGTTTTATTTATTGTAGCTTCAATTACGTTATGTAAATTATAATCTCCAACAGGATCACCTATATGTTGAATGCTATCTATTTCATCCATATTCTCAATTATTCTTTCATTAAATAAAAATCCTCTAATTAAATCTTCATCATTTCCAGGTGTCCTCATTGTTATAGATATATTTTGCGTTTCAATTTTTCCATTCTTTTTATATTTAAGGCGCATTTCTAAAGGTTCCTCAACAGATACAGCATCTTTTACGATTTCCTCTTTTGAACCTTTAATTTTTGATACGTTGTATTTTATATCCATTTTTGAGGGTACTTTTTTTTTAATACAAACTTATTGATAACTATCCCAAATACTAAAATAATTATTGATCCAAGTATAATTGGACTTAACAAATAATCGTAAGAAACACTTCCAATGATAACTATAATTGGATTTCCACCTGCAGGTGGATGAGTCACATCTAAAAGGATCATTAAACTGACTCCTAAGCCCACACCTATTGGAATAGTTATATAAATTGGAAGTGGTACAAAATTTAAAACAATAATTCCAACAGCAGATGTTAAAAAATGACCAAAAAATATATTTTTAGGCTGTGCAAAAGGACTTTCTGGAAATCCATACAATAAAACCATTGATGATCCAAATGAAGCAATCAAAAATAAACCAAATGTAGTTTTGTAAGTTAAATAAGTTAAAGCACCTATTGTGATTGCAGAAAAAAGTCCTGCTAGTAAAGATTTAATTAATCGATCTTTTTTCATATTAAGATTTTAAGGCCTTTGCCAATGTTTTAAAAGGTAACAAAAGACACTCTTTTCTTGAAATATTTTTTTTATTAAAAAGTTTTTCTAATATTTTCCATTCTTTTGGAAATTTTTCAGATGCATTTTCAAAAAAATTGTTAGCAATAGTTATAATTTCTTTTATTTTTTTAATAGATTTATTAATAGATGTTTTTGACAAAATACTTGCTGAAGCTTGGCAATAAACACACGATTTGCATTCATAAGCAAAATCAGTAATTTTATCTTCTTTAACTATAAGACTTACATTCATTTTATCTCCACATAATGGGTTTTTAAATTTAGCAAAATGAGAACAATTTTTTAAAACTCTATGGTTTTTAGTATCTGAAGCAATTTTTAAAATTTCTAAGTCCATTTATTGATCTTTATTAAAACGATATATGACTTATATTTAATTTGATGAGCGAAAACAATGTTTTGCCAGTTATATTAGCTGGTGGAAAATCAAGACGGTTTGGTGGGAATAAAGCAAATGCCAAATTGGGAGACTTAACTTTAATTGATCATACAATCCAAAAACTTAAGAATAGATTTAAAGAAATTTTAATCATCTCAAATGAGGAAAGTAAGAAAATAATAAGCAATGTTTTTTACTCAAATGATGTTATGGATGGACAGCTAGGACCTCTAGTTGGCGTGCTATCTTCAATGGAATGGATAATAGATAATTCAAAAAATTATAAGTGGATTATGTCATTTCCTTGTGACACACCTTTTTTCAAAATCGAAATTATTGATCAAATGATGACCGCTCAAAGACAATCTAGTAAAAAATTGTTTTTTTTAAAAAGTGGTGAAAAAAGACACAATATTTTTGGCTTGTGGTCAACGGAGCTTAAAGATCAATTAAGAAAAGATTTAGAGGCAGGGGATAGAAAAGTTGAAGATTGGGCTAATAAAATTGGAACAGAAATAATTGAATTAGATCTTAAAGACGATAATAGTTTTTTAAACATAAATACTAAAATAGATTTAGAGGAAGCGTCTAAAAAGATATGAATTCTTATAAAGCAGCAATAAGTAAATTGAATAACAACCCATTAAAAATTGGCAGTGAAATTGTATCAATAAAAGATGCTTTAAACAGAATATCGAGCAAAGAGGTAATTGCTAAATCAGATTATCCAGCCGATGATAATACAGCATTTGATGGTTTTGCAGTAAACTCAAAAGAAACAAAAAATACATTTCAAAAGTTTAAAATTCTTAAAACTATTGCAGCAGGGGACAACCCTTATATTAAAAAAGTTAACAAATTATCATGTATTGAGGTAATGACAGGTGCAATTATTAAAAAACCTTTTGATACCATTATTCCAATTGAGGATATTGAGTTTTTTCCAAGTAAAAAAAAAGCAAAATATATAATTATTAAAAAAAAAATTAAAAAATCAGAATTTATTAGACCAAAAGGCTCAGATTATAAAAAAGGAAATAAAATAATTAGAAAAGGAGAATTAATAAATCCTGCTCATATCTTATCTTTAAAAACATTAGGTATAGATAAAGTCTTAGTTAAAAAAAAAGTAAATATAGTCTTTTACCCATCAGGAAATGAATTATCTGACAAAAAAAATATACCTTCTTGGAAAATAAGAAATTCAAATACAATTTATCTTAACTCTTTAATCAAAAGTTTACCTGTAAATTTTACTATTCAAAAAATCTTAAGAGATAAAGATCAAAAATTATTTAAAGAACAAATATCTAAACAATTAAAGTCTAAAACAGACATCCTAATTACTTCTGGAGCCGTCTCTAAAGGAAAATTTGATTTTATTCCAAGTGTTATTAATCAATTTAAAATTAAAAATCACTTTAAAGGAGTTGCAATTAGACCAGGAAAACCAATCATGTTTGCAAAATTTAATAACAACAAATGTTTTTTTGGTTTACCAGGCAATCCCATTTCCTCAGTTGCTTGTTTTAGATTTTTTGTAATCCCTTTGTTATTTAAATCTTTAGGTTTAAAAGTAGAAAAGCCAATATTTGCAAAACTAAAAAATAAATTTTCCAAAAAGAAAAAATTTACAAGATTTGTTAAAGGAAAATTAACCTTTGATAAAAAAGGCCTTGTTCAATTTGAGGTATTTGAGGGACAAGAGTCTTATAAAATAGAGCCTTTTGTTAAATCTAACGCTTGGGGTGTATTTAAAGATGGTGTTTCAGTATTCAATAAAGGAAATTTAATAGATGTTTACTCAGCATCAGGTCTTAATGAATTTTTGATCAGCTAATCGTATTTTCTTGTCTCAAATTTAAAATAAGATTAATAATTCGGGATGCTCGATCTAAAAAATCCAAAAGTTGCAATACCAATAGTTCTTTTTGCTGGACTGTTATGGTCTTTTGGTCCTTATGTTGTAAGGCATATTGATCAACCTCAGCTGGTTCCTTGGCAATATTTATTTACAAGGGGGTTAGTAATATTCATTTTACTAAATCTTTATCTATATTTTGAAGAAGGGTTAGATTTTTATAAAAACTATTTTAAAGTTGGTATTTCTGGTGTTTTAGGTGGCATTGGATTGGGCACGGCTATGATGACTTTTATATGGTCAATCACAAATACTAGTGCTGCAGTAACCCTTTTATGCTTAGCCGCAATGCCATTTATAACAGCGTTGTTAGGGTTTTTATTTTTAAGAGAAAAAATTTCACTTACAGTTTGGGTGGCAATTTTAGTTGCAACATTTGGAATTGTTGTAATGGCGTTTGGAACAGGTGGAACAAACTCTCTTCCCGGTCTTGTCTTTGGATTAGCATCTGCTCTTGGATTTTCTGTTTTTTCTGTAACTTTGCGTTGGAGAAAAGAAACACCTAAATTTACAACAGTAGCAATTGCAGGTTTATTTTGTTTTTTATTTTCATCGGTAATGTTAATTTTAAATGACAGTCAATTTTTATCTTCTAGTAAAAATGAAGCTTTGTTTGCAACTCATGGAACTTTAGTTTGTGCAGGTTTAATATTATATTCAATTGGTTCAAAAAATATTCCTGCTGCAGATTTAACTTTGTTATCTTTAACAGAGGTAATTGGAGGAATATTTTGGGTTTGGTTACCATGGTTAGGCATCAATGAAGTTCCAGCAACAAACACAATTATTGGTGGCTTTTTTATATTTATTGCAATTTTCTATTACAGCATGATCATGCAATCCAATAGAAGATTTATTGGTTTAAATTAGTTTTTTATGGAAAGACCAGATTTTTTTGAATTAAATAACGGTGAAAAAGTAAAACTTCCCTTTTCAGATATAGAGTACAAAAATAGAGTATCAAAACTTAGAGATGTTATGTCGAATAATAACATGGATATGGCAATTCTAACCTCGATGCATAACATTGCTTATTATACAGGGTTCATTTATTGTTCATTCGGAAGACCATATGGATGTGTAGTCACAAAAGATAAAATAGTTACTATTTCTGCAAATATTGATTCAAGTCAACCTTGGAGAAGATCACATTGTAATAACGTAATATATACTGATTGGAAAAGAGATAATTTTTTAAAAGCTATTGTATCTATAATTGGAAGAAATGATCCTCCAAAAACAATTGGAATTGAAAATGATCATGTAACTTTAGATATAAAAGAAAAATTAAACTCTATATTTAGCATCGCGATTTTTAAAGATATTTCAAAGAATTTAATGAAACAAAGAATGATCAAATCAGATGAAGAGATTTCAATAATTAAAAACGGTGCTCGTATTGCTGATTTAGGTGCTGAGGAAATTGTAAAACACATAAAACCTGGTCAATCGGAATTAGAGATTGCAATAGCAGGAAGAGATAAAATGGAGAGGGAAATAGCAAAGTCTTATCCTGATGCGGAATATATGGATACTTGGGTTTGGTTTCAGTCAGGCATTAATACAGATGGAGCGCATAATCCAAAAACAAATAGAGCATTACAAAATGGAGATATATTATCTTTAAATACTTTTCCAATGATCTCAGGTTACTACACTGCTTTAGAGAGAACATTATTTGTAAATGAAGTTGATGATGCATCTCTAAAGGCTTGGGAAGCAAATGTAAAAGTTCATAAACGTGGATTAGAATTAATCAGACCAGGTGCAAAATGTTCTGAAATTTGTGAGGAGTTAAATAATTTATTTGCTGAATTAGGTTATCTTCAATATCGAACGTTTGGTTATGGTCATTCATTTGGAATGCTTTCACATTTTTATGGAAGAGAGGCAGGATTGGAACTGAGAGAGGATATTGATACTGTTCTTGAAAAAAACATGGTGATATCAATGGAACCTATGATTATGATCCCCGAAGAAAAGCCTGGTGCAGGTGGATATAGAGAGCACGATATTTTAGTGATCAAAGAAGATGGCGCAGAAAATATTACTAAATTTCCGTTTGGACCTGATCATAATATTATAAAAAATTAAATGTCAGATAAAGTAATTGTAAATAGTTGGAATGAATGGGATCCATTAAAACATGTAATAGTTGGACGTGCTGACGGGACTTGTATTCCTGCTCCCGAACCAGCTTTAGATGCTAAAGTTCCTGAAGATAGTGATATGAGAGGTCAGTTTGGCCCAAGAACAAAAGACACTGTTGATAAAGCAAATGAACTTCTAGATAATTTTTCATCCATACTAGAAAAACGTGGAATTAAAGTTGATAGACCAACGCCTTTGGACTTTAATCAACCTACTTCAACACCAGATTGGAAGGCTGAAACAATGTTTGGATGTATGCCGCCAAGAGATGTTTTGCTTACAGTTGGGAATGAAATTTTAGAAGCAACTATGAGTTATAGATGCAGATGGTTTGAGTATCTTTGTTACAGACCTCTATTAAAACAGTACTATAATGAAGATCCTAACATGAGACATGAGTCAGCTCCAAAACCAAGATTAACAGACGCAGATTATAGAAAAGATTATTTATCAGATAAAATTGGAGTACAAAAAAGACTTGAGTGGACTGAGCAAAAGTATTTTGTAACAACTGAGGAGGAACCATTGTTTGATGCCGCTGATATTTTGAGATTTGGAAAAGATTTAGTAGTTCAACATGGTTTTACAACAAATTTAAAAGGAATTGATTGGATTAAGAGACATTATAAAGATCATAGAGTTCATGCAGTAAATTTTCCAGGCGATCCTTATCCAATCCATATTGATGCAACTTTTACACCAATTAAAGAAGGATTAATTATTAATAACCCACAAAGAAGATTGCCTAAAGATCAAAGAAAATTATTTGAGGATAATGGATGGGAAATTTTTGATAGTGCACAGCCAGCTCATAATGAACCACCTCCACTTTGTTATTCTTCAACTTGGCTATCTATGAATGTTCTTGTTCTTGATCCAAAGACAGTTTGTGTAGAGAAAAGTGAAGTTTATCAGGCAGAACAATTAGATAAATTAGGTATGGAAGTCGTACCTGTTGAACTTAGAGATGCTTATGCATTTGGAGGAGGTCTTCACTGTTGTACTGCAGATGTATACAGAGAAGGAACATTAAAAGATTATTTTCCTAAACAATAATGGCAACGATTAAAACAAAAAGAGATAGAGTAAAATTTGCATCTGATAATGTTACAGGAGCATGTCCAGAAGTATTAGATGCTATTTTAAAAGCTAATGATGGAGATAGAACTCCATATGGTAATGATGATCTCTCAAAAAGTTTACAAGATAAATTTTCAGAAATATTTGAAAAAGAAGTAATTATTTTTCCAACATCCTCAGGAACTGCAGCTAATGCACTTGCGTTATCTACAATGACACCTTCATTTGGAAACATTTATTGTCATAGACTTTCACATATCAATGTCGATGAGTGTGGAGCTCCAGAATTTTATACAGGTGGAGCAAAATTAGTTAATCTTAATGGAATAAATGGAAAAATTACAGCTGAGGAACTTAACAACTCAATAAGTGGAAAAGGAATTGTCCATCATACACAACCTTCATCTGTAAGTATCACACAACTATCCGAAACTGGAGAAGCTTATAATTTAGATGAAATAAAAAATATTTCTGAAGTAGCTCATAAACATAAACTTAATATACACATGGATGGAGCTAGATTTGCTAATGCTTTAGTCTCATTAAATTGTAGTCCAGCAGAAATGACATGGAAATCGGGTATTGATGTACTTTCATTTGGAGCCACAAAAAATGGATGTTTAGCAGCAGAAGCAATAATTTTTTTCAAACCAGAATTAGTAGGTAATTTACCATTTTTAATGAAAAGAGCGGGGCATTTATTATCAAAAATGAGTTTTGTATCTGCACAATTAGATGCATACATTTCAAATGATGTTTGGATAAAAAACGCTAAACACGCAAATGCAATGGGAAAAAAACTAAGCCAAGGTTTAGACCAGCACAAAAACATAAAAATTGCGTATCCAACAGATGCTAATGAGGTATTTGTAAAAATGCCTAAAGATATAATTGATCAACTTAATTCAGAAGGCTACACCATAAACGATGACGAATGGGACGGTAATGCGGTTAGATTAGTAACAGCATGGAACACGGATCCAAATGATATTGATATTTTTTTAAACTATATTAAATCTTAGTTAGCTTGGATTTTCCTTTAATAATTCAATATACTTAATTACATCATCTAACCGATCATCAGGTATATCTTTGTAACTAGCATTAAATTTACTTTTCACACAAATTGCAACATGAGCGTAGGGGTTTCTTCCTTTAGGATGATTTGGGTGATCAGGTAATTGTCCTACCAAATAATCGCCAGCTTCCTGAATAATTTTCCAAAGTTTACTTGCGTTTTCTTTATTCATTATTCTACTCAATATTATTGTATAATTTAATTATAAATGCCAAAAGATAAAATTAAAATTCATATAAGAAACAATCATTGGAAAAAAGGATCTTTGCCTTGTGACTTAGAAGGCGAAAAAAATAGCAGTGTCACAAAAGATTTGTTTGAAAGTAAATTAAGCAAGTATCCTGGGATAAAAGATAAAATTTCATATTTAATTGACTGGGATGATGATAATTGGAAATCCTCAATGAAAGATGCCGATATCCTACTTGCATGGAATTTTCCAACAAAAGGTTTAAGTAAAATTGCACCTAAATTAAAATGGATACACATTGTATCAGCTGGAGTTAATCATCTCTCTCCATTTAATTGGGTTAAAAAAGATTTAGTTTTAACAAATAGTAGAGGAATACAAGCAAAAAAAGCTGGTGAATTTGGATTAATGAGTATTTTGATGCTTCAAAACCAAATGGCAAGAATTATTACTAATCAAAAACAAAAAGACTATGTCACTTTATTAAGTAACCCAATTGAAAATAAAAATGTTGTAGTAGTTGGAACTGGTTCATTAGGAGGTTCAATGATTAAACATATCAGTTCATTAGGCGCAAATGTAACTGGTGTTAATAGACGAGGTAGAAATGTTAATGGATGTTCAAAAGTTATTAAATTTGATAAAATTGATAAAGTTTTACCAGAAGCTGATTTTCTTTATTTAGCAGTTCCTGAAACTAATGAAACAAAAGGGATGATAAACAAAAAAAGGTTAGATGCTTTAAAACACACATGTGGAATTGTTAACATCGGACGTGCGTCTGTAATGGATTATGAGTATTTAAGAAAAAAATTAATAAAAAATGAAATTTCTGGAGCTATTTTAGATGTTTTTTCAGAGGAACCTATAAAAAGAAATTCCAAATTTTGGGATACCCCAAACTTGGTAATAACTCCCCATATATCTTCTGATAGCAAAGGGAAGTACATAGAAATGGTTTTAGAAAAGTTTTTAACAAACTTAAAATTATTTATTGATAAAAAAGTTTTAATTAACCAAGTAGATCCTGATCTAGGATACTAATTCCTCCATTATTTTAGGATATTATTTTATTTTTTTCATTATCCACAATAACTGGACTTTCATAATATGTGATTTCTGGCTTAGAGTATCTTTCAGTGATCCACTTAATTCTTTCTTCATCAAACCATTTTTTGGCGAACTCTATTTTTGTAAAAGTATAAACACCACCAGCATAACCTTTTTCAATATCTGCTATGTAATTTTTTCTCAATAATCCTTCAACGTCTACATATAACGTAGATGTTTCGATAAACTTTTCTTTTAGAGTTTTTAAATTAAGTTCATTAGATATTTTAAATTTAACTAATACTGTAATCATTATTTCTTAACTTTTCTAATTGTACAAATATTTATTCAAATTGTTATTGTTAATCTCTAAAATTAACAAAATCTATAGGAAGACCAATATCTATTGCTTTTATTGCCGAAATTGCTTCCTGAAGATCATCTTTCTTTTTACCATCCACTCTTAATTCCTCTCCTTGTATTTTTATTTGGATTTTAAGTTTCATTTTTTTTATATCAGCAATAATTTTTTTAGCATTCTCTTGGTTAATTCCTTCTTTTAACTCACTTACTTGTCTTATTGCTCCTCCAGATGCACCTTCAGAACTTTTAATATCAAATACTCTTGGATCTACTTTTCGCCTTATAAGATGAGTTTGTAATAATTCATTTACTTGCTTTAATTTGAGCTCATCAGGCGCAAGAGTGGTCACATTTTTTTCTTTTCTCTCTATTGTTATATGAAGCCCTTTAAAGTCATAACGATTCCCAATTTCTCTTAAACAGTTAGCAAGAGCGTTGTCAAACTCTTGGTAATTTATTTTACTTATCACATCAAATGAAGGCATAAAATTTGTTGAATATTATTTTACTAAATTTAATTTAAGGATGCTATTTTATTTTTTGTGTTTCTAGAATTAAACCAGTATGCTTGAATCAACATTTTATTTCAAATATAACTTCTTAAAAAAATACCTATGCCTAAAATAATTAAATTTTACGTCCATACAGTTGATACGGTCTGTGAAAAAGTTGGTCGATTTGTAATGTATTGGGTTTTTTTTATGATGTTCTTGTTAATTTTATCTTTTGTAACAAGAAACATAATTAATTTCCCATTAATGTGGATAATTGAAATGGCTCAATTTACTATTACTGCATATTATCTCCTAGGTGGAGGTTACTCAATGCTTGCTGATGATCATGTAAGAATGGATTTATTTTATGGCAGACTCTCAAAAAAAGGTAAAGCTAAGATGGATGTTTTTACAAGTTTTTTTCTGATTTTTTATTTAATCCTCCTTTTTTTTGGATCAATAACAAGTTTAATTTACACAATTGAAACCAAGCAAAAACTTTTTACTGCATGGGCACCTTATGTTTGGCCTATAAAAACACTGATGCTTCTTGGTATTTTATTAATGCTACTTCAAGCGTTTTCTACTTTATTTAAAGATATTGCAAATATGAAAGATAAAAGAATTTAATTATGCTTGCCGAATATTTAAGTTACGAATTTATTGCATTATTTATGTTCATAACAATGTTGGTTATGATGTTTACAGGTCAAAGAGTTTTTGGTGCTATTGGTTTCGTTGCTGCTGCATCAGCATTATTGATTTGGGGCGAGGGCTCTATGGAAATGCCATACACAGCAACATGGAAACTTTTTAAGTGGTATCCCATGCTTACCTTGCCATTATTTATTTATATGGGTTTTATGATTTCAGAGTCAGGAATTGCTAATGATCTATATAAAATGTTTCATGTTTTGTTTGGAGGAGTTAAGGGTGGTTTAGCTATAGGTACAATGTTTATGATGGTTGCAATTTCAGCAATGAACGGATTAAGTGTTGCTGGTATGGCTATTGGAGCAACAATTGCTTTACCTGAAATGCTAAGAAGAAACTATGACAAACGTATGATAACAGGAGTTGTTCAGGCTGGTAGTTCGCTTGGAATTTTGATACCGCCAAGTGTTGTTATGGTTTTATATGGTATGATTGCCAGACAACCAGTCAGCAAGTTATGGATGGCAGGAATACTTCCAGGTTTATTGATGGCTTTCCTATTTTTAATTTATATTTATGTTAGATGTAAATTACAGCCAGAACTTGGTCCCCCTCTAAAAAAAGAAGAGAGGAGTGTTAGTACTATAGAAAAAATAAGACTGTTGAAGGCTGGAATAATTCCTTTCTTAATTTTTTTCCTCATGACAGGATTATTTTTAATGGGAATTGCAAGTCTCGTAGAATGTTCAGCAGTGGGTGCCTTTTTAGCGACACTAGCAGCAATTTATAAAAAAAGATTTAATAGAGTAGTTTTAGATAATACTCTTAAAAAGACATTGGGCGTTTCATGCATGTTTATGTGGATTATTTTGGCTGCTTTAACTTTTGGAGCTGTATTCGACGGTTTGGGAGCAGGGCGAGCTATTGAAACTTTGTTTATAGAAAAGTGGAATTTAACACCTTGGGGAGTTTTAATAATGATGCAGCTATCATATATTTTAATGGGAATGTTTTTAGATGATACTGCTATGCTAGTAATTGTTGCACCATTATATGTTCCTTTAATAATTTCGTTGGGATTTGATCCAATCTGGTACGGAGTTCTTTATACAATTACATGTCAAATTGCTTACATGACACCACCATTTGGATATAATTTATTTTTAATGAGAGCAATGGCTCCAAAAGAAATTACCCTTAATGATATATATAGATCTATTATTCCTTTTGTTTTGATTATGGTTGTAGGCTTAGCTATAGTTATGGCTTTTCCAGAAATTGCAACGTATTTACCAGAAAAATATTTATCTAGATAATTCAACTTTAAGTTTAATTTATTTTCTTTTGTTGAAAATTTTCCTGAAATTTGAGGAAAAATTAAGTTCCATAAAAATTTAATTTATAATAGAATTTTTAGCAATTTATAAACGAGAGGAGACCAAGTGAAAAAAGATAAAAAAATAATAACGAATAAAAGACGTTCGTTTATTAAAAAAGCGGGTTTACTAACGTTAGGTGCAGCAGGTGCAACTGCTATTAAAGCTCCATATGCTTACTCTGCATCGAATCCAATCAAATGGAGATTGCAGACGTATTCTGGAGCTCCACTTGGTGCGCATGTTATTAAGCCTCAAATAGAAGCTTTTAATAAAGCTGCTTTTGGAGAAATGGAAATCGAGCTTTATTATGCAGACCAATTAGTACCAACTGATGAATTATTCAGAGCAATGCAAGCAGGAACTATAGATGCCGTGCAAAGTGATGATGCAACAATGGGTTCGCCGGTTGATATTCAAGTATTTGGTGGCTATTTTCCATTTGCAACAAGATACAGTTTAGATGTTCCATCTTTATTTAAATATTATGGTTTAAACGAAATTTGGGATGAAGCTTATAGTGAAGTCAAAGGAGTTCAATGGCTAAGCACAAGTGCATGGGACCCTTGTCATCTATTCACTGTTAATAAAAAAATAACTAAACTTTCAGACATGAAAGGACTTCGTGTTTTTGGTGTTCCAACTGCAGGTAAGTTCTTAGCAAGATATGGGTTAATACCAGTTATTGTACCATGGGATGATGTAGAGGTTGCTATGCAGACTGGTGAATTAGACGGTGTTTGCTGGTGCGGATTTACAGAAGCCTATGAAGTAGGTTGGGCAGATATTTGCAAATATGCACTTACTAACTCAGTCACGGGTGCATGGTTTGGATCTTATTTTGCCAACCAGAAAAGTTGGGATAAATTAAGTCCAAAACTTCAAGCTCTTTACAGAATGTCGATAAACGACTCCCATTATTATAGACAAGTATGGTATTGGGGTGGAGAAGCAGATTTACGAGTTAATGGTAAAAAAATGGAGTTAACAAGTCTGCCAGCTAATGAGTGGAGTCAAGTTGTAAAAGACTCTGAGCAATTCTGGGATGAGACTTCAAAGATTAGTCCAAGAGCTAAAAAAGTTGTTGATGCATTTAAGTTATACGCAGCAACAATGGAAAAAGCGGGCTATCCTTATAGATAATAATTTAATTTAGGCGCCTTTAATTTAGGCGCCTTTAATTAGGTGCCTAATTTCTTTTAAGGTTTTGACGTAATTCCACCGTCAACTGTAATTTCAGTTCCAGTAATATAATTAGCCTGATCACTCAATAAAAACATACATGTATTTGCTATATCAGTTGGCTTTCCAACTCTCTTTAAAGGTATAAATTTTTCTAAATTTTTTTTGGCTTTAGGATTTTTTTTCCAACGTCTTTGCATACCAGTTTCAATAGGACCAGGTAAAATTATATTTGATCTAATATTTTTTGATGAAAATTGAATTGCTAAAGATTTTGATAATCTAATCATTGCAGCTTTTGAAGCACCATAAGCATCTTGTGGCTTATCATCCCCAGATAAAGCATCAATAGAAGATATATGAACCATAGAACCAAAATTATTTTTTTGCATTTTTGGAATTATAATTTTCGATAAAAACATCATTGATTTAAGATTTATTTGAAAAACTTTATCCCAAGTTTCTGGCAATATATCAACAACAGATATATCTTTGTTAAACCATAAAACACCAGTTGTATTAATTAAGTAATCAATTGTTTTGTTATAATTATAAAAAAGATCTATTTGAGATTTTAATTGTTTAAGTTTGGTTACATCAACTTTTTTAAAAACACATTTTTTATTTTTATTAAGAAAATCTTTTTCAGGTTTTTTTACATCCAACATTAAAACATTGATGTTGTTTTGAGATAACATTTTTGAAATCTCCAAACCCATTCCTCCACAGGCACCAGTAACAACTGCAGATTTACCTTTGTAATTTAATTTCACTTATTGCCCTTTTCTCAAATGAAAGCTTTTAGGTGCTGTTAATTTTTCGTAAGCAATTTCTGATAATGAACAACCTTTTCCTGTCTCTTTTACTCCTGTCCAAGATAATGCTGGATCAAGGTAATCACATCTATTCATAAAAAAAGTACCAGTTTGAACTTGATTTCCAATTTTTTCTGCAATTTCAACATCATTAGTCCAAATAGATGCTGTTAAACCATATGGACTATCGTTCATTAGTTTTACAGCTTCATTTTCATTAGAGACTTTCATAATTCCTACACAAGGTCCAAAAGTCTCTTCTGTCATAAAATCCATTTCATGAGTAACATTAGTTAAAATTTGAGGAACCAAATAGTTTTTATGTTCTTTTGGAAAATGAAATTTATTTTCATCAATCATTTTTTTTGCACCCTTATCGAGAGCTTTATTCATTTGATTCATTATAAATTCTGCTGCTGAAAGTTTGACAACAGGACCTAGGTTGTTCTCTTGCTCTAAAGGATTCCCAAGTTTGTAGTTATAAGTTTTTGAAATAAATAATTCTAAGAAACTGTTAAAAATCTTTTCATCAACATAAATTCTTTCAATTCCGCAACAAGATTGACCTGAATTAAAAAAAGAACCATCTACTAAATTATCAACTGTTTTTTCTAAGTCGCAATCATATCTTGCATAAGCTGGATCTTTGCCTCCAAGTTCAAGAGCCATATCTATAAATTTTTCATGAGTAGCTCTTTGAACATCATATCCTGCTTTTACTGAACCTGTAAAAGATACAAAATTTACTCTTTTGTCAGATACAATTTTAAGACCATCGCTATGATTTAAATGTAGAAAATTAAAAACATCTTTTGGCAAAATTTTTTTTGCCGATTTATAAAGTTGTTCAGCACATAAGGGAGTTTGAGCAGAATGTTTTAAGATCACTGTGTTTCCCGCTGCCATTGCTGGAATAATAGAGTTAACAGCTGTTAGATAAGGGTAGTTCCATGGGGCAATAACAAAAACTACCCCAAGAGGTCTTCTTCTGATAAAATTTTTAAAATTTTTGTCTTTTGTAACATCAATGTCTGATAATTTTTTTTCAGTTATAGAGAGCATATAGTCAGCTCTTTCCTTAAATCCTTTTAGTTCACTAGCTGCCTGATTTATAGGTCTTCCAATTTGCCTACATAATTCCTCTGATATAATTTTATCACGAGATAGAAAATCATCCACAAACTTAGTTAATAGATCAACTCTTTCTTTTACACTCAAATTTGACCATCCAATTTGAGCGATAGTTGATTTATTAATCGTATCCTCAATTTTATCTGAGTTGTATTCTCTTTCTATGTAAACTGTATTATCGATTGGAGTAATTGTCTGTTGCATAAAAAGACTTGATTAATTTTTTAATTTAAAGTGATATATAACATTAAATCATTAAACACTAAATATAAACATGCAAAAATATAATTGGAATTACCCAACTACCATGTGGGTTGGACAAAACAGAATTAAAGACCTGGGTAATGCTTGTAAAAATTTAAATATTAAAAAACCTTTATTAGTTACAGACCAAGGTCTAGCAAAATCAGAAATCATTTTAAGCGCACTAAACGATTTAAATGATGAAGGAATTTCAGTTCAACTGTATTCCAATGTTGTTGGAAATCCGACAGGCACAAATGTAAACGAAGGTGTTAATCATTATAAAAAAAATAATTGTGATGGGGTAATTGCATTTGGTGGAGGCAGTGGATTAGATGTTGGAAAAGCAATAGCATTTATGTCAGGACAAAATCTGCCTTTATGGGATTTTGAAGATGTAGGAGATAATTGGACAAGAGCAAATAGTGCAAAAATAGCTCCTATAATAGCAGTTCCCACTACAGCAGGAACAGGATCAGAAACTGGTAGAGCATCAGTAATATTAAATGAAGAAAGTGGAGTAAAAAAAATAATTTTCCATCCAAAATTTTTACCATCTATAGTAATTTTGGATCCTTGTTTAACAGTTGGTCTTCCATCAAAAATTACTGCTGCAACAGGAATGGATGCTTTAGCACATAATCTTGAAGCATTTTGTGCACCAGGCTTTCATCCTATGGCAGATGGAATTGCTCTTGAGGGGATGAGATTGATAAATAAATGGCTTTTGACTGCTGTTAATGATGGGAGAAATTTAGATGCAAGAATGAATATGCTTACAGCAGCAAGTATGGGATCTACAGCTTTTCAAAAAGGCTTAGGAGCAATTCACTCATTAAGTCATCCTGTAAATGCTCTAAATAATGTTCATCATGGATTATCAAATGCTATTTTTATGCCTTATGTATTATCTTTTAACAAAGATGTAATTGAAGAAAAAATAATTAAAATTTGTGAATATTTAGAATTAAAAGAAATATCTTTCAACGGATTTATTGATTGGACACTTAAGCTTAGAAAAGATCTTGATATACCTCATAAGCTCTCAGAAGTTATTGAGGAAAAAGATTTTGATATCAATCGTCTTTCTAAAATGGCATTAGAAGACCCATCTACTGGAGGAAATCCTAAGAAACTGACAGTTGAAGATATGAAAATAATGTATGAACACAGCATGTCAGGCAATTTATTTTAATTACCAAAGTGAAAACTCTAAACATATTGATTGTTGAGGGAAATATAGAGGAAGATTCAAAAATTTTTATTAAAGCAGCCGGTAAAAAAGTCTCAGACAATTTGAAAGGTTTGATTTTAAATTTTGAACCATCCACGAATGTTGAAATAATCCATCCAGGTAATTTAGATGAAAACTCAAGAGCATTAGATAAAATTACAACATATGATGGTATTGCATTTACTGGGGGCGCAATGAGATTAAACGATATGTCGGATGAGATTAAAAAACATATTAGTTTTGCAAAGAACTGTTTAGAAAATGGTAAGAAAATTTTGGCCATCTGTTGGGGATTGCAGGTTTGTTCATTTGCAGCTGGTGGAAAAGTAAATAAAGGAAAAAAAGGTGCTCACATGGGTATTGCCCAAAATATAAAAATAAACGACATAGGAATAAAACATCCGCTTTATCATAATAAAATTAATAATTTTAACACACCTGCATTTAATTTTGATGAAGTAAGTGAGATACCAGAAAATTCAGAAATTTTAGCAAGCAATAATGTAAATGATGTTATGGGATTATCAATTACATATAAAAATAGTACAGTATGGGGATTACAATATCATCCTGATTATGGATTTGATCAAACAATTAATTTGACAAAATTGAGAAAAGGAAAATTAATAAGTAATAATTATTTTTCAAATGAAGATGATTTTACAAAACATATTTTTTTAATTCAAGAAGAAGAAAAAAAACTAAAATTTGAGAATAGAACTCAAGAAATTAAAAACTGGCTAAATTTTATTAAAGAAATATAAATTATTAATTTAAAATTTTTCTATTTTTCCATTCAATAACATAAGATTTAACTCTAATTTAAGTCTTGGATGTTTTCTTCTTAAATAAGATTTTATCTTTTCAAATGAATTTTCATGAATTTTCATCTCATTTTGAAGATTAAATTCTTTTACCCCATTTACAATTTTTGCTGCACCACAATCCATGTGATTAATGACTATTAATTTATTAATTTTATGAATTTTTATTGATGTATTTAAATTTTCCCAGAAAGTACTGTGCCATTTTTTAAACTTTGGAGCTGTCACTCCAACAGCAGCACCAGCTATTGTAAAAGCACTATATTTACCAGTTAATTTTATTCTTTTTAAGTAATTTGAAACTTTAGTTTGAAATCTTGGGTCCATGCAAGAAAGAACCATGGCTTTATATTTTTTTTTCATGATTTAATAATTTCCTTTTTGATTGGCTCCTTTATAAAAAATTTCTTGAAGATTATCGTTTTCTTTTTTTTTAGTTTTTATGTCATCTGCATCTAATAATGATTTTGGTCTTCCTATTTTTTCATGAAAATTAAATTTATCTTCTCCTCTTGCAAGTTGAACACTATTTTTTCCAATTACTTGTTTTACATTACTTCCTATGTAACTTTGTATAACAAAACCTATCCTCCTATCATTGCTTTTGTTTAAACCTGAGCCATGCACTGTTTTAGGATGATGTAGTGACATTTGTCCTGCTGACAGTATTAAGGCCTTTGTTTCTTGTTGAGGAACATTGTTTACTGTTTGACCTCTAGTTAATAGATTTCCCTCATTAAATTTTTGATCATGATCTTTAAGGTTATCTTTATGAGATCCTGACCACATTCTCATACATCCATTCTGTTCATTTGAGTCTGTTATCGCAACCCACGCAGTAACCCAATTATAAGGCTCTAATCCAATATATTTTGCATCCTGATGATAACTTACAAATCCCTTTTCTTTTGGATTTTTTATAAATAACGTTGTTCCACAAACAAGAATATTTTTACCAATTAAGGATTGTACTGCATCTAATATTTTTGAATTATGAGTTACTTCATCAAGTAAAGGTGAGATAAGATGTGCATTGTATCTTCCTGCTTTTTCTAATTCTCCAGGCAATTTTTTTTCAATAGTTTCAATTTCATCTCTAATTTCTTTTGCTTTGTCTTTTGAAAAAATATCTATAGGTGAAACAAATCCCTCATTATTGTATTGTTGAAGTTGATTTGAGGAAAGATAAGTCATACTATTTTGAATGCCTGAAGTTATTAAAATTGGAATTACAGAAAAAAACAATCAAAAAATTCAAGAAGTAAAGACAGTTAAAGTAATTGCAAATCAAGGTATAGTAGGGGATAGGCATTTCAAAGAATTTAACGACCCATTTAATCAATTATCTCTAATAGAGTCTGAGAATATTGATTATTACAATATTAAATATGGTTTAAATATTCCATATATAGATTTTAGAAGAAATATAATTACCAAAGGAATTAAGCTGAATGATTTGGTTGGAAAAAAACTAAAAATTGGATCTGTTGAAGTTGAGGGTATGGATTTATGTAGACCCTGCAGACATCTTAATGAATCATTAAATCAAGATAATGTTTTAAAGGAATTTTTAAAAAAAGGTGGTCTTAGATGTCAGATTTTAACATCTTCCAGTATAAATACTGGAGATAAAATTGAAGTTCTAGATTAATTGAATTTTATCCAAAAGTTTTTTTAGTTTCATTACTACTTGAATTTTGATCTAGTGTTGCAGGTGCATCAGGATCCAACTCTAATCCCGCAGGAGTAATAGTTGCTGGTACTGGGGTAAAAGTTGAGTCTGGATTTTCAACAGTTTCTCTCACTCTCATTCTATAAAGTCCGAAAGCTCCAATTAAACTGTGAATTAGTATTAGAAAAACAAAAAAACCGTTTAAACCAAACCAACCCATAAAGATAGAGCAAAGAATTGGACCACTTATTGCCCCAAAGCCAAAAATTAATTGTAAACCACCTCCTGCTGCAACAAATTTTGTCCTAGGTACAAAATCATTAGTGTGAGCAAGGTTTAAAGAAAATAATGGAAGACATAAGCTTGTATATAATCCAACAGCTACAAAAAATACTATTTTTCTGAATGCTAGTTCGTTCATGTAATATATATTTTGTAATGGATCATTAGCAGTAAGAATTGATAAAAGCGCTAAAGCTGAGCTTCCAAAAGTTGAAATAACAATAACTGTTCGTCTATCATATTTATCAGATAAATATCCAATAGGCCCTTGACCTAGCACACCAGCTATTGTTGCAATAAATAAAAGCACCGATGTTTCCAAAAGAGATAATTTTGCAAGTGTAGCATAAACTGAAATTAAAGAAAAAAATGCTGCATGAATTACACCAGTAAAAAAAGAACTAAATGTGCCAAGAGGAGAAATTTTATATAATTCCACAATACTTATAGTTTCAATTTTTTTGAATTTTGGTGCAGGTCTTTTTGTTAGTAAAATTGGAACAAGAGCAATTGATAATAACACCGATACTAAAATAAACGGTTCATAGTTTTTAGGTTCACTAACATTAAGCAACAACATACCAATTGCTAAACCAAAAAATATAACCATCATGTAAGCTGAAAGTAGTTGACCTCTATTTTTATTTGTGGCTCTGTCATTTAACCAACTTTCAGTTACCACATAACAGCTAACTAAGCTTACGCCTGTTATAAATCTACTTAAAGTCCACATTATTGGATTAACATAAACGACAGCCAATAATGCACTTAAAGATGCAAGTGATGCAAAAGCTGCAAATACTCTTATGTGTCCAACTTTCGATACAAAATTAGGAGTGGTTTTTGATCCAATAAAATATCCAACATAATATCCTGACATGAAGATACCAGTTGTTAAAACACTAAAACCCTCCAGAACTGATCTAATGCCCATCAATTGCATTTGTAATCCATGAGCAATCATCATTACCCCTATTCCTATAAAAAGAGCCCAGGACTTTTTCACTTCTTTTTGCATTTATATATTCACTGTCAGTTAAATCTGGCGGCTAAGTAGTTTTGGTTTGTGTTTTTTTTATGGCTAATAATGAATGTATTGCAATCGTAATTATAATTACAATCCCTCCTAATATAGTTTGAAATGAAGGTTGTTCTTTAATAATTAGCCAGACCCATACTGGTCCGATAATTGTCTCCAAAAGAAAAAAAAGGTTAACTTCAGCTGCAGTTATAAATCGTGGGGCTATAGTTACTAAAACAAATGGTATCGCAACACACATAACACACATAATAGGTATAAAAATCATATCTGTACCAACAAGCGTAAAGTCTTTAACGAAGAAAAAGGCAAATATAGCAACACATAATTTACCGATCACGGCAGAGGGGACTAAATCAGTAGATTTTGCATATCTTGCTAAATTAGCGTTACAAGCTAATCCAAAAGCAGTAATTAACCCAAAAAGGTCTCCGTAGAAATTGCCAAGGCTAAGTGAGTCATAAAATATGTAAACACATGCAGTAAAGGTGATGATTATTGCGACCCATGTTTTCTTTTCAGGTTTTTCTTTTAAAAAAATTGCTCCTAATATTGCTGAAAGCATAGGGGCAAGTGCTATCATTAATAATGTATTTGCTACATTGGTATTTTGAATTGAGATTATAAAAGTAATATTACAAATCGAAAAACTTATCACATAAAATAACCCAGGATAACCAATTTTGAATAAAGCATTAAAAAAGTTTTTTTTGTAAAAAATTATAAGACCAAAAAGCACAACTAAAAAAGGTATTGCTCCTCTATAAAAAAGCATACCCCAAGTTTCTATGTTAGATAATCTAATAAAAAGAGAATCTGGCGTTATAAACATAACACCAATAAAAGCCATTAAAGAACCTTTTTGCTGGTTGGTAAGATTTTTCAAGCTCTCAAACCTTTCCAGAAATAATCTGCAAGGTTTATATTTGATAAATCAAAAAAAGTTTTTAATCCTGTAGGTGAAGTAACATTAATATCTCCATTTAATTTTTCATCAATAAAGTCAATTCCTGCAAAATATATATCTTTTTTCATAAGGTCTTTTGCAATTATTTTTGAAATTTTAATTTCTTTTTTTGTTAATTTAATTAATTTTGGTTTCGCGCCTTTACTCATATTACTTAAAATTGATCCAGATTTCGGTACTCTTGAAATACAGCCACAAATCTTACCATTGATTATAAAAACTCTTTTATCTCCTAATTTTATTTTTGGTAAAAATTTTTGACACATTATGTGTCCGTGTTTTTTAATAAACTTTAAAATAAGTTTTTTGTTTAATCTGTTATTTACGTAAATAATATCATTACCACTGTAACTATGAATTGGTTTGAGTATTATTTTTTTGTATTTTTTATAAAAGTGCAAAATATCCTGTACTTTTTTTGTAAATATTGTATCAGGCATAAAATTAATAAATTTCATTGAGTACAATTTTTCAGAAATATTTCTTATAGAAGTAGGATTATTAATTACTCGAACTTTATTTTTAATAGTATCTAAAATGTAGGTTGTAGATATATATTCAAGATTGAATGGTGGGTCTTGACGAACTAAAATAAATTTTACCTTGGATAAATTAATATGTGTTTTTTTAACTATTTTAAAAATTTTTTTTTTAGAGTAATCAATTTTAATAAAACTTCCATTTGCAAAAACTTTTTTATTTTTAATTGATAGATTTTCTGGCTCATAATAAAAGATTTTATAGCCTATATTTTCACCACTTTTTGCAAGAAATATGCTGGTATCAGTTAATGGATTTAAGTTATTTAAGTTATTACCTTGAACAGCAATAATTTTATTGGTCATATAAGTTTGCTAAATTCTCATCTTTAGAAAATTTATACAACATATGATCTGCATTTGTTTTTTTATTTTCAATAATTCTAAATAAATGATCTATAAATCTTTCCTCGTTCATACCTTTTTTGTTAAGTATATTTCTGTTTGTTAGTCCTTTTTTTGAAATACTTAGAATTACTGAGGACCAATACAATAGATCTTTGCCCATCAGAGGAGTGGATAGCCCTTTTTTTGGTGCATTATTGTAAGCCTCTAAAACTTCATTTGCATCCCATTTTTTCACAACTTCTAAAGCTTCATCTAAATTTCCATAAAGCAGTCCTGTGTTAAAAGCAGGACCGGAGCATAAACAATCCCACCCACAAGCATCCATAGATCTTAACTCAACATATTTCTTTAATCTGTTTTCTGTAAATATGGTTCCAAGATGCGTATTCAATTCTACCTCTGTTGGCTGTAAATTTTTAATCTCATCTATTTTTCCATCCATGAAATCCTTAAATATATATTTTTTTCCTGAAATATATTTTCCTTCAGATTGTAGAAATAATAATGGCATACCCATAATAAATTCGGCATAATTTTCAAAATTAACTTTTTCTAAAAAAAATTTAGGGAGACCACCACGTGATGTTTGTTGCCATACATGTGATCTGTATGAAAAGTAATTGCTATTTTTTTTTTCAATGATTGAAGAATTTGCAAATAAAGCAATATTAATTGGAACTAAATAATTTGCTAACCTAAACTTTTTTGAAAAATCTTCCTCAGAAGTATAATCAATGTTTAATTGTGTGCCGCATGTTCTATACATCATATCTAAACTTAATGCTCCACCTTCAGGCATGTCTTTAGTCATGACCTCGTATCTTTGTTTTGGGTTGTTTGGTATTTCTGAAAGTTTGGATATAGGATCAAATCCCGCACTTATAATTCTAAAATTAAGTTTTTCTAAAACTTGTTTTAATTCAAATAAATACTCATGAGACTCCGAACACGCTTCATGAATATTACTTAGTTTTGCTCCAGATAATTCAATTTGGTTTCCTGGCTCAAGTGTAATATTTTTATCT
>CACKVV010000006.1 GCA_902603665.1 uncultured Pelagibacteraceae bacterium | reverse complement strand
CAACCGAAGAAGTTTTTGCAACGATATCATTAGGATCAATAGAAGATACTAATGCTGCCGTCTCGGCAGCCAAAAAAGCTTTAGTTAGCTGGAGCGAAAGTTCAAAAGATGAAAGATTAAATTTATTAGAAAAATTACTATCTATTTATAAAAAAAGATATGGAGAGATGGCTGATGCTATATCTATGGAAATGGGTGCCCCAATGGATTGGGCAACTGACGTTCAAACATCAAGCGGACAATCTCATCTAGAAGATTTTATAAAAAGACTCAAAGAATTTAAGTTTGATGAGCAATTTGAACCAAACTCTAATAATCATATTTGTTATGAACCAATTGGAGTTTGCGGATTAATTACTCCATGGAACTGGCCAATAAATCAAATAGCTTTAAAAGTTGTTCCAGCCTTTGCAACAGGTTGTACAATGATTCATAAACCATCAGAGATAGCTCCAATGTCAGCAATGTTGTTTGCGGAAATGATTGATGAAGCAGGTTTTCCAGCTGGTGTATTTAATCTTGTAAATGGTGATGGCGCTGGCGTTGGTACAGATATTTCATCTCATCCTGATATTGATTTAGTATCTTTTACAGGATCAACAAGAGCAGGTAAATTAATTTTAAAAAATGGAGCTGATACAATCAAAAGAGTTTGCCTGGAATTAGGTGGAAAAGGTGGAAATATTGTTTTTGCAGACTCCTACCCTAACGCTGTACGAGATGGTATCAGAAACGTAATGAGTAATTCAGGTCAGTCATGTGATGCACCGACAAGAATGCTTGTTGAAAAATCAATATATGAAAGAGCAGTTAAAGAGGCTGTCGAAGAAGCAAATTTGATAAAGGTCGACCATGCCTCAAAAAAAGGAGATCATATAGGTCCTGTTGTCTCTAAAATTCAATACAATAAAATAATAAGCCTTATTCAGAGTGGAATTGACGAAGGAGCAACTCTTGCAGCAGGCGGACCGGAATTACCTAACGGAATGAATAAAGGATATTTTATTAAACCAACTATTTTTACCGATGTAACAAATGATATGCGTATTGCAAAAGAAGAAATATTTGGTCCGGTTTTATCTATAATACCTTTTGAGACAGAGGAAGAAGCTATTCAAATTGTAAATGAAACCGAGTACGGATTAGGTAATTATTTACAAACTGAGGATAAAGAAAAAGCAAAAAGAGTTGCCAAGAAGCTTAAGGCTGGAACAATTTATGTAAATGGAAACGGTGCAGACCCTGGTGCTCCATTTGGAGGATATAGACAATCTGGAAATGGACGTGAAGGTGGTGTTTGGGGATTACATGAATTTTTAGAAGTAAAAGCTGTAACTGGTTGGCCAAAATAATATGATTGGCTATGTTATGGTTGGCACAAACAATTTAGATCAGTCCATTAAGTTTTATGATGAATTGTTAGAAGTTTTAGATTTAGAAAGAACTGAAAAAGATGAAGTGTGCGCTGGATATTCTCAAAAAAATAGCAACGGAAAAATAGAATTTTACGTCACAAAACCTTTTAACAAAGAAAAAGCAACAGTTGGTAATGGATCTCAAATTTCATTTCAAACAAGTTCAAGAGAATTGGTTGATAAGTTTCATGATGTTGGAATTAAGTTGGGAGGTGCTAGCGAAGGATCTGGTGGTGAGAGACCCGAAGGCTCTGGAGTTTACTATTCTTACATTCGTGACTTAGATGGAAATAAAATCTGCGCTTTTACAAATAATCAATAATAAATGTCATACAATCTTGTAGAGAAAAAATTAAAAGCTAATGGTGTAGTTATTTTAGATGGTGGAAATGGAGGAGAGTTAGAAAGTTCAGGCGCGAAGATGGATAAAGATCTGTGGGCTGGAAAATGTGCAATAGATGACCCGGATAAAATGCTTCAGGTACATGAAAAATATATTAATGCTGGTGCAGATATCATTACTTCAAATACCTACGCTATTACACCGATATCAATGAAAGAGTACGGATATGATCAATTTACGAAAGCTTGGAATGAAGAAAGTGTAAAATTAGCTTTAAAGGCTGCTAATCATTCTAAAAGAGAAATAGCTGTTGCAGGATCAGTTTCAACTTCAGGCAGTTGGGATAAACTATCAGAAGAGGATATTAAACCTGGTTTTAATGAACATTTAAAAATTTTAAAAGAAGCAGGTGTAGACCTAATCATTTTAGAAGCCATGACGTCAAAGGATAGAACGGTTGAAAATATTATTGAGTGCTCAAAAAATGTTAAATTACCTATCTGGCTATCTATTTCTTGTGCAATAAATGAAGACGAAAATATATTAATGCACGGCTATCAGGAGAGTATAACTAATTCAAAAGCAAAATTTTACGATACTTTAGAAAATTCCCTATCTAAATTTAGTAAAATGCATGAAGGACCAATTTTAGTTGCACATTCAGATATCAAAGTTACAGGTGAAGCGGTTAAAATTTTAAAAAAAGTTCACAAAGGAATTGTAGGTGCATATCCAAATAATGGTTACTTTGAAAAGCCTCATTGGAAATTAATTAATGATATATCCCCGACTAAATATTTAGAGGAAGCGAAAAATTGGATATCTAATGGAGCTCAGATTATAGGTGGATGTTGTGGTGTTGGTCCCGATAAAATAAGTGCAATCTCAGTTTTAAAATAAAATTTAAGAAATGACAAAAGATAAAAAAATAATTAGTGAATTAAATCCTACGCTTAAAATTATAAGAGATAATAAACCAAAATGGTATTTGCCGGAAACAAGAAGAGAGGGTTACCGAAATTTACATAAAATCAACAGATATGGTCTACTTCTAAGATCTGATCATGTATTAAAATTAAACCAAAAATATAATGACAAGATAGAAAAAATTCCATCAGTAAATAAAATGATAAATCATAAATATTTTTGCTCATTGTTGGTAGGCAAAGATCAAGACATTCTATATGAAAAATATGCAGATGATTTTAACGAAAATACCCCACAAACAATAATGTCTATCACAAAAATGTTTATTAATTTATTTATTGGAGAACTTGTTGAAAAAAAAATTATTGAATTAAATAAAAAAGTTTCAGAATATTTACCTAATATTGGCTCTGGGTATGCATCTGCAACGATTCAAGATGTTTTAGATATGAATATTCAAAATGCTTATAGCGAAGATTATACAGATCCATATACTTCTTCATTTTTACATGAACCAGTTTGTGGTTGGAGACTACCCGATGATTTAAATTATAAAGTAACCCAGGAAGAATTTTTAAATTCAATTAAATCTTTGAAAGATCAAGATTTAAAAAATACTTCAGATTTATCTCACTATAAATCAGCAAATACAGATGTAATGGGTTTATTAGTTGAAAAAGTAAGCGGAAAAAAACTTAAAGAATGGTTGTTGGAGGCTGTAGAAGCAGCAGGTTTTGAAGATGCCATGTATATGGGGACAGATAGATTTAGTATGCCTTGGATTTCGGGAGGCGGATGTTTAATCTCTAGAGATTTTTTGAGATATGGTCTTCTTTTTTCAAGAAAAGGGCATGGGGTATTAAATAGGAAAATCGGTTCTGAATTTTTCTTAGATGAAACATTAAAAAATAAAGGGACTAAATATATGGAATTATCAAAAAATAAATTTTTAGAGTACTCAAATTCAACAATGAAATGTGGTAATTGGATTGGCCATTCAGGTCTTGGAGGTCAATTTTTAGCAATAAATTTAAATAATGGTGTTGTTGCAAGCTATTTCTCTGTAATTGAAACAGATTCTGGAACTGATGAAAATTATAAGAAAGATATGATTAATATGATGGACGAAATAGTTAATAATAATTTTTAATTATTAATTTTTGTTTATTTTTTCTGCAATTAATATTTTTCTTTGCATTTCTCTTAAAACAGGTTTTTCTATAAGTTTGCCGTCAATTACAACCAAGCCTGTATTTGATTCGTTAAATTGATCTACAATTCTTTTTGCATGACTAATTTCTTCTTTTGAAGGTGTAAAAACCTCATTTAAAATTCCTATCTGTTTAGGATGGATAGAGCCTTTGCCTGTAAAACCAAGATTTTTTGCAAGCTCTGCCTCTTTTTTCATTCCATCCATATTTTCTAAATCTAAGTATGGAACATCTATTACATCAACCCCAATACTTGCGCCTGCATGAACTAGTTTTGATCTTGCGTATACTAAATTTTCCCATTTATGCTCACATCTAAGTTCAGCTGCCATATCAACACCTCCAAAATACAATGCCACCGTTCTTTTGCTTGCATGCGCAATGTCATAAATACATTCTAAAGCCTCGTTCGTTTCCATTATTACATGAAGGTCTGTATCTAAATTACAATCTGTAAGCAGATCATCGATAAATTTTATTTCATCTGGTGTTTTTACTTTGGGAAGCATTATTGCACCAATATTTATCTTACTTGAGGCAAAGGCCTCTAAATCTAACAATCCATGTTTTGTTCTTTGACAATTAACTCTTACAACTAATTCTACATCTTCTTTAATCTTGAGCGTTTTTAAAGCGTTAAGTGTATTATTTCTTGCATCATTCTTATCCTTAAGCGCTATACCATCCTCTAATTCTATACAAACCATGTCAGCCCCGGACTCGATTGCTTTTGGAAACATCTCTGGTTTTAAACCCGGTGTAAATATAAAGCTTCTTCGTACTCTAAGTTTATTTGAACTCATTTAAATATATAATGATATAATCTTATTTATTAATATTTAAAACTATCATAGTAACTAAATTGACTTCAATAAAAAAATTTAATTTTAAATTTTAAAACTTTTTGAATATTAATTAATTTACTCAGATATAGATTGTATAAGTCTTTTTAAATGCTTGTCGTTAACTCCACAACAGCCTCCAACAATTTGAATTTGATCATCTATTAATTCTAAAATTGAGTTTGAAAATTCTTCCTCTGTCATAGTTATTATTGCTTTATGTGTATTAGTGTCAAATTTATGTATTTCAGGATAAAACATGATTGGTCCTTTCCAATTATTCTTCAATATTTTTAAACCACCAATGCTATCTTGAAACCAAGTGTGCATTATTCCATAAACATCACCTCCTAAACTCGTAAGTGATTTTATTATATCCTCTAGTAAAATTATTTTATCTTCAGGTAAGTATTTAGGTTGGTCTTTATACTTATTCTCATCGTAAATCAGTGATTTTTCTTTCTCTGCTCTAAAATTTCTTCCAATAACAGTATTATCAAATTTACTATCGCAACAACTCAATCCAACCCATACTGGTAAACCAGTCTCGAGAGCTGCATTCAATAAAATTTTAGAGTGGTCTACATCCAAAAGCATTTCTAGAACCAATAAATCTGCTCCAGATTCTTTTAAAATTTTTGCAGCTTCTTTGTAATTTTCTTCCTCTTTTTTAAAGGTTGGTACAAATTCTGGATTTGGAACAAACTCATTTTCCTTTAGAGGAAAAAAGTTTGATAGGCTACCCGCTACTGCAATTTTATTTTCTTTTCCAGTATTTGATATCGCTTTTCTAGAAAGCTTAACTGAGTCTGAGATAAATTTATGTACTTGATCACCTTTGTTTAAACTTTCCAAATTATGTTTATTTGTTGCAAAAGTATTAGCAGTAATAATATCACAGCCAGCATCAATAAAATTTTCATGAACTTTAATTACGATATCTGGTGATGTTAAAGTTGCTAACGCAGAAAATGCAGGGCTCATGTCGCCTCCAAGTTTTGCTATTTCAGAACCGTTTCCTCCATCTAAAAATATTTTATTTTTTGATTTTAGCTTTTCTTTGAAAAGCATTTACTATGATTCTTTTGGGGCTAACACTACTGCAAGCACACCCCCTAACACAATCATTGAACTACCAACAATTTCTCGCCATCCAAACGGTTCATCCGTTAAAATACCAGCAGACACAACCCCAACAACAATTTCACTTAAATATAATATTGCACAAAGTCCAGCACCTAGAACTGATGGTGACCACATTATTATTACGCCCGTAGGAATAAAATAAAATACTGAAATAAGAACCAAAAAAGTAAACATAGAGAGAAAAGCCTCTGCAGGTGGTACAGGTCCTAGATAATCTTTTAAAATATAACCAGCGAAAATATTAAATATTGTTCCATAAAAGAAAAAAGAAAATATTACAGGAAATACTCCATCTGTTTTAGTAATTTCCAAACGTATAAGCCCACCACCAAAAAGAACACCTCCTACTAACGCCAACCAGTCTCCAGCATTTTGAGGTAGTGGTATAATATTTGATTTACTAAAAACAATCCATAAGCCTCCAAGAGCAAGACCCAATGTTAAAACTCTTTCTAAGCCAGGTCTTTTCTTTAAAAAAATTATTTCAAAAATTGTTGTCCAAACTGGTATCATGTAAAACATGATTAATGCACGTACTACATCTGTTAATAAAAAACTTAAGGCATAACATATAAAACCACTTCCAGTTAAAAAACCAACAAATGGTATTTCTAATCCTGACGAACGACCTTTAAATTTTCTCCACAAAGAAATTGGGGTTAGTAATAATATACCTATCATCATTTGAGAAATAGTTCCCCACCCCCCAGTTAAGCCACCATTTTCTAAATATCTTTGAGGAAGCCAATAAACTCCCCACGATCCAGCTGCAATTGCTAACATAAAAGCTATTTTAAAATGATGCCGATGTCTTACCATTAGTTTAATTTTGGTTTGTGATTTGAATTATTGTAAATTTCCTCAAAAGTTTTAGCAAACGCAAATAGTTTTAAGTCATCTTTATTTTTACCAATAATCTGCATTCCCATTGGTAAACCATTTTCATTAAAACCAACAGGAATAGTTATAGTTGGTAGCTCCAAGAGGCTTGATATAATAAAAACTTCTAGCCATCTATGATACGTATCGAGACTGGTCTCGTTAATTTTACTTGGAAATTGAATACTTTTATCAAAAGGAAACAATTGAGCAGAAGGTAAAGCTAAAAAATCAAATTTATCAAAAATTTCATTAACTTGCTCAGTACATCTATTTTTTTGTTCAAAAGCTAATTTTAAATTATCAGATTGAATTTCTTTACCTTTATTATATTCCCAAATGACTTGAAATGTCATAGAATTAATATCTTTAATGCCCATACTTAATGTATCTTGATAAATACTTTTAGATCTAAAGGTAGTCCAGCTGTTCCATAAAGTATCAGTATCTAAGTTTGGCTTTAAATATTCAATCTCAAGATTATTTTTTTCTAAATCTTTTAATTTTTTTTCACATATATCTAAAATAGATTTTTCAATAATATATTTATTATTCATATCAGATAGCCAACCAATCTTTAAATTAGAAAATTCTTTTTCTGAAAACTTTGCGTCTCTAAATGAACTATTTAAATCAAATGAAATATTATCTAATGGATGACTTCCAGTAATAGCGTCAATTAAAAATGCCATATCATTTGGTGTTTTTGCAAAACATCCCGGTGTGGTTAAAATAGGTATATCAAAATTTTGATATGTTCGTTCAGCAGCAATCAAACCAGGAGTTGGTCTATATCCATAAATATTTGCATATGCTGCTGGACCTCTACAAGATCCCATTTGATCAGTGCCATCTGCAAATGGAAGTAATCCAGCTGCAACCGCTGAACTTGCTCCACCACTCGATCCTGCTGCAGACTTTTCAAAGTTATAAACATTAGATGTAGGTCCAAAAAGACGGTTAGTCGTATGTCCACCAACACCTAATTCTGCAGTATTTGTCTTACCAATTATGATTGCTCCATTATCTATTAGTTTATCTACAAATAGTGAATTTTTTTTTGGGCTATTATTTTTTGATCCTTCATAACCATATGTAGTTTTTAAACCAACAACATCAGAAAGATCTTTTACTGCTATAGGCAAACCATTTAAAATTTTTTTGCTATTTTTTAAATTATCTTTCTGTTCTGCTTCCTTAATTAATAATTCTCTATCTTTTTGTAAAACTATAGCATTAATATTTTTATTAAATTTTTCTATTCTTTCTAAGTAGTAAACTAAGACTTCTTTAATTGAGATTTGTCGGTTATTTATATTTTTTTGAATTTCTTCAACTGAAAGATTATCAAGCATTAAAGCTTAACGAGCTTTTTTTATACTTTGTAAAACCATTTCTTTCATTTCTTCAAAAGAGACTTTCTTAGGGTTTTGGCCATACGCTTGATCTTTCATTGCTTTCTCTGCAATTCTTGCTGCACTGTCCTCAGGAACATTTAATTCACTTAAGCTTTTAGGGATTTTTACTCTATCTAACAAATCTTCCATATTTTTAATGAATGCATCAACTGAATGATCTTTATATTGCATTGCTTCAGACATTCTTTGAACTTTTTCCTCCATACCAGGTAAATTGAAACGTAAAACTACGGGTAAAACTATTGCATTAGTTAAACCATGATGCGTATTGTACTCAGCACCAACCACGTGAGATATAGAATGTACATTACCTAATCCTTTTAGAAATGATATTCCTGCTAAACAAGATCCAACATGCATTCCACCTCTTGCTAAAATACTATCTGGTTGTTCTACGGCAGTTACAAGTGATTTGGATATCAATGATAGACCTTCTAATGCTGCTCCATCACACATAGGATTAAATCCTGGAACGCAGTATCCTTCAATTCCATGAATTAATGCATCTACACCTGTCCATGCTGTTAGATTAGCGGGTAGTCCTATTGTTAATTCTGGATCAATTAATGCTAATGAAGGTCTAACATCTGGGTGCCACATGCAAAATTTCATTCCCTCTTTTAAATAAGTTACCATAGCTGTAATTTCTGTTTCTGCTCCTGTTCCTGCTGTAGTAGGAATAGTTATAATTTTTGGAAATGGGTTATCTTTACTTATTATTGGAGGAGTTAATTCAAACTCAAAATCTCTTAGTGGAACATCATTATTTGCTGTTAAACAAATTAATTTACCTCCATCCATAGCACTTCCACCACCTATAGCTATAATTGCATCATGATTTCCATCTTTAAATTTTTTGCAACCAACTGAAACTTCATCCTCTCTTGGATTAGGGGATATATCGAAAAATAAACCTGATTTTACATTAGAATTAGACAAATAACTTTGTAAATTCGAAATAAATGGCAACTTTGGACTTCCCTTGTCAGTTACTATCAAGGGATTTTTTATATTTAAGTTATTACAAATTGTTCCAATTTCTTTTAAACGTCCGGGTCCGTATGCAATATTGGTTGGGAAAGTCCAATCTTGATTTGATAAGATATCAGATTCATTTAGTTTAAAGTTACTCATTTTATTTGTAAGGTTTATACAATTTTTTAAAAGATTTTTACAATGAAATTATCATCTGAAAAAGTAGATGTGAAGAAAACCTATCTTGCTGTGACTACGATGCTCATGGCTATACTTTGTATAGATTTATACATGGTTGTGATAAAATTTCTTGGTGATGAATATTCTGTTATTCAACTAGCTGTTTTTAGAAATGCAGCGGGAATTATTCCTTTAATTCTTCTAATAATATTCACGAAAGAATATTTTTCAATTTTTCGAAAAATTGACAAAAAATTTTTAATTTTAAGTTTTTTTAGAGGTTTGGCATTTTTATCAATGAATATATTTGTATTTATTTCTGTAATAAATTTAGAGTTTGCAACAGCAATGACTTTGACATTTTCATCACCATTTTTCATTGTAATTTTATCTATATTTTTTTTAAAAGATAAAGTTGGTAAATATAGATGGTCTGCAATTTTTTTAGGTTTCTTTGGTGTTGTTCTAATTATGAAACCAACCAGTGAGATATTTAGTTTTTATTCAATATTTCCAATTATGACTGCATTTGCATGGGCGATTAGTGTTATAATACTAAAATTTATTCCCGAAGGTCATTCAACTGCAAAAATACAATTATACTCATTAATTTTTAATGTACTGGGTGGAATAGTATTATTTTTTGTAACCAGCGGCCATGTTGAAATCAAAAATGTTCAAGACTTTTTTTTAATGACACTAACTGGTATTCTTGGTGGTACAGCTGCTATTTTATTTATTTATTCTTATAGATTAATCTCCGCAAGTAAAATGGCATCATTTGAATATTTAGGAATACCATCATCATTTGTATTGGGGTGGATATTTTTTAATGAGGCACCTTGGGCTCAACTTTTTCCTGGCGTTATTTTAATAATATTAGCTGGTATGATAATTATTTGGAGAGATAAAGTTAATGAGAAAAGTATAAAAGGTAATAAACAAATTAACTAGCAGATCTCATTGATTTCAACACAATAGAACGGTCAATTTCACCTAGCAAGTCTCCAGTTTCTGAACAAATAACGGGAAATTTTTTGTCTGTATCAACAAGTTTTTCTATTAAAGTTTCAATTTTGGAATTGTCAGGAATGCAATCTGATTTAGATGAATAAAGTTTTTTAGTATCATCACAACAATCTTTTCTCATTACTTTTCCTGCACTTAAAACTTTATACTTTGGTACATCCTCACAAAAATCTTTTACATATTGATCCTTAGGATTTGCAACAATTTCCTCGGGTGTTCCTATTTGTGATACTTCTCCATCTTTCATTATTGCAATATGATCTGCCATTTTGATTGCCTCTAAAAAGTCGTGAGTAATAAACACCATAGTTTTTTTTACTTTTTCTTGAATACTTAATAGTTCGTCTTGCATTTCTCTTCTTATGAGTGGGTCAAGTGCAGAGAAAGGCTCGTCAAATATTAAAATTTCAGGATCTACAGCCAATGCTCTTGCTAAACCGACCCGTTGTTGCATTCCGCCTGATAATTCTCGAGGATAATTATTTTGCCATCCATCTAAACCCACCATTTTTAAAACTTCCATTGATTTTTCAATTCTCTCAATTTTTTTGCTTCCCCTTACTTCTAGACCGTAACCAATATTTTCTACAACTGTCCTATGTGGAAAAAGTCCAAAATGTTGAAAAACCATACTCATTTTATTTCTTCTCAAATCTAGTAGCTCTCTATTACTCATCTTTGTTACATCTACGTCATCCATTTTGACTGTTCCTGAAGTTGGTTCTATTAGTCTTGAAATGCATCTTACTAATGTTGATTTTCCGCTTCCTGACAAACCCATTACAACAAAAGTTTCACCTTTTTGAATTGAAAAACTTACATCTTTAACGGCAACTACATGTCCAGTTTTCTCTTGTACTTCTTTAATTGATAATTTCGGATCTAGTTCCTTCATTACTCTTTTTTCATCAGGCCCAAAAAGTTTCCAAATATTTGAACAAGTTATTTTTGAAGAACCACTCATAATTTCTTTATATTAAGATCAAAATAGACAATATTTTCCTTTAAATGTAAAATAATATATTTTAACTTATAAATACAATGGATGTAGTCCAAAAAACAATAGAAAATAAAAATAATACAAAAAGTATTATAAAATATTCATTGGTATTATTAGTTTTTATTGGAGCCTTATTTCTTTCAAGTCAAAATGACGGACCATCAAAATTTCCTAAAGTTGTAACTGATGAATTTACTTTTACAGCATGGGTAAATGAAGGAGAAGATTATCTAAAGAAAAATTACAGATGGATTACAAAAATTTTAGCAAATTACATTAAAGCTGGTTATTATTTTTTAGAAGATTTTTTGCTTGAGTCACCTTGGGTTTTAGTCGCCGCAATTTTAACTCTTCCTTGTTTTATAGCTGGTGGGCTAAGATTAGGCTTGTTTTCATGCTTTGTAATTTATTTTTGGGGAGCTGTTGGAATGTGGGAAGCATCTCTACAAACACTTGCTTTGATGGGATTATCAGTTTTCTTATGTGTATTTTTTGGAGTATTACTTGGAATAGCGTGCTCTCAGAGTGATAGATTTGAAAATTTTATGAAACCTGTTTTGGACACAATGCAGGTTATGCCCGCTTTTGTTTATTTATTTCCTGCATTATTTTTTTTCGGTATTGGGGGGGCACCTGCAATATTGGCTACAATGATTTATTCAATGCCACCAATAATTCGATTAACCAACACTGGTATTCGACAAGTTTCAAAAGAAACTGTAGAGTCTGCAACTTCGTTTGGTTCAAGTAAATTGCAATTATTATTAAAAATTAAAATTCCTATGTCACTGCCAAGTATTATGATGGGCATCAATCAAGTTATTATGATGGCGTTAGCTCTTGTTGTATTAGCATGTTTTATTGGTGCAGAAGGGATTGGTGGACAAGTATGGCAAGCAATAAGAAGACTTGATGTCGGATGGGCAATGGAAGGTGGTCTTTGTATTTTATTTATGGCAATAATGTTTGATAGATTTAGTAAAGCTTGTAGTAATAAAGAAGATAAACTTCCATCAAATGTAAAAAAATTTCATTTACTTCCTCAAAATTTAGAAAAATATAAAATTGCAAGAATTTTGGAAATGCCTTTAGATATTACGAGCAAAATTTTAGACTTTATATGTATTAAAATTACAAATTTTATTGCATCTTTCACAAGTATTTTAATTTCTATTTTCAATAAAAATACTGCAAATGATATCGGCGAATTTATAAGTGGAAGATTTTATTTGATTCCATCATTGATAGCTTTATTTATTATTTCATTCATAGACTCGAATTTATATGAAATAGGAACTTTTCCTAAAGAGTGGAAGTTATCAATAAGACAACCGATTTCTAATGCTGTAGAGTCTTTGACAGTTGATCCAGGCTTTATTGCATTTTCTAAAGGATTAAGAGGATTTGTTTATCTAAATTTGTTAAGGCCTTTAGATATTTTTTTAACTCATACGCCTTGGTGGTATACATTAGCAGTTTTTGCAAGTATCGGATATTTTACAGTTGGATTAAGATTTGCAATTATTACAATAATACTTTTATTGTTTATTGGAGCTTGTGGAATATGGCCCCAATCAATGATTACGTTATCCTCGGTTTTAGTCTCAGTATTGTTATGTTTTATAATAGGAGTGCCTCTTGGTATAATAGCCTCTTACAGCGAAAGATTTAAAAATATTCAAGATGTTGTACTAGATGCTATGCAAACTCTTCCATATTTTTGTTATTTAATTCCAGTTTTAATGTTTTTTGGAGGTGGAATAGTTTCTGCAGTTCTGGCTACAGTAATATATTCTATACCTCCTATAATAAGATTAACCGCGCTAGGATTAACTCAAGTATCTGGTACCTATTCAGAAGTTTCTAGATCTTTTGGTGGATCACTTTTGCAAACTCTTAATAAGGTAAAATTTCCTTTAGCTATACCAAGTTTAGTAATAGGTTTTAATCAAACTGTAATTATGGCGTTTGCAATGCAAATTGTTACTCCACTTATAGGTGGAAAAGGACTAGGTCTAGAGGTTTTTAATGGATTAGCTAGATCTGATACTGGAAGAGGATTGGCAGCAGGTGTTGGGATAGTCCTTTTAGCAATTATAATCGATAGAATAAGCCTTGCTTGGACAAAGAAACAAAGAATAGCATTAGGTTTAGCCAAAAAATAAATGACCAAAAATAAAGGTCTGCCTTTAACAAGTAACCATTGGGGTACTTATAGAGCTAAAGTTAAAAATGGTAAGGTTGAGGAACTTGTTGGATGGGAACATGATAAAGACCCATCACCTATTGCACAAGGAATTGTTGATGTTCTAGACGGACCAACACGTATCGATAAGCCAATGGTTAGAAAAAGTTGGCTTGAAAGAGGTCCGGGGGCAAACAATAATTTAAGAGGCGTTGAACCATTTATTGCAGTCAGTTGGGATAAAGCAGAGGAACTTGTAGCAAACGAAATTAATAGAGTAAAAGATAAACATGGGAACTCCTCTATATTTGGCGGTTCATATGGATGGGCCAGTGCAGGAAGATTTCATCATGCCCAAAGCCAATTACACAGATTTTTAAATTGTGTTGGTGGATATACTAGATCAAAATTTACATACAGTTTTGCTGCTGCAGAGGCGATGGTCCCTCATATTCTTGGGAGTTATCGTGCTTATCTTGATACATGCACTAGTTGGGAGTCTATAAAAAAAAATACTGAAGTTTTTCTCTGTTTTGGTGGAATACCAATTAAAAATGGTCAAATTTCTCAAGGTGGGACGGGTCATCATTATCAAAAGGAAAATTTAATTGAATCTGCAAATTCAGGAATAGAGTTTATAAATGTTAGTCCACTTAAATCAGATTTAATTAATGAGGTTAGTGGTGAATGGATTGCAGCAAGACCTAACACAGACACTGCCTTAATGTTAGGGATGGCTCATACAATTTATTCTGAAGGACATAGTGATACTAATTTCTTAAATAAATATACGGAGGGCTTTGATAAATTTTTACCTTACCTTTTGGGAAAAAATGATGGCGTAGTAAAGAATGCTGAATGGGCTTCAAATATTTGTGAAATTTCAGCATCTAAAATTAAAGAACTAGCGATAAAAATTGTAAAAAAAAGAAGTATGATATCTATTAGTTGGTCCTTAACAAGACAAGATCATGGTGAACAACCGTTTTGGATGGCAATTATGCTTGCTTCTATGATTGGTCAAATTGGATTACCAGGAGGTGGGTTTGGTTTTGGTTATAGTGCTACCAATTTTATAGGTGGTCAATTTAAAGTTTTACCTGGAGCAGCATTTCCACAAACTGAAAATAAAATAGAGAATTTTATACCAGTTGCACGAATTAGTGATCTTTTACTGAACCCAGGAAAAAAATTTGACTTTAATGGAAATTCATATGTCTATCCAGATACTAAAATAGTTTATTGGGCTGGTGGAAATCCTTTTCACCATCACCAGGACTTAAATAGACTAATAAAAGCTTGGGAAAAACCAGATACAATAATTTCAAATGAATGGTGCTGGAATACGCTTGCAAAAAGATCTGATATCGTTTTGCCTTGCACTACTCCTCTTGAAAGAACAGACATAATGATGACGCCCAGGGATCCATTTGTAGTATCTATGGATAAAATAATAGAACCTTACGGACAATCTAAAAATGATTTTGAAATTTTTGCAAATATTGCAAAAAAAATGGGTATTGAGGAAAAATTTACTGAGGGAAAAAGTCAAGATGAGTGGCAAGAATGGATTTATAAACAAACATTTGATAGAGCAGCGGCTGCAAATATTGAGATACCTAAATATGAAAAGTTCAGAGAGCAAAAATGGTTTAAAATTAGCGATCCAACAGAACCAACAATAATGTTGAAAGATTTTAGAGAAGATCCTCAAAAAAATCCACTTAATACACCAAGTGGTAAAATAGAAATTTTCTCGAAAACAGTGGCTGACTTTAATTATGATGATTGTCCAGGACACCCAGTATGGTTCGAGCCTTGTGAATGGTTGGGCAAAGTAAATAAAAAATATCCGCTTCACTTAATATCAAATCAACCGAAAAATAAACTACACAGCCAAATGGATCATGGAAAGTATAGTAAGTCATTTAAAATAAATGAGAGAGAGCCGCTTGAAATTAATCCTATAGATGCAAAAAAACGTAATTTAAAAAATGGAGATGTAGTTAAAATGTTTAATGATAGAGGATCTTGTTTGGCAGGTATAAAAATCACAGATGATGTAATGCAGGGAGTAGTACAAATGAGTACTGGTGCTTGGTATGATCCAGAAAATCCTACTCAAGATGGAAGTATGTGTAAACATGGTAATCCAAATGTATTAACACCTGACAAAGGCACATCTAAACTTGGACAAGGTCCAATTGCACATTCTTGTCTTATTGAGATCGAAAAATATAATGATACGCTTCCAAAATTAACTGCATTTGATCCACCAACAATTTTAAGGTCTAACGCAAAAACAAATTAGAGAGATTAAATTGGGAAATCTACAAGAAGAATCTGATCTTAACAAAACCATTAAAATTAGTGCAAGAAGATTTGAAGAGTCTCCTTACATTGAAAGAACCAATAGTCCTAAAATGGTCCGTGGCGTTTATGCTGGACGATATTTTCCAATATCAATAGGTGAAGATCCAATCGAAAAATATTGGCTACTAAGACAGAAAGCATTAATTTTTGATGTTCCAGAAAAGCCAGTGGAAATTTCAGGTAAGGATGCAATTCCCTTTTTAGAAAAAATATTAACAAGAAAAATTTCATCAATAAAAGAAGGTAGAGGTTATTATTCGTTAGCGTGCACTCCTCAAGGTGGGATTTTTATGGATGGAGTAATTTTTAAATTTAATGATAATAAATTTTGGTATGTACAAGCTGACGGTCCGTTTGAAGATTGGTTATTAGCCCATAGTGAAAATTTTGATGTCAAAATATCAGATCCGAAGTCAAGGGTTCTACAAATTCAAGGTCCTGCTTCAATTGATATTATGAAAGCTGCATCAAAAGGAAATATAGATGAAAGCATGCCATATTTTAGATCAGGTTTTTTTAAACTTGGTGGACAGGATTTATACGTTTCAAGAACTGGTTTCACAAACGAGCTTGGTTTTGAAATTTATTCTGATGGGGATAAGACAGATCACTTAGCTCTTTGGGATCACCTTATGGAATGTGGAAAGCCTTTTGGGATGGAATTATCATCCTCTCGTGCAATGACTATAAGAAGAATTGAAGGAGGAATATTTGGGAATTTAACTGATATTGATACAACTATGACACCCTTTGAGGCTGGTTTAGAATTTTTTGTAAATATGGATAAAGGTGATTTTATTGGAAGGGAAGCGTTATCAAAAAAAAATAAAGGAACATGTTTGTTTGGTGTTACTTGTGAAACTGATACACCAACTTCTGGAAGTAAAGTTATAGAAGGTGATAATGTTGTTGGACATATAACTGCGGGTGTACCCTCACCTACATTAAAACTTGGAATTGGATATGTGAGATTTTATGAACCGAAAGAATGGCCTGGAAAAAAGTTAAAGTTAGAATTACCTAATGGCACAATCCATGACTGTAATGTTGTTAAATTACCATTTTTTGATCATGAAAAAAAAATTGTTAAAGGAATAGACCGTACAATCCCAAATAAACCATAAAATGGTCAATAGACCGCATTTTTAATCTATAAATGTCTTAGGTATTGAATTTATATACAGTTTACATTCACTAAATTTTTGAGCTAGAATAAACTTTTAAATTTAAAAAAGAGGATAAAACATATGAAGTTATCAAAAACAATATCAGCACTATTTTTATCTTTAGTGCTTATGGTAGGTAGTTTTGGAACAGCAAATGCTGCTAAAAGACTACATGCTGCTATTGCTGACTGGACAGGTGGAATAATTACTTGTGAAGTGGCTGTAGCAATTCTTGAAAGAGAAATGGGTTATAAAATTAAACAAACAGTATTCCCTTCAGGAACTGGTCTATGGGAAGCTATTGCAGCTGGTGAGCTGGATTTTGCTTGTGAGAGCTGGCCAAGTTATGCTGAAGCAGATGATGTAATGTTTAATGAAGATTTAATTTATGATGGCAAAGTAGTAAAATCTTACAAAGGCGATGGAACAGTTGACCTTTTAGGAACTACTGGAATTATAGGTATGTCAGATTACTGGATTCCAAAATATGCTGCGGATGAATTAGGTATCAAAACTTGGAGAGACCTAAACAAACATAAAGCTAAATTTGCAACTATTGAGACAGGTGGTAAAGGAAGACTAATTGGTTGTCCAGTAGCTGGTTGGAACTGTCATGATCAAAAAAGACTAGATCTTTTAGGAATTGATTTCCAAGCAGATGAGCTAGGTACAGAGGCTGCTGCAATTGCGGAGGCAAAAGCTGCTTACATGAGAAAAGAACCTTTCTTATTATACCTATGGTCACCACATTGGTTTTTTGGAGAGTTTGACATGGTAGGTGTTCAACTTCCTGAGTACGCAACTTGTGAAGGTGATACATTTACCGAAGCAAATAACTGGAAGACTTGTGGTACAAAAGGATGGCCTGCAACTGGATGGGACAAAGACTATACCATGAACTATGGAAATCCTGCTACTTTTGCTAAAGCAGAGCATGCTGATGCAAAAGCTTTTTTTGAAAGAATGAGATTAGAAAATATCGACCAAGCTAAAATGTTAGTTGAAGTAGATATCAAAAAAAGAGATGTTAAAGAAGTTGTTAACGAGTGGTTGGACAACAATCCTGATAAATGGAAAAGTTGGTTACCAAAATAGTTATTTATTAATTATTTAAATTAAAGGGCTTTGATTAATTTCAAGGCCCTTTTTTTTATTCTTGATTATTTGGGTCTTGTTCGTTTGCTAGAGTTTCTTCTTCTTGCATTTCTTCTAAAGAAGCATCACCACTTTCCTCATTTGTATCTATAGGATCAGCCATTGGTGTTTCATTTGAATTTTGTAATTCTTCTAAATCATCTTTAGATACTTGAATTTTTTCTGGAATTTTTCTAGCTCTTTTAGAAGGCAATATTGGAACACCACTTTTAGATATTTCACCTTTATATAAATTTTCAAAATCATCACCAATATCTTCATCTTCTTCTCCTGTATCATCAACTTGTTCTACATGTTTTCTTAATTTATACACTGCAGCTTCAGTTAGATCTGGAACTTTGATTGTTTCTTCGGCAATCTCTCTTAAGGCGATAACTGTATTCTTGTCATTGTCTCTTTCTAAAGTAGGTTCTATCCCAGAATTTAGTTGAGTAGCTCTCTCTTTTGCTACTAGCACTAACTCATATGGACTTTCTACTTTATCTATACAATCTTCTACTGTAACTCTAGCCATGGCCGGTTATTTATACCTGGGTCTATAAAAAATCAAGCTATTTTTAGATATATTCAGGATTGAGTTTTTTTCTTACAAAAAAAAGCAAAACTATTGATGAAAATATATAGATTGAAGAAACAATTGCAATTTTTTCAATCGTAAAACCAAAATCAATTAATACACCAAATAATGCTGTTCCAAATGCTGTTGAAAAAACCATCAATGCTGTGGTTAAAGCCTTTATAGAGCCAATGTGTTTTACACCATATAACTCAGCCCATGTGGATGAGCCTAAAACGTTAGCTAATCCATTTGAAATACCAATTAAACCTAAAAATACAAATGCAGTAAATGGAATATCAAAAAAAATAATAACAAATGTTGAAAGTAGCAAAGGTATATTCATAAAAATTAATAATTTTCTGCTAGTAAACTTATCAATTAGGATACCTGATATTAATAATGTAATTACTGACAGTAATGAATAAACCATAAAAGATTGAGCAATAACGTATTCTCCCCATTCCTTGGAAGATGTAATAAATGATTGATAAACAAAAACACCAGTGGCAATCCATGGCATGGCAAGTAAGTTTGCACTTATAATATAAAATCTATAATCCTTAATAACCTCAATTCTTGCCCATTGTTTAATGTCTTTATTCTTAACTTCGTTATTTTCAGCATTTTCTCTTGAATCTAAATTTAGTTCTTTAATTAAAAAGTAAGATGCAATTGGAAGAAAAACTAAAACTAACAATGAAATAAATATCCAAATATTTTGCCAGTTATATATGGTTAAAAGATATATTATTGTTACAGGTAAAATAAATTCAGCAACTGATAAACCAAACCATCCTATGCTTAAAGCTTTACCTCTAGATTTAGTAAAATATCTTGAGATTGTTGTTGATGCCGTATGTGACATCATCCCTTGACCTGAAAATCGCATTAAAAATATAGCAATGAATAAAAATGCAATTGATGAAATTTTTGAAAAGAAAAAACATGAAAACGATAGAAGAACTGTTACATAAATTGCAAATCTAAATACATTAATATCGTCAATTTTTTTTCCTACCCAAATGAATAAAAAACTACTTAATAATGTTGCGGTTGCATAAATTGATCCAAATTGTCCGTGGGAAATATTTAGATCATCTCTTACACTCGGATTAAATAAACCAATAAAAAAACTCTGTCCAAAACTTGAAAAAAATGTAAAAATAAATCCAAATATAATTACTTTTAAACTTAAGCTTTTAAACATAGAAAATTATGACGTGTAATGTTGCTTTTATTGGTCTGGGTGTCATGGGTTATCCGATGGCAGGTTATATATCAAAAGGTGGTCATAATGTAACTGTTTTTAATAGAACAAAATCAAAAGCAGAAAAATGGATTAAAGATTACAAAGGTAAAATGGCTGAAACTCCAGCAGAAGCAGCAAAGGATGCAGAATTTATTTTTACCTGCGTTGGAAATGACAATGATTTAAGAGAAGTGACCTTTGGTGACAATGGTGTTTTTAAAACTATAAAAGAAGGATCTGTTTATATTGATAACACAACTGCCTCTGCAACAATTGCAAGAGAAATTTATGATTATGCTAAAAAAAATAATTTTGGTGCATTAGATGCACCTGTTTCAGGAGGTCAGGCTGGTGCAGAGAATGGTACACTCACTGTTATGATTGGTGGTGATCAATCTGATTTTGAAAAAGCTGAAGACAAAATTGATTGTTACAGTAAAAAAATGAAGTTACTTGGAAAAGCTGGATCTGGTCAACTTGCTAAGATGGTTAATCAAATTTGTATAGCAGGTTTAGTTCAAGGATTGTCTGAAGGTATAAATTTTGGAATGAAAGCTGGTTTAAATATGGAAGATGTAATTGAAGTTATTTCAAAAGGAGCAGCTCAATCGTGGCAAATGGAGAATAGATATAAAACTATGATTGATGATAAATTTGACTTTGGTTTTGCTGTTGATTGGATGAGAAAAGATTTAAAAATTGCAATGGAAGAAGCTAAAAATAATGGTTCTTTATTACCTGTTACAGAGCTAGTAGATAAATATTATGGCGATGTTCAAGAAATGGGTGGAAATCGTTGGGATACTTCTAGCTTAATAAAAAGATTTAGAAAATAAAGTATGCAACCAGCATACTATGAAGACTTAGCAGAAATACAAAATAAGTACTGGTCTATGCTTGAAGATGCCGTGACCAATAGAGGTTCGCCTTTTAGAATTCCAGTTTTTATGTGCTCACACAAAGACGATATTGAGGGAAGAATAGTTGTTTTAAGGAAGTCTGACAGAGAAAATAATTTATTACAATTTCATACTGATTTAAGGTCACCAAAAGTAGATATACTTAAAAACAATAATAAAGCTTCGTTACTTTTCTATGATAAAGAAGAAAAAATACAATTAAGAGTAAAAGTTGAATGTGAAATAAATAATCAAAATTCTGTGACAGAGGCATCTTGGAAGAAAACTCAACACATTAGTCGAAGATGTTATTTAACTGATAGTCCTCCTGGAACTGTATCTGAAAACCCTACTTCAGGTATGATTTCAAAGTTAGAAGATTTTGATTATACAATGGAACAAAGTGAGGAAGGTTATAAAAATTTTACTGTTATTAAATGTTATATAAAATCAATAGAATGGCTATATCTTGCTGCAAAAGGTCATAGACGAGCTAAATTTGATTTCAAAACAAATAAAAATTCTTGGTTAGTTCCTTAATTTAATAAATTTTTTTTAAAAAATTTTGAGAAAGTTGTTCTAAATTTTTCCCAGCTTTTGCCACCTTTTCTGGTTCCTCCAATATGATATCCATCAAAAGTAATACATGTGTCATCTATTTTAGCGTCCTTATTAGGCATTCCATTGTCTTCCGTATAATAATCTGGACATCCATGCCAAACTTCTTGCCCTTTTTCAAATTCTGCTGAGTAGTTAGCTTCAAATCCATGACCCCATCCTTGCTTAGTGATTACTTTAATGTCTGCTCCATTTAATTTCATTTTTTCTCCGTATTCTTCACAAATGTGTGCATGCGAAGCGTCATCAATTTTACCATTAACCATCAAAATTTTTGTTTCTTTTATAGGTTTAGGATTTCTAAAAAGTCCGGATTGACGACATTCTACAGACCTAGGTAACGAAGCAGTATAGTATAAATTTTTACTTAGAATTGCATCTCTTATTCTTGTTTCTGATATTGCAAGTGAATTCATCCCTCCTCTTGACCACCCAGTAATGCCAACTTTTTTAATATTTACTCTTGGATCTTTAGATAAATATTCAAGAGTCATAAATGCATCAATATAAAATGAAAAAGTTGTTACTTGTGATTGATTTTCATCTGCACTTATTACACTTCTCCCAGTAAAATTATCGACAAACACTACTGCGATCCCTTTTTTAAGCAACCGTCTTGCCATTAATCTATCAAATTTAAACCATTTGTTGCTCCACATCCATGATCCACCGCTTGCATGATTAAAAACTAATACTGGAAATGGACCTTGCCCTTTATCTGGAAATACAATTAACGCATCTATTTTAACTGGGGAATTTTTATATGAACCATCCTTCAAACTCATAAATTCATTTGGAAATGGGCCAGAATTATATGATGGTATTTTTACAATTTTTGCTTCTTTAAAATATGGGCCCAAACTCCACAATGGCGAAGTTCCAGCAAATACTGAATTTATTTTAAATATAAAAAAAATGAATAAAAAAAAAACTTTCATTAATTAATCTTAGTTTGTTTTATAAGAATAAAATACTTAAAATTTTTTAAAAAATTGATTTAGAATATCTCTTCCAATTATCCTGATATCTTTCTGCGTTTTTTGTAATTAATTCTGCCTCTTCTGGTGAAACTTGTCTTACAACTTTTCCAGGTGATCCCATAACTAAAGAGTTGTCTGGAATTTCTTTGTTTTCAGTTATCAATGCTTTGGATCCTATGATGCAGTTTTTTCCAATTTTTGCATTGTTTAAAACAACAGCACCAATTCCAATTAAACTATTATCATCTATTGTACATCCATGAAGCATAACCAAATGTCCAATGGTTACATTTTTTCCAATTTTAAGAGGATAACCTGGGTCAGTATGTAAAACGCTTCCATCTTGAACATTAGATCCCTCTCCTATCAAGATATTTTCTATGTCTCCTCTTAAAGTAGCATTGAACCACACACTGCTATTTTTTTCTAAAGTAACATCTCCAATAACTACTGCATTAGGCGCAACCCAATTTTCGCCAGAGTTTTTTGGTTTTTTATCTTCCAAATCGTAAAACATAATTTATATAATATTATATGTCTCTTACAAAAACTCCAATATGTGATTTTGGAAAAAAAGCTGACGACTTTCGTCTAAAATCAACCGAAAATAAAATTGTTTCTTTAAATGAAATAAAAGGTGAGAAAGGAACTCTCATTATGTTTATTTGTAATCATTGTCCGTATGTAAAAGCAGTAATCAAAGATATTGCTGAGGATTGCAAAAAACTTGAAAATTTTGGAATTAAATCGGTTGCAATATGCTCCAATGATCAAATCAATTATCCAGAGGATTCATTTGAAAATATGATCATATTTGGAAAAAAGCATAATTTTAGTTTTCCATATTTAATCGATGATACGCAAAATGTTGCAAAAAAATATGAAGCTGTGTGTACTCCTGATTTTTTTGGTTATAACGAAAATTTAGAACTTCAATACAGAGGAAGAATAAGAGAGTTAAAAGAACTCAAACCTGTAAGATCTGGAGAAAGTGATTTGTATATAGCAATGAAACAAATATCTGAAACAGGCAATGGTCCCAAAGATCAGATACCTAGCATGGGCTGTAATATTAAGTGGTTGAATAATTAATGCATTTAATAATAACGAGAACTTTTCCACCTGATGTTGGTGGAATGCAAAATTTAATGTGGGGTTTAGCTAGATCTTTATCTAAATTTTTCCTGATAAAAGTTTTTGCAGATCATACAGATGGTTTTGAAAAATTTGATAATTCAGTCTCTTTTTCAATTGAGAGAGTCAGTGGTGTTAAGTTATTTAGAAAATACAGGAAATCGTATTTAATAAATGAATATTTAAAACATAATAATAATGTTCAATGTCTAATTGCAGATCATTGGAAGAGTTTAGAACTAATTCAAACCAATAAAAAAAAAATATGTTTAATGCATTCTAAAGAAATTAATCATCCAAGAGGCTCAAGATTAAATACAAAAGTACTAAATGTATTAAATAATGTAGATCATGTAATAGCAAACTCTAATTTTACAAAAGATCTCGCTATCAATCTTGGTGTTGAAGAACACAGAATTTTAGTAATTAATCCAGGTGTTGATCCTGTAAAGGAAATACCGAGCAAAGATTTAAAAAAAGCTGATGAAATATTTATGGGTAAAAAAGAAAGACTTATTACTGTTTCAAGATATGATAAACGAAAAAATCATGAAAAAGTAATAATGGCTATCAGAAATCTAAAAGAAGTTTATCCAGATATTGTCTACATATGTATAGGTTATGGTGATGAAGAAGAAAATTTAAAAAAACTTGTAATTGAGCTTAAATTAGAGGATCAAGTAAAATTTTTAAAAGATATTCCTAGTGATTTTAAAAATGCATTAATTTCAAAATCTAATGTATTTATAATGCCATCTATTATTTACAAAAAATCAGTTGAGGGATTTGGTATAGCCTATGTGGAAGCAGCTCAATATGGAATTCCTTCAATTGGAGGAAAAGATGGTGGTGCTTCAGATGCAATTATACATGAAAAAACTGGTTTAATTTGTGATGGTAATAATTTGGATGATATTTATTCAAGTATAGATCAAATATTTAAAGAAAATAAATATTTTGAATATGGAAAAGCAGCTAAAGAAAATTCAAAAAATTTTCATTGGGATAAGATTATTGAAAGCTATAAACGAATCTTATAGGTTTAGAATATGATAGATAAATTTAACGGAATATTTTACCTAGTTGTATTCGTTGTTCATTTTCTAGGTTACGCTTTCTACGCATATAGATGTATTTTTGCTACTCAATCTTTTTTAGATCAATACGCAATGGATAAAACTGGGGCTATCATGACAAGATTTTTTGGATCATTCTTTCTTGGATCAGTTTTAATGGCTATTTATATTATGTTAATAAGATCTGGAGGTGTTGAAAATACCTGGGGATTTTTTAATTTGATATTTGTACAAAATTTAATGGCATTCTTAATTGGTATTTATGCAATTAAGATCAGTAAATTAGGTCACACAGATAAAACTTCAATTGAAGGTGTAATTGCACCTGGAGTATTAACTATTTTAAGTGCTATTCTATGTTATGGTTTAGCGGATAAGATTTACACTTAATTTTTTAGGCTAATTTAATAACCCCATCATTCTTTCAAATACCTTATCAGCACATAATTTATTCAAATCTTCAACCTGAATTGCTCTAAATTTTTCTCTCTCTATACTTACAAGTTTTGCAGATTTGTGAGGACCAAATAATGCAAGTCCTCTAACACCTAAGTGGGCAGATATATGGGCAGGGCCAGTATCATTTGCTATTACGAATGTACTATCTTTTATTAGTGATGCTAATTGAGAAATATTTAGAGATTTTCCATTATCCAAAATACATTCAGCGTTTATATTTGAAGCTTCTTTTATTTCTTCTGGTCCGGGTGCAACTATTATCTTGTATTCATCTTTAAATTCATTTTTAATTTTGTTTGAAAGTTCATTATAGTACGGCCATCTTTTTATGGTTAAGTGTGGTGAACAAAATGGGAAAAGCAAAATATATTTATTCAAATTGTATTCATTTTTAAGATTTGTAATATCAGAACAGGCCCATGAAAAATCAGGGTAAAGAGTATGTTTTGAAATTAAATTAGAGGTTCTAATTTGATGATCAAAACGATCTAAAACCGAAAGCTTATCAAATTCTTCTTTTGTTTTACCCTCCGGCAAAGTTGTTAAAGACGATGACCAAATATCTTTATTAGAATTTTTAAAAAGGATATTTTTATAGAAGGATGTTCTGTTTGAATTTTGTAAATCATATATTTTTAAAAAATTATACTTTTTTAAACTTCTCATTAATGAAAATAGGTAAAAAAGATTAAATCTTGATAATCGCTTATCTAAAATAGGCTCTTTAATATATGGATTTTTTCTAAATAAGTCTAAATAAGGTTTTGTTGTCAAAATAAATACATCATCATCTTTATGATTTTCAGAAATATCTTGAATTACACCGCTCGCTTGAGCTATATCGCCTAATGAACCGTGTTTAATAATTAATATATTAGACATATTTGTAACAACTTAACACAGTATAAAAAATTATGAATAAAATAGTAGTTGAGGTCTCTGTTGGTGAGCTTTTAGATAAAATTTCAATTTTAGAAATTAAAAAAGAAAAAATTAAGGATCCTGAAAAACTTAGATTTATAAATAATGAACATGATGTACTTAAAGATCAATTTCTCAAAAATGTAAAATCTGACGAAAAACTTGATAGCTTATTTAAATTTCTTAAAGAAATTAATAATAAGCTTTGGGTAATAGAGGATGATAAGAGATTATGTGAAAAAAATTCAGATTTTGGTGATGAATTTATAAAACTATCAAGAGATGTGCATTTCTTAAATGATGAAAGAGCTAAAATAAAATTGGAAATAAATAATCATACAGGCTCAAAAATAAAAGAAATAAAAGAATATACAAGTTACTAGTCACTTAGTGAGCGATAAGTCATCAATCAAATATATAATTAACTTATCTATTCCTATTTTTTTTGCAAATCTTGCAATTCCTCTTGTTGGTATTGTTGATACAGCATTGATGGGAAATTCAGGTAATAATAGTTTTTTAGCTGCAACAAGTGTAGCTACAAGTTTTTTTTCATTAATTTTTTGGAGTTTTGGTTTTTTAAGAATGGGAACAGTTGGCATTGTAAGTCAATCGTACGGAAAAAAAGATTATAAAAGTATTTTAAATTTGGTTTTTAGAAATTTATTTTTTGTAATTTTAATTTCATTTTTTTTGATAATTTTTAAAAAACAGATTTTTAGTTTATGTCTATTTTTTTTTGATTTATCCGAAGAAACTGAAAGAAACTTCGAGGTTTATTTTAATATTAGAATTTATTCATCAATATTTGAATTAACTATTTATATTATAATTGGTTTATTTATAGGATTACAAAAAACCAAAATATCAAGTTTAGCAATTGGAAGTTTATCAATTTTAAATATTTTAATAAGTACAATATTGGTATTAGAATATGATCTAAATATTAAAGGTGTTGCGTATGGAACTCTATTAGCTACTTTTGCAACCTCCCTTATATTTTTAACTTACAGTTTTCATTTCTTAAAAAAATACACAAAAATTAATTTAAATATTAAAGAAATTTTAAATATTTCTAAAATTAAAAGTTTAATTGAAATAAACTTAAATATATTTTTAAGAACAATTTTATTAACTTTTTCTTTTTTTTGGTTTACATACTTAAGTAGTAAAATTGGAGAAGAGTATATAGCTGCTAACACAATTTTAATTAACCTAATATTTCTTTCCGCATTTATCTTAGACTCATATGCTTTTTCAACAGAAGGTATAATTGGATTTTCAATTGGTAAAAAAAATAAAAAGTTATTTTCAAATACAGTCAAAAACTCATTTATATTAAGCTCATTTACTGGAGCAGCAATTTCTTTTATTTATTTTTTTGTAAATAACACATTCATTAATTTTATGACTGATATTGAAAGTGTTAAAAATATAAGTTATCAGTTTTCAATTTGGCTAATTTTATTACCTTTTATATCCTCGTTTTGTTATCAATTTGATGGAATCTTTATCGGTGCTTCACAAACTAGAGAGCTTAGAGATGCAATGATTATTTCAGTAATATTGTATCTATTATCCTCTTATTTTTTAGTCCAAAATTTTGCAAATCATGGTTTGTGGATTTCTTTTACAATCTTTCTTTTTTTAAGAGCTCTAACTTTGGGATTTTATTTCAAGCGTATATATTTAAAATTCTAAGTTTGAAAACCGTATTTTTTCTCAAGAAATTTTATTAAATTATGAACGCAAAAGGTCATAAATAAATATATACCTCCAGCAACTATGAATACCTCTATTGGTTTAAAAGTTGTTGAAATAATATATTTAGCAACTCCTGTAAGATCCATTAAAGTTACTGTACTTGCAAGTGATGTCCCTTTAAGCATTAATATAATTTCATTTCCATAAGCGGGTAATGACTGTTTAATCGCTATAGGTATTTGGATTTTATAAAAAATTACTTTGTTAGGAATACCAAGACTTTTTCCAGCTTCTATTAATCCTGGTTTAATAGTTTGAAAAGCTGATCTTAATATTTCTGATGTGTATGCACCTGTATTTAATGCAAAGGCAATTATTGCACACCAATACGGTTCTTTAAGTATCACCCATAAAAAAGTAGATCTTAAGTATTCAATTTGTCCAAGGCCAAAATAAATAATAAATATTTGAACCAATAATGGTGTGCCTCTAAAAACGTAGGAGTATCCGTATGCAAATTTATTTACAATTGGATTTTTATTCATCCTTAAAATTGCAAAAAGTAAACCAATAAATAATCCAAAAAATAAAGATAATGATAAAAGCTTCAGAGTAATTACTGTTGCACTTAATAACTTAGGAAAGCTACCAATCATCAATTCAAAATCCATTTAAAATCCCCTACTATATTTAACTTCTAATTTGTTTATTAGTTTCATACTCAAGAACGTTAATAATAAATACAGAACTGCTGCAAATGAGTAAAAAAATAAAGGATCTCTAGTTGAACCTGCTGCAATATATGATTGTCTCATAATTTCAACTAACCCAGTTACTGAAATTAAAGAGGTATCTTTTAATGTAATTTGCCAAACATTACTTAGATTTGGAATTGCAAGTCTTAACATTTGAGGAAGGATAATTTTATAAAATTGAATATGTTTTTTTATCCCCAAAACTTTTGAAGCCTCAAACTGACCTTTATCTATTGATTGTATGGCTCCTCTAAATACCTCTGTTGAATATGCACCTGAAATAATACCTATTGCAAATGAACCAGTAATAAATGCATTAATTTCAATATATTCATAATAACCAAACATAGAAGCAACAAACATTATTGCTCCACTTCCACCAAAAAAGAAAAGATAAATGACCAATAATTCTGGAACACCTCTAATAACTGTAGTGTAAAAATTACCAATTAAATTTAGTGATTTGTGTTTTGATAATTTTAAAGGAGTAAAAATAAGTGCAAAGAAAAATCCAATTAACATAGCTGTTATTGAAACAGCTAAAGTCATTAGGGTCGCATAAAATAACTCATCACCCCAACCTGTTTTGCCAAATGCGAGAAGTTCCATAGTTTGGCGACTATATTATATAGTCGCCAAATCTGAAATATTTACATAGAAGCGTCGAAACCAAAGTGTTTAATAGCAAGTTTGCTAATAATTCCTTGTTTTCTTGCTTTATCAATCGCTTTGTTGAAATCTTTTAAAAGTTTAGCATCTCTTTTTCCGATAGCATCATCTCCGCCTTGTCTAATTCCAACACCTACTCCATTTCCAAATGCACCGCCTGAAAAAGTAGGTCCAACTAGAACAACTGGTTTACCAGATTTATCAGCATAATCAGTAAAAGCAACAGCAGCTGCTAATGCAGCATCACATCTTCCAGATGCTAAATCTAGATTAACTTCGTCTTGAGTTTTGTAAGTTCTTACATTTACACTTCCTACATCACCTGAATCTAAAAAGTTTTGGTGAATTGTAGCTGTTTGTACACAAACTGTTTTACCAGCTAATGCACCTGTAAGTGTTTTAAGAGCTTTTTTAACATCAGATCCACCTAAAGATAAATTTATACCTTCTGGCGTATCCATTCCTTCAAGATCAGATCCTTTCATTACCGCTAAAGAAGCAACCTCATCAGCATAACCTTGAGAAAAAGTAATTGTTTTTTGTCTTTCTGCAGTAATCGACATACCAGCCATGATCGCATCAAATTTTCTCATTAATAGAGCTGGGATCATTCCATCCCAATCTTGTTCGACGATTGTACACTCCGCTTTCATGATTTTGCATAGTTCATTTGCAAGCTCAACTTCAAAACCTATAAGGTTTCCAGAAGCATCTTTAGAATTCCAAGGAGGGTAAGCACCTTCTGTTCCAATTTTAATAGAGTCTGCATTTGAAGAGATAGTTAAGAAAAAGGAAATTAAAATTCCTAATCCTAATGTTTTAAATTTATTCATTTTTCCTCCAAAATAATAAAATTTATTATTTCACAAATATTGATATTTAAAAAGAAAAATTAATGATTTATTGATGAAGAAAAGTTCCAAGCACAATCAAAACTTGGGATATAAACTCTTGAAAGTTGTGTATTTCCAAAATTTTCATTAAAAACATTTAACCAACTATCTACCTGTTTTGGTTTTTTATCTTGGCTTCCAACCTGCGCTGTAATAACTCCTTTAGGTTTTAATATTCTCACTAAAGATTCCATATTTTTTGCTGCAAGATCTATACAAAATTGATCATCATTTAAATCAACAAATATTTGATCGTAGGTATCATCTTTAACAGATTTTATACTTTCAAAAGCATCTCCCCATACACATTTTACCGAATTTTTTTCAGTAGCCTTTTCACCTATTTTGCTCAAATGTTTATCGCATACATCAACTACCTCAGGATCCAATTCAAACCAATCTATAAAACCAAAGTTTTGTGAAATACATTCTCTTGCAATTCCACCATCTCCTCCACCAATAATTGCAGCTTTTTCTTTTTTAGGGTTCAATTTAAGGCCAGAGTTAACAAATGTTGAGCTGTAAAGATGTTCATCACTTTCAGCAACTTGTATTTCGTTATCAATAAATAATGCTTTTCCAAATTGCTCCAAATCAAGAATTTCAATATATTGACCAACTTTAGATTTAAAATTTTCTAAAACTTTATTAACTACATATGCTTTGTTTAAACCAGGTGAGCTATAATTATCATGGTAAAGATCAATTGTATCTCTATTGAATTCTTTTTTAATTATATTTGTATGTTGAATTTCCTCTTTAATAATTTTCAATGCAACTGAAGGTGAAACTTTTCCACACGTAAAGAAATCAAAACTAATTATACCTTTTTCTGGAAAAGTGTGAAAACTTATATGGCTTTCGGCAAGAAGTGCTACAAGTGTAAAGCCTTGAGGTTCAAATTTATATTTTGAAATTTCTAAAACTGTTACTTTTGCAACTTTTGCTATTTTATAAACTAATTTTTCAAAGAAAGCAGGTTCGTACTCTCTATTTGTACCAATTATATCTAAAGTAATGTGTTCTCCTACTTTAGTCATAAATTATCCTCTCTTATAATTTTTAGCCTTTGCCAACACTTTATTCATTTCGACATTTGAAAGAATCTTTGGCTTACCAAGCTTGAGTGCGGTTATATACTGCAAAGAGAGATTTTCAACCTCTTCAGCTAATTCAAAAGCTTTGGATAAATTATCATCATATGCAATTTGGCCATGATTTGAAATCAAACATGCTTTTCTATTTTTTAAAGCTTTTAAAATATTTACTGAAAGCTTTCTGGTACCATAGGTTGCATAGTTTGCGCATTTGATGTCATTTCCGCCTGCTAAAGCTACCATATAATGAAAAGCTGGAATTGATTTTTTATGAACTGATAATGCAGTGGCATTAGTTGAATGTGAATGCACTATTGCATTAGCTTCTTCCTTTTTTAAATAAATATCTTGATGAAATTTCCACTCAGAGGATGGTATTCCTAATTTTTTATCAAATTTTCCATTTAAACTTACATACACAATATCTTTTTTTTTAAGAGATGAATATTTCTTTCCAGAAGGTGTAATAAAAAAACCTTTTTTAAACCTTGCTGAGATATTGCCAGATCTAAGAGCTGATAATTTTCTGCTATTTAACAACTTTGAAAATTTAATTATTTCTGATTTTATATTTTTCATTTAAATAATCTTTTAAGGCCATCTTCAGATGCTTCACATATTCCTCGCTCTGTGATTAAAGCTGTAACATATTTTGCTGGTGTTACATCGAAAGCTAAATTTAATGCTTTGCTTTTTTTAGGATAAATTTGAATTCCATCAATTATTTTATCTCCTATTATTCCATCTACATGAGAAAGCTCTTTAGGATCTCTCTCTTCAATTGGAATATCTTTTGAATTTTTTAAATTCCAATCAATTGTTGAGCCAGGTAACGCAACATAGAAAGGAATATTATTATCATTTGCTGCTAGCGCTTTAAGATAAGTTCCAATTTTATTACAAACATCTCCATTAGATAATGTTCTATCAGTGCCAACTATACACATATCAACCTGTCCCTTTTGCATCAAAATTCCACCAGTATTATCTGCAATAATTGTGTTTGGTATTTCTTCTTCATTAAGTTCATATGAAGTTAGATTTGCACCTTGGTTTCTGGGTCTTGTCTCATCTACCCAAATATGAATTGGTATACCTTTTTTATGTGCATGATATATTGGAGATGTAGCTGTCCCCCAATTAATAGTTGCTAACCACCCAGCATTACAATGTGTTAGTATGTTTACAGTGCTTTTTTTCTTATTATAAATTTCTTCTATTATCTTTAGACCATTTTTTCCAATCTCTTCACAAAATGTTTCATCTTCATTACAAATTAATTCAGCTTCGTTTAAAGCAACTTCAAATAGATTTTCAGATTTAATCATGGAGATTTTGTTGTTCATTCTATGAACGGCCCATTGAAGATTAATTGCAGTAGGTCTTGCTTTTACTAAATCTTCTGAACTTTTTTTTATAAAATTTAAATCATTATTTTCTTTAATAGCTAAAACAATACCAAATGCTGCTGTAGCCCCAATTAATGGAGCCCCTCTTACCTCCATAACTTTTATTGCATTAATTGCATCCTTAACAGTTTCTAAGTCTTTAATAATAAATTCATGAGGTAATTTAGTCTGATTAATTATTTTGACATTTTTTGAATTTTTATCAAACCAGATAGTTTTATAATTCTTTCCCTCAATTCTCATTATTTATTTAATACTCTTCCAGCGATATACTTTAGTTTTTCAATTGTTTTTTGGGATCTCTTTTCAGGAGCAGTAATAATTGCAACATCTAAACAATTATTAGTTGGATCATTTGGATCAATATGATTTTCAAAATTTTTGATCAAATTTTTAATCATATTTTTTGCTTTAGAAGCATTATCTAAAAGAACTTTAATGACCTGTTGTACATCAACATTTTCATGGCTTGGGTGCCAACAATCATAATCAGTTACCATTGACACTGATGCGTATCTTATTTCAGCCTCTCTTGCTAATTTAGCTTCTGGCATATTTGTCATTCCAATCACATCAGCCTTCCATGATCTATATAAGTTAGACTCAGCTAATGTAGAAAATTGTGGTCCCTCCATGACTACATAGGTTCCACCTCTTTGATAATTAATATTTTCTAATTTTATTGCTTCCTCACATGCATTCATTAAACCGTTTGAAGTTGGATGAGCCATTGATACATGAGCTACTATTTCATCTTCAAAAAAAGTTTTATATCTTGCAAATGTTCTATCTATAAATTGATCAACAATTACAAATTTTCCAGGAGAATGATCTTCTTTTAAAGATCCTACTGCAGAAATAGATACAATATCTGTTACACCAAGTTGTTTAAGGGCATCAATATTTGCTCTAAAATTTATTTTTGATGGAGATATAAAATGACCTCGGCCGTGACGAGGTAAAAAATATACTTCATTGTTATTATATTTTGTTTTTAAAATTTGATCGGATGGCTTTCCCCAAGCTGTATCTATACTCAACATTTCTCTATCTATAAATTCCTCTACATCGTAAAGACCACTTCCACCAATTATAGCTAATTTATTATTTGCCATATTTAAAAAATTAATTATTTAATAGTTATAATTAAGTAATATGGATTTAAAAGAATATATTAGGTCAATACCTGACTATCCTAAAAAAGGCATTTTATTTAGAGACATAACAACTCTCATTAAAAATGAAAAAGCTTTTGAAGATACTGTTAACCAAATTATTGAAAGATCAAAAAAATACGAAGTTGATAAGATAGCTGCAATTGAGTCCAGAGGATTTGTATTTGCTTCTGCAGTTTCATATCTTTTAAAGAAACCATTCATCATGTTACGTAAGAAAAATAAGTTACCTGCTGATGTACATTCTGTTGATTTTGAACTTGAATATGGAACAGCAACAATTGAAGTGCATAAAGACTCAATTAATGAAAAAGATAATGTCCTAATAATTGATGATTTAATTGCTACAGGAGGTACAGCAGAAGCTGCTGCAAAGTTAGTTGAAATCTCAAAAGGAAAAGTAGCTGCATTCATTTTTGTAATTAATTTATTTGACCTAGGAGGATGTGAAAAATTAATACAGAATAATTATAAAGTTGAAAATTTAATTGAATTTCCTGGTCACTGAAAAAAAATTATTTTAATTTATCATTTAAAAAAGCTAGGGTTCTTTTAATACTTAATTCTCGGGATTTTTTATGACCTATGTTTGTGAACTTTCTACCAGTTGAAAAAATAACACCCTCATATTTAAAACCTGGTATATCAACATCAAAGGAATGTTGAGCCTCTGGATATTTATAAATAATTAAATTTTCATTGTTTAAAGGCTCTACACAATTTAAATAAGGTGTTACTAATTCATCTTTCTCAGCAATATGTATTATAATTGGTAAATATGATTTTGGTGGTATGGATCCACCAGCTAAGCCACATCCAGGATAATACGAAACTATTGCACCAAATAAATTTTTATCTTTTTTTTTAAAAGTCTTTATTGTCTCTAATTCGAGGCTATTTGCTAAAAGATTTGTTCCTGCACCACCATAACTAAAACCAATTACTCCAATTTTGTTCTTATTCCACTTTTGTTTTTTTATCCATCGAGAAAATTTTAGTAAATCTTTTATTCTTTCTTCTGGAAAATCTTTATAATTTCTTTTGCCCACATGAGGTTTAATTTTTTTTTCTGTGTGATGATCAATAATTGCTACATTAAATCCATTTTTATTTAATATGTCTTTCCACATATAAATATGCTTCCATATACCTCCGCTTCCATGAGATAAAATAATTGTAGGTGCCTTTGCAGTATCAATTAAAAATAACTTTGATGAAAAATGATTTTTAACTTTAAATCCGTCTATTTGATCGATTGCAATGGCTATATTTATATTAAATATAAAACAAAAAAATATTAGTAAAATTTTAAACATACTATCATCAATTTTAACAGCTAAAAATTTAATTTGTAAAAATATTATGGTAGCGGGAAGTGGGATCGAACCACTGACCTCGGGCTTATGAGTCTATCGCCATGAACCCTGCTCACTCACTCTAAAGCAATTACTCCTGTAAATGCTCTCTTTCCTTTCTAGTGATATTGAATCAAATTAAAGAATCTTAGTCAAGAACCAATGTCATTGACGCGTATATGGAGCAGGAATTAAAATTTCTTATTTTTAGTAAATTTATCCCACAACATTTCATAAAGTACGTATGCGAAGATACTTACAATCACAACCATAGTAGTAAAACCTAAGGATCGTATCCAATTACCAAACCATAAATAAGAGAGGAATGATATCCATATCATCCCGATAACTTGCCATATAACTGATTTATAAAATAATGCTTTTTTACTCATTAGAGCCCTTTAATTAAAATTAAACGATTATTATTGAAAATTTAGTAAAAAAGATTTTTTATATATCTGAAGAATAAAGAACTTTAACAAATAAACTACAATTCCAATGTTTCCAAAAATTGAAGATTTGTTTTAGTATCATAAATTAAATTATACCATAAAAGTTAGAGATCTGAAATTCTAAATTCTAATTCTCATTGGAGCACTATTGGAGCAAAATGATGTTGATCGTCTAGAATGGTAGCGGGAAGTGGGATCGAACCACTGACCTCGGGCTTATGAGTCCCGCGCTCTAACCAACTGAGCTACCCCGCCATAGATTGAATATTCTTATACAAATTAAAAAATTATCTTGCAAGTTTTATGAAAATATCGCCCATTCCTGATTTTAATTGATCCAAAGGAGTATTGTTTCTAAACTCACAAAACTTGCCAGTTACTTGATGGGTATTGATATAATCTAAGTCAGAAGATAAGCATGGTCTGCTATCATGTAAATAACCAATTACTAATTTATTGTCCAAGACACTTACTTGTGACTTATCAAGCTTATCGCCATTGCAAAAATAATTTTTATTTACTTGGATTGGAAAATCTTTTTTTCCACAAGGATTATCAATTGTTAATACATAAAATTCTTTTTCAATATCAGTGAATTTATATTTCATTTTCTGTGTTTTTGAATATTTCATTAAATCACAGCTACATGGTATGCAGCATCTATAATATTCACCACATATTTTCTTTTCAGTTATATTTTCTTTTAAATATACAAACTCAGGTGTCGAATTAGGGCTTATTAATGAACCTGATACAGCACAATATAATTTGTTATATTCTACAAAATCCATGTAAGTAATCTCTTTATCTAGAATATATTTAAAAAACTTTGGACCTGCAAGCATACCACCTAACATTACAAAATCAGCACCACCACCAAACCCTTTTGCAACATCACCTGGACAAGTACATCCACCATCAGCAATTATATGTGCACCTAAACCATGCGCAGCATCAGCACATTCAATTACAGCACTAAGCTGAGGATATCCAACCCCAGTTTGTAATCTTGTTGTGCAAACTGAACCTGGTCCTATTCCAACTTTAACTATATCAGCTCCTGACAATATTAATTCTTGTGTCATGTCAGCAGTCACAACATTTCCAGCTATAATTGTTTTAGTTGGATATTTGTCTCTAACTGATTTTAAAAATTTAGAAAAGTATTCTGAATATCCATTTGCAACATCAATGCAGATAAACTTTATAAAACTATATTCTTTCAAAATTTTGTCTAAATTATCAAAATCACTTTTTTTAATTCCAATTGAAAGTGAAATATTTGGATGGATAGATTTAATTTTTTTAAAAGCTTTTATTTTTTTAATGTCATGTTGTTTCGTAAGACAAGTTATCATTTGAAACTCTGATAATTTTTCAGCTATTCCTAATTCACCAACTCCGTCCATGTTAGCAGCCATAATAGGAATGCCTGACCATTCATTATTTGAATATTTAAATCTATAAGTTCTTTTAAGATTTACGTCTTTTCTA
>CACKVV010000005.1 GCA_902603665.1 uncultured Pelagibacteraceae bacterium | reverse complement strand
CTCCTTTAGAGTCATCTTTTGGAGCATCATCTGGCTTAGCACCTTGTTGTGATTTGTAAATTGCCTCACCAAGTTTCATGGATGCTTGAACTAGGTCTTGAGTTTTCTTTTTTATTTCTTCTAAATCAGTTCCTTTAAGTGCATTTCTCAAATTTGCAGATGCATCTTCTATAGCCTTTTTATCAGCTTCAGAAACCTTACTTCCATGCTCTTTTAAGTTTTTTTCTGTTGAATGTAATAAAGTATCAGCTTGGTTTCTTGCATCAACAGCCTCTCTTTTCTTCTTATCGGCCTCCTTATTACTCTCTGCGTCTTTTACCATTTGATTGATTTCCTCGTCACTTAAACCGCCAGAAGCTTGAATTTGAATTTTTTGCTCTTTACCAGTTCCTTTATCCTTAGCTGAAACGTTAACTATACCATTAGCATCAATATCAAATGTTACTTCAATCTGAGGAACTCCTCTAGGCGCTGGTGCAATTCCAACTAACTCAAAATTTCCAAGGACTTTATTGTCTGTTGCCATCTCTCTTTCACCTTGCAAAACTCTTATAGAAACTGCTGGCTGATTATCCTCTGCAGTCGAGAAAACTTGACTTTTTTTTGTTGGAATAGTCGTATTCTTTTCTATTAATTTTGTTGATACACCACCCAATGTCTCAATTCCTAGTGATAATGGAGTTACGTCTAACAATAATACATCTTTAACATCACCTTGTAATACACCTGCTTGAATAGCAGCACCCATTGCAACAACCTCGTCTGGGTTCACAGATTTATTCGGATCTTTTCCAAAAAAGTTTTTAACCTCCTCAACTACCTTTGGCATTCTTGTCATGCCACCAACTAATACAATTTCATCTATTTCGCTTGCTGAAAGACCAGCGTCTTTTAATGCAGTTTGACAAGGTGGTATTGTTCTTGAAATTAAATCTTCGACAAGAGCCTCTAACTTTGCTCTAGTCATTTTTAAATTTATGTGTTTTGGGCCTGTTTTATCAGCTGTTATAAAAGGTAAATTTATTTCAGTTTGCGCAGCAGATGATAATTCAATTTTTGCTTTTTCAGCAGCTTCTTTAAGTCTCTGTAGGGCAAGCTTGTCAGATTTTAAATCAATACCATTTTCTTTTTTAAACTCTGAAAGTAGATAATCAACAATTGCGTTATCAAAGTCTTCACCACCTAAGAATGTATCTCCATTAGTAGATTTTACTTCGAAGACACCATCACCTAATTCTAGAATTGAAACATCGAATGTTCCACCGCCTAAATCATAAACTGCAATTTTTTTATTTGTTTTTTTATCTAAACCATATGCAAGTGACGCCGCAGTTGGTTCATTTATAATTCTTAAGACTTCAAGACCAGCTATTTTTCCTGCATCCTTTGTGGCTTGTCTTTGTGCATCGTTAAAATAAGCTGGAACGGTTATTACTGCTTGTTTTACTTCTTGGCCTAAATATTTCTCTGCCGTCTCTTTCATCTTTTGAAGTGTGAAAGCTGATATTTGAGATGGTGAATATTTTGTACCTTTTGCTTCTATCCAAGCATCACCTTTATCTGAATTAACGATTTTAAATGGAGCTGTTTCAACATCTTTTTTAACAGTTGGATCCTCAAAATTTCTACCAATTAATCTTTTGACAGCAAATATAGTATTTTCAGGATTTGTTACAGCTTGTCTTTTTGCTGGCTGTCCAACTAATTTTTCATCTCCATCAGTAAACGCTACAACAGATGGGGTTGTTCTTGCACCTTCTGCATTTTCTAAAACTTTTGCCTGCGTACCTTCCATTACAGCTACACACGAATTAGTTGTTCCTAAGTCAATTCCAATTACTTTGCCCATATTTATTATCTCTGCTTCATATAAGTGTTAATTTTACAACTACAAGCATCCATCAAGATTAATTTTTATCCTTTTCTGCTTGATTTTCTTGGTTTTTTTGTTCCTCTTTAGGTTGTTCTTCTGACTTTCTTTTTGCTACCCCAACTAATGATGGTCTTAACAATCTATCTTTCATCATAAATCCTTTTTGAATTTCCTGAACTATCGTTCCTGGTTCTTTGGATTCATCTTCAATTTCCATCATTGCTTGATGAAGATTTGGATCTAGCTTTTCGTTTATAGACTTAATAGGTTCTATATTATTTTTCTTGAATATTGATAACAAATCTTTGTTAATAATTTCAAAATGTTCAAGAACTTTTTTTAAAGTATCTGTATTTTTAATATTTTCATCATTTTCTAATGAAATCTTTGATCTTTCAAGATTATCTAATAGATTTAACGCTTCTCTTGCAAAAGAAAAACCACCGTATTCAAAAGCATCTTCTTTTTCTTTTTCATACCTCCTTCTTTGGTTTTCCATCTCAGCAAAAGTTCTTGCGAGCTTATCTTTAATGTTAACTAATTCTTCTTCAGGAGTTAATTTTTCCTCAGTGTTTTCCTCTACGTCTTTAATATCCTCAGTCTTTTCTGATTTTGAGTGTTCAAATTCTGTTTGATCTTCTTTTGTATTATTTTCTATTGATTCTTCTTTTTCCATTAAGACGTATATGGTAAGTAAACCTAATTTTTCTAGATGCTTAAAAAAAAAATCGAAAAAATTGTTATAGGGTCTAATAATAAGGGTAAAATCAAAGAAATAAGAGTTTTGATCCCAAAAAAGTATAAAATTTCAACCCCTAGTCAATTCAAATTAAAAAGCCCTGTCGAAAATGGAAAGTCGTTTAAAGAAAATTCTCTAATTAAAGCAAAAAATTTTTCACTAAAAACTAATATGGTTTGCATAGCTGACGACTCTGGACTTGAAATTGACTTATTAAATAAAAAACCAGGCATTTATTCAGCAAGATGGGGAGGTCCAAAAGGAGACTTTAATTTAGCAATTAAAAAAGTTTTTAAAGCTTTAGATAAAAAGAAAAAAAATTGGAGAGAAGAAAAAATCTCAGCAAGGTTTATTTGTGCATTGACAATTTTTGGTCTTAAAAAGAAACCTATTGTTTCAGTTGGCAAAATTGAGGGATATATATCTAATGAGCAGAGGGGTTTAAAAGGCTTCGGTTATGATCCTATATTTATACCTAAAGGAAAAAGAAAAACTTTTGGTGAGATGGATCCAAAAAAAAAATATAAAATTGATCACAGATACAAAGCTTTTAAAAAAATTAGAAAATTTTTATAAATTTTCCATTATTTATACTGTAAAAATTTAATTGGTGTGTGATTGTGTTCTTATCGATCTCAAAAATACCTATTTTTCCTTTGAATTTATTTTTTTCATAAAATATTTTTTTATCTTGATCAAAATTGTTACTATAAATTAAAAAGTAAACTAAACCTACAAGGTCATAACTTAAAAAAGAAAGTTGATTTGCCTTTTTTTTATATGCATTGTCATATTCAACCTTAAATAATTCAAAATTTTCTTTATTAATTGATGGAAAATAAATTGGTTGAAGTGAATTTTCTTTTAAAAGTGAATTATCAAACCACTGATTTAAAGTAATGTAAGAAATCCTTTTTGAAGAAACATCTGTATACAAAAGAGATGTAGCCACACTCTTCAAACTTTCACCAAAATCAGCAATAATAACTGAGTCAAAGTTTATCCCACCTAGAGTATCTTTTTTATTTAATTCCTCTAATTTTTTTTGTTTATTTATTAATGATGAGTTTTCGATCCTTTCAATTTCATTAAGCAAATTCTGTTTTCTTTCAGGGTATCTTGTAACTTTTTCGATTTGTGAAGTAAGCAATGTAGGCTCCATATCATAAAAATATTTATCTTTTAATTTTAGTTTTGTTTTTTTGATAGCCTGTTCAACTTCTTTTCGGTAGTCACTTTTAGGGATCAAAATAATAGTCCTTTGGATCTCATTTAAATTCCTAAATTTATCAATTGTTTGAAATTGTGAAATTGCGTTAACACCTGCACTTATTACATTTGAAGGATTTCCATAAATTTTATTTGTAAATGATATAAAAGTTACATCATTTAATTCATCAAGATACTTTGTACTTTGATTAAAAACTGGACCTATAATAATTTTAATACCTCGATCATAAAGATTTTTAGATGCTTTTAATGCGTCAATTGGATTAGCCTTTGTATCCCCAGGCACAATTTCAAATTTTTCATCATTAATTTTGTTAAGTGCGAGTCTTGTTGATTTAATAATTGAGTCTCCAATAGCTGAATATTCTCCACTTAAGGGCACTATAAGACCAATTCTAATTTTGCTTTCTGCAAATATTTTGCTTGAAGGCAATAAGCATATAAAGATTAATATTAATATTTTTTTAAATAAAGTTTTCATTTAATTATTAATAATATAATTTTGAATTATGCATCATTATGAAATTCTAAATAAACTTAAACCTGGGCTATATTGTGTTGCGACACCCATTGGAAATCTTGGGGATATTACTTTAAGAGCTATAGAAGTACTTAAAAAATGTGATCTAATTTTGTGTGAAGACACACGGGTCTCAAAAAAATTGTTAAATCATTTTAATATAAAAAAACATCTAATTTCTTATCATAAATTCAATGAGAGAGAAAAAATAAAAGAAATTATAGAAAAGCTAGAACAAGACAAAATTGTCTGTTTGATATCTGACGCAGGAACTCCAGCAATCTCAGACCCAGGTCAAATGCTTATTAAAGAATGTATAGAGCATTCAATCGATATCTTTCCCATACCTGGCGCATCGTCAGTTAGTGCAGGTATTTCTATAAGTGGTTTTTCAGATAGATACTTATTCCTAGGTTTTTTGCCTGAAAAAAAAAATGACCTTAAATTAAATCTTCAAAAAGCATCAAGTTTTGGATGTACAGTTGTATTTTTTATATCACCAAACAAACTCTACAAAATTATTAATGATTTAAAACTTTATTTTCCAAAAAGAGATATAGTAATCTGTAGAGAAATTACCAAGTTTCATGAGGAGTATACAAGAATTACTTCGGATAAATTAGATAATTTGAGCATATCGAAAAAAGGAGAAGTAACAGTAATAATTTCTGAGAATACAAATATCCAAAAAAAGTTAATTGAATTAGAAGAATCAGATAAGAAAGAAGTAAAAAAGTTATTAAAAACCAAATCAATTAAAAATATAGTGAAATTAATTTGTAGTAAAAAAAACTATCAAAAAAAAGTTATATATAATTACTGCTTAGAAATTAAAAATGATAAAAAATAAACTTTACCTTTTTATATTTTTAATAATTTTAAATGGGTGTGTAGGTGCTTCATCAACAGGAGTTCTTGGTACTGGAGTATCAATTGCAACAGATCCAAGAACTATAGGAACTCAGATAGATGATAATATAATGCAAAAAAATTTGAGTGCTAAAATTATAAATATGGATGGAAAGTACTTTTTAGCTGTTAAGCCAAAAGTTATAGATGGAAGAATATTCATAACTGGCAAAGTCGAAACAATTGAAGAAAAATTGAAAATAACAAAGTTGGCTTGGGAAATAAAAGGTGCAAGATCGGTTAAAAACGATCTTAAGATAAAAGAGAAGTTTAACCTTCAACAATCTGCAAAAGATCTCTTAATTACTTCACAGTTACGTGCAGCTATAATCGCTAGTAAAAAAATAAAGTCTTCCAATTACAATATAGATACTTATAAAAAAAAAATTTATATTTATGGTATTGCTGAAAGTGAAGAAGAAAGAGCAGAAGTTATTAATGAAGCAAAACAAATTCTTGATGTCGAAGATGTAATTTCAAGTATATTACTAGTAGAAGATCTTAGAATAATTAAAAATTAATTTGGTTTTTTATAATTAATTACTCCTGCAGAATACGCTGCAACAGAGGCTAAATTTAATATATCAGAAGTAGAGGATCTCAGTGGAGCAATTTCAATTGGTTGTCCCAAACCAATTAATAAAGGACCAATCACCTTAGCACCACCTAAAGACTTCATCATTTTGTGGGAAATAGTTGCACTATGTTGTCCTGGCATAATTAATATATTTGCTTTACCAACAATTTCTGAAAAAGGATAAAGATCTGCATACTCATTATTTAATGCCACATCTGGTTGCATGTCTCCATCAAATTTAAAATCAACTTCTTTATTTTTTAAAATTTCAACAGCATCCCTAATGTGTTTTGTTCTGCTAGTTAATGGTTGTCCAAAAGTTGAATGAGAAAGAAAGGCAACTCTAGGATCAAACCCAAAAAGTCTTACTACTCTCGCAGCCGAAATAGCTATCTCAGCCAGTTGTTCAGATGTTGGGTATTCATGAACGCTAGTATCTCCAATAAATACAGTTTTACCTTTATTAACAACCATATTTAACCCAAACATAATTTCACCTGGCCTTGGTTCAACAACTTTTTTAATCTTTTGAAGAGACTGGGCATATCTTCGTGTATTTCCAGTCACCATTGCATCTGCATCTCCACATGCCACCATACAAGAGCCCCATATAACTCTGTCGTTTCTTACCATTCGATCACAATCTCTCTCTAATAAGCCTTCTTCTCTTTGCAATTTTTTAAATAAAAAGTTTACATATTTTTCTCTCTTTTCTTTTTTAGTTGAATTCACAATCTCGATATCAAAATTTTCTCCATATCCAATTTCTTTTAATCTTTCTTTGACAACTTTTTCTTTTGCAACAATAATAGGTGTTCCAAGATTACTATTTTTAAAAGCTATTGCAGCTTTAAGTGTATTTTCATCTTCCCCATCTGCAAATACAACTCTTTTTTTATTTTTTTTAATTTTTGAATTTATTCCTTGCATAATAGTTACTGATGGATCTAATCTTTGTTTAAGTTGTTCAGAATATATATCAAAATTTTCAATATTCTTTCTAGCAACTCCACTTGACATTGCAGCTTTTGCTACTGCAACTGGAATAACGCTAATCAACCTTGGATCAAATGTAGAGGGAATGATGTATTCATTACCGTAAGAAGGTGTCTCACCTCCCATCGCAGCAGCCACTTCCTCTGGAACAATTTCTCTTGCAAGTTTTGCAATAGCATCTGCTGCAGCAGTTTTCATTTCCTCATTAATTGTTTTCGCTCTTACATCCAGTGCCCCTCTAAATATATATGGAAAACCAATTAAGTTATTTACTTGGTTGGGATAATCTGATCTACCTGTAGCAATAATTGCATCATTTCTAACTTCTTCAACTTGTTCTGGTGTAATTTCTGGATCTGGATTTGCGCATGCAAAAATTATTGGGTTTTTTGCCATTTTTTTGACCATCTCTTTTTTGAGAGCGCCTGCTGCAGATAATCCTAAAAAAACATCTGCACCATCAATAGCGTCAGACAATGTCCTATTTTTCGTTTCAACTGCATGAGCTGATTTCCATTGATTTAAATTATCTCTTCCCCTGTAAATCACTCCTTTTCTGTCTAACATAGTAATATTTTTTTGAGGAACACCTGAGCTTTTAAATAAATTAGCACAAGCCATAGCTGCAGCACCTGCCCCATTGATTACAATTTTCACTTTTTTCAAACTTTTTTTAGCAATGTCTACTGCATTTATTAGTGCTGCGGTTGTAATAATTGCAGTGCCATGTTGGTCATCATGAAAAACAGGAATATCTAAAATTTCTTTTAGTTTTTCTTCTATTACGAAGCAGTCTGGAGCAGCAATATCCTCTAAGTTAATACCTCCAAAACTTTTTGAAAAATTCTTAATTGAATTTATTATTTCGTTCGTATCGTTTGAATCTATCTCTAAATCTATAGAGTCAATATCCGCAAATCTTTTAAATAAAACTGCTTTTCCCTCCATTACTGGTTTAGATGCAACAGCCCCTAAATTACCAAGACCAAGGATTGCAGACCCATTACTAATTACAGCAACTAAATTACCTTTTGTTGTATATTCATATGCAAGATCAGGATTTTCTGCGATAGCTTTAACTGGAGCAGCAACACCTGGAGAATAAGCGAGAGCCAAATCTCTTTTAGTAGTCATCGGTTTGGATGAATTTATTTCAATTTTTCCTGATTTTTCATTGGTATGAAAATCAAGAGCCTCTTTATCAGAATAATGTTCTATTTTAACTTTTTTCATTTTGGATATTTAAATATACAATTAGATCTAAATTATGACTAATATGATTTATGAACATAATTAAGTCAACTGGCACATTTAGTTTTTTTGTTTTGATAAGCAGAGTACTTGGTTATGTCAGAGATTTCTTTATCGCTCTCTATTTAGGTTCTGGGCCATTAGCTGATGCTTTTTTTGTAGCATTTAGGATTCCAAACACTTTTAGAAGGTTATTTTCTGAAGGAACATTTAATGCAGCTTTTGTTCCATCTTACTCTGGCGAATTAATCAAAGGCAAGGATAAAGCGAGAGAGTTTGCTAATTCTGTTTTTAATTTATTAGTTTTCTTTCTTTTGGTTACTACTATTCTAATTGAAATTTTCATGCCAGGATTTGTGAAAATTATAGCTCCTGGTTTCAGTGATGATAAAGAAAAAATGCAATTAGCTATAAATTTAACAAGACTTACTTTTCCTTTTTTACTTTTTATTTCGCTAGCTTCTTTTTTATCAGCGATTCTAAACTCTCATAACAAATTTGCAGCTGCAGCCGCCGCGCCAATTATTTTAAATATTTTATTAATTCTGTGTTTTATCTTCGCTAATAAGTTTGGAGACTCATTAGTTTACTATTTATCATACACAGTATCTGTTGCAGGATTAGTACAGTTTATATTTCTTATTTTTTTCGTAAGAAAATTTTATTTTCCTAATTTTAATTTAAAAATAAAAATAAATGATAATATAAAATTATTCTTTAAAAAACTTTTGCCAAGTGTATTTGCTTCAGGAGTAACTCAAATAAATATCTTAGTTGGTACTATTATTGCTTCATTTCAAGCAAGTGCAGTGTCTTATTTATATTATGCAGATAGAATTTATCAGATAAATCTTGCAATAGCAGGGATAGCAATAGGTACAGTGATACTTCCAAATTTAAGCAAATATGTTCAAACAGAAGATAAATTTAAAATTTCAGAAATACAAAATAAGGCTTTAGAATTAAGTTTATTTCTAAGTTTACCTGCGTCATTTGCTTTGATTTTTGCTTCAGAGGAAATAACTTCCTCACTATTTGGATACGGTTCATTTGATATTGAAAGTGTAAAAAATTCAGCTAGAGCGTTATTTTATTTTTCTATTGGCTTACCTGCATTTTCATTAATAAAGATATTCTCCAGTTTTTTGTTTGCTAGAAATGACACCAATACTCCATTTAAAATTTCTTTGTTATCAGTAGCAATTAATATTTTTATTAGTGTTATTTTCTTTGACGAAATTGGGTTTATAATTATTCCAATTGCAACAACAATATCTTCTTGGTTAAATGGTATAATTTTGATGATTATAGTCATTAAAAAAAGTTATTTTAAATTTTCAAGTAATTTCCATTTTTCAATGTTGAAAATACTTTTTTCTAATTTTATTACTTTGATTATATTTATATATTTAATTAAGTTCTTTTCCGAATATTTGACTTATGAGAATAATTATAAATTTTTATGCATTATTATTTTAGTAATTATAACGTTTGTAATGTATATTTTAATATCCATCGTCACTAAAGCTTTCAAATTATCAGATATTAAAATAAAATATTAACTTTATGGCTAAAAAAATTTTTTCAGGAGTCCAACCAACAGGAAATCTACATTTAGGAAATTATTTAGGTGCAATGAAAAATTTTGTAGAACTGCAGAATGAAGAGGATAATAATTGCATATATTGTGTTGTTGACTTGCATGCAATTACTTTGAAACAAGATCCAAAAGAACTAAAAAATAATATCAGAGAAACTGCTGCAACATTCATTGCAAGTGGACTTAATCCAAACAAAAGCATTTTGTTCAACCAATCTTTAGTTCCCGCTCACTCAGAGGGTTCTTGGATGTTGAGTTGTATTGCCAGAATGGGTTGGCTTAAGAGGATGACACAGTTTAAGGAAAAAGCAGGAAAAGATAAGGAGAAAGCAAGCGTAGGCCTCTACATCTATCCAATTCTTATGGCCGCAGATATTATGTTGTATGATGCAACACATGTACCAGTTGGTGATGATCAAAAGCAACATTTAGAACTTTGTCGAGATATTGCTCAAAAATTCAATAACGATTATGATGTTGAGGATTTCTTAGTTCCTCCTGAACCATTAATACAAAAACAATTTTCCAGAATTATGAGCTTAAAGGATGGTACAAAAAAAATGAGTAAATCAGACGTGTCAGATTTAAGTAGAATAAATCTGAAAGATAGTAAAGATTTAATAATTAATAAAATTAAAAAAGCAAAAACAGATCCACATCCTATACCTAACATTGTTGAAGAATTAGAAAACAGACCTGAGGCAGAAAATTTACTTGGAATATATACAAGTTTAAAAAATCAAAGTATTAACACTACTTTAAAGGAGTTTGGTGGTAAAAATTTCTCTGAGTTTAAAACAAATCTTTCCGAACAATTAATTGATAAAATTTCTCCAATCGCAAAAGAAATAAATAAATTATTAAATGATCCCAGTTATCTGGACAAAATTTTATTAGCTGGAGCAGAAAAAGCAAATGATATAGCTGAAAATAAAGTTAGAGAAATGAAGAAAATAATCGGTTTTTAACTATTTAAAATGTTTTTTTAGTTCTTATATTAAAGAAATGTTTGTACAAACTCAAAAAACACCTAACCCTAACTCATTAAAGTTTATACCAGGACGTCCAGTTTCAAATAATGGACCTTTCGAGATCGTTAATAAAGATGACACAAAAAATACTTTGCTGAGAAATATTCTGTCAATAAATGGGGTAACCGGTATTTTTTTAGGTGAAGATTTTTTATCAGTTAACAAGATAGATGAAAATAATTGGGATGATATACAGCATATAATTATATCTTACATAAATGAGTATTATGCAGAGGGAAATAAGTGTATTATTGATAAATTAGGTCAAAATGAGTCTGATGAAAATTTAAATGAAATTGAGAAAAAAATAATCTATATTTTAGAGACTAAAGTTAGACCTGCAGTTGCAAAAGATGGTGGAGATATAAAATTCAAAGAATTTATAGATGGTAAAGTCAAAGTGGAATTACAAGGAAGTTGTTCAGGTTGTCCGTCTTCAACTATGACGCTAAAGCAAGGAGTTCAAAATTTACTAACACATTATATTCCTGAAGTTAAAGAAGTTTTAGCAGTTTAAAATAATAAATTATTTTTATATAATTAAAATACTTACTTTATGTCTAAAAAAAATAGAAATGAATTAATTTTCATAAAACCAAACTCTTTTAAATTAAAAAACCTTAAAAAGAAAAATAAAAAAACTTTCTTTAAAAAAGATTACAAGAGTTTATCTAAGTTTTCTTTAGCAAGCGGTTTGGTTATTTTGATTTTCTTTGGTTTACCTGTGATGACTAATTTTATGAGTGAAAACTTCAGAGCCAATATTGAAGTGTCGAATATATCAAAAAAAAATTTTGATTTAACACTTAATAATAAGGAAATATTAAAAAAAGAAAACGTTGATGAAGAAACAAATTTGGAAAGCATATTTGACGATATAGACGTATTTAATTCTGAAGAAAATAATTTAAATACTTCCAGACTAAGTGCATCTACAATCGAGCAATTATTTGTGGACACAAAGTACAATCTTCAAAAAGTTAAGGAAACAAAGTTAGTAAATATTGGAAATACCATTGATCATTTGCCCAGAGAAATGAAAAAAATAGAAAGTACAAAAAAGAGAAAGAATTTATTTATACAAATCGTACTTCCTTTGATAATTGAAGAGAATACAAAAATTCGCTTAGATAGAAAAAAGCTTTTCGCTATTTTAAATAAAAATAATAATTCAAAAACAGAAAAAGAGTGGCTATTTAAAAAATTTAAGCAATATGGTGTCAAAAGTAAGGATTTTTCAACTTTAAAAATAAGAATGGATGAAATACCGGTTTCATTAGCGATTGCTCAAGCAGCTAAAGAGACTGGATGGGGAACATCTAGATTTGCACAAGAAGGAAATGCACTTTTTGGACAATGGACTTGGTCTGGAGAAGGCATTAAACCAGCTGGGGCAGACGGAGATTCAAAGCATAAGGTTGCAAAGTTTAAAGTCTTAAAGGCATCTGTGAAGGCATATCAAAGAAATTTAAATACACATTCAGGATATAAAGAATTCAGACGTGAAAGAGCAATTCAAAGAGATAACGAAGGTAAATTAAACAGCCTTCTACTTGTAAATTATCTGGATAAATATGCTGAAACTGGCGTTGAATACACAAAAATATTAAAAAAAATTATTGAGCAAAATTCTCTTACCGAATTTGATGATGTTAAAATTCTGCCAACAACAAGAAAATTGAAAAACTTAATTTAAATCTACTGAAAATTGGCTACCTAACCATCTCCAACCATCTATATCGTTCAAGGAACAATTAATTCTTCCTCTTCTAAAATTAAACTTTTCCCTAAAAGAAATCGTAAGTTTGTTTCCTTTTAAATTTATGTTTGAATTATCCCAAGAACCTCCTTCATCAGAAAAACAATTTATTTGTCCTAAATTTTTTTGCTCCTTAAAAAATTCTACAGTCATCTTTGGAGGGTTGTTCTTTGTAATCAGTTTGTCCTCTGGAGAAAATTTATCGTACTGAAGTGGAAGTAAATTTATTAAAAACTGAAATCTTTTAATATCACCGTACTTTTCATTAATTGGGAATCTTGGCAATTCATATGGATCTTTATTAAGATCGATGACTCCCGAGTGTTGGCCAAATGCAAATTTAAATTTTGATGAAATAAATTTTTTTTGTTCTAAACTATATTCACCAAAAGGATATGAAAAAAAAGTTGGATTATAATTAAATTGGGAATTAAAAATATCAATAGATTTATTTATATCTTTTGTGTACTTCTCAAAATCAAATTCTACCATGTATTCATGAGAGTGAGAGTGGTTTCCTAAATATGCAAAGCTATATGATTCAACCTCCTTTAATTGATCCATGGTCATGTAACCTTTATTTCCTATAGTTTCAGTGGATGTAAACAAAATAAAAGGAATTTGATTTTCCTTCAGAAAAGGCCAAGCGTTGTTATAGAAAGATAAAAAGGCATCATCTATAGTAATAAGAATTTTTTTATTAACTTTCACATTATAAAACTCTTTCTCAAAATCTTTTGGATCAAAAAACTCAAAATTATTATTTTTTATTATCTCCATATGTTTTTTGAATACGGCCATTTTAATATTAGTTGATGGGTACTTATTTTCTTCAAATCTATGGTACATGAGGGATAAAATTCCTTTTTCATCTTTCTCGTATTTCTTTTCGGTTGCATATAGGTTTGTTTGCAATAAAAATAAATTGATTATGACTAATTTAGTAATTGATGCTGCAAGTGATAAAATTTTTTTTTCAATCATCAAAGATAGTAAATCTTATACCACTGAGCATTCAAACAGTAGAGAAAATTTTGATAAAATAGTGACTCTATTAAATAAATTCTTGAGTGAAAAAGATATAAATATAAATCAAATTAAAAAAATATATATTAATAGGGGGCCAGGAAAATTCTCAAGTTTAAGAACTTCAATTTCAATTGCTAAAGCTTTATCTATAGCCAATAAAATTGAATTAATAGGATTTTCTTCAATGGATTTAAAAAACATAAATGACTATAAAAATTTAATTGAATTAGATAACGAAGATAAGCTAACAAAAGATTTGATAAATCCGATTTATTCGAGTTAAATAAGGTATGTCTGAAACAATAGAACAAAAATGTATTTCAAAAGGAGTAAAATTAACAGATCAAAGACGCATAATTGCAAAAGTTATGAGTGAATCCCAAGATCACCCAGATGTAGATGAGCTCTACAACAGGGTCTCAGAAATTGATTCAAAAATTAGTATAGCTACAGTCTACAGAACTGTTAAATTATTTGAAGAGGCAGGTATAGTTGCTAAGCATGATTTCAAAGGTGGAAAAGCAAGATACGAACAACTTAGTGAAAGTCACCATGATCATTTAATTGACATCAAAACAGGTGAAATAATTGAATTTGTTGATGATGAGATTGAGAAATTGCAAAAAAAAGTAGCTGAAAAATACGGTTATGAATTAGTTGATCACAAACTAGAACTTTACGGTATCAAAAAAAATAAGTAATGCAAAAAAAAGTTTTTATCAAAACTTTTGGTTGTCAGATGAATGAATATGACTCCAATCGAATCTATGACACTGTTAAAAATATTGGATACATTAAAAATGAAGATCAAAACGATGTTGACTGTTATATATTAAACACTTGCCATATTCGAGATAAAGCAAAAGAGAAGGTCTACCATGAAATAGGTAGAGTTAGAAAAAGTTTTAAAGGAAAAAAAAAACCAATTGTAGTAGTTGCTGGGTGCGTTGCTCAAGCTGAGAATGAGGAAATGCTAAAACGAGAACCTTATATAGATATAGTTATTGGCCCTCAGGCTTATCATAAAATTAATGATTTAATTTTAGATCAGTCCAAAAACAAAAAAATAGATGAAACAGAATTTGATACCGTAACAAAGTTTAATTATTTCGATGATATTAAAAACGAGAATAGTAAAATTTCAGCTTTCTTAACAATCCAAGAGGGATGTGATAAGTTTTGCCATTTTTGTGTAGTTCCTTACACCAGAGGTCCTGAGTATTCTAGGCCTTTTGAACAAATAATTAAGGAAGCTGAGGAACTGATTAAAAATGGTGTTAGAGAAATTACTCTATTGGGTCAGAATGTAAATGCATACTCTTACTCTGAAAATGGCAAAGAGTACAGAATTTCTGATTTGATAAAAAAATTAGATCAGTATTCTGAATTAATAAGAGTAAGATATACAACATCCCATCCAAGAGACATGACCGATGACCTAATAGATTGTTATTCATTAAGTAAAAAGTTAATGCCATTTGTGCATTTACCAATTCAAAGTGGTTCAGATAAAATATTACATTTGATGAATAGAAAGCACAAAGTTGAAGACTATTTAAAAGTTTATGAAAAATTAATAAATATTAATAATGACATTAAATTCTCGAGTGATTTTATTATTGGCTATCCTGGTGAAACTGAAAATGATTTCAATGATACTCTTAAATTGCTAGATAAAATAAATTTTATAAATTCTTTCTCTTTTATTTTTAGCCCAAGACCAGGCACAACAGCCTCAAATTCTAAGTTAATTGACAATGATATTTGTAAAGAAAGACTAATTATTATTCAAAAAAAATTATTCAATAATCAAATACAAATTAATAAATCTATGGAAAAACAATCTATTGAAGTTCTAGTTGAAAATAAGTTAGAAAATCAAAAAAAATATTTTGGAAGAAATAAATATTTATCCTCAGTTATCTTTGATGGATCAGAAGACATTATAGGAAAGTTGGTAGAAGTTAAAATAGAAAACTCTAATCAGAACAGTTTATTTGGAAAATTAGATAAAAAAATGGTAGCAGCTTAATTTGAAAAATCTCAAACAAAATAATTTTAAAACAGAGTTAAAATTTGTTTATTCGGATAATAATTCGCTGAGTATAGTTTTCCAAGATAATGATCTGCTATTAGGTGTTGTTGGAGAATTTAATAACAACTTAAAAGAGTTAGAAAAGTTAACAAATACCAGCATTTATTCAAGAGGAAACTCAATTCTTATAAAAAGCGATCCAAAAAAAAATAATTTAGTAAAAAATGCTATTCAGTTTTTAACTAATCAATTTGTTACAAATGGAAATATTGAAAAAAAAGATATAATTTCATCGGTTAATAAATTTATGATTGAGGAAAATAATAATAACAATACGAATAAAAATATTGAATATATTATTAAGACACCAAAAAAATCTGTAATTCCTAGATCAGAAAAACAAAAAAACTATGTTAGAGCGTTAAGGGAGAGCGATATAGTTATTTCAGCAGGACCTGCTGGCACAGGTAAAACCTTTTTAGCTGTTGCTGTTGGCCTTACTATGCTCTTAGAAAAGAAAATTGAGAGAATAATTTTATCAAGACCTGCAGTGGAAGCAGGTGAAAGACTAGGTTTTTTGCCTGGTGACATGAGAGAAAAAGTAGATCCGTACCTAAGGCCATTGTATGACTCTCTTTATGATCTTTTAGATTTTGAAAAAATACAAAAAAAAATAGAAATTGGAGATATAGAGATTGCACCTTTAGCCTTTATGAGAGGTAGAACTCTAAAAAATTCATTTGCAATTTTGGATGAAGCTCAAAACGCAACTGATACTCAAATAAAAATGTTTTTAACTAGAATTGGAGAAAATTCAAAGATTGTAATAAATGGAGACCCATCTCAAATAGATCTTCCAAATAAAAATTTATCAGGTTTGAATAGATCAAAAAAAATATTAGGTAATTTAAGTGAAATATCAATTATAGATTTTGATCATTCGGATGTTGTCAGACACCCTTTAGTATCTAAAATAGTTAAGGCTTATTCTGATATAAATAATGATTAGTGTAAATGTACTTGTTGATCATAAGAAATGGAAAAAGAGTTTAAATAAACCACAATTATTTTTTGACAAAATCTTAAGGCGATTTCCAAAAAAATATTTTTACTCTAATAAAAAAGTAAATTTTACTTTATTACTCTCAAATAATACAAATATTAAAAAACTAAATTATAAATTCAGAAAAAAAAATAATCATACAGATGTATTGTCATTTCCTTCGTTTATAAAAACAGATTTAAAAAAAGAATTAAAAAAAAAAGAAATTTATCTTGGAGATATAATTATCAGTTATCAATATATTTTTCCAAATAAAAAAAATTTTGTTTTAGAAATGACTTTTATCCATGGATTTTTGCATCTTCTAGGTTTTGATCATAAAAAAATAAAAGATTTCAAAATAATGAATAAAGAAGAAAATAAAATATTAAACTCAATAAGTTAAACTTTTGACAAAATCTGAAAAACTAAATTTTTTAATTTTATTTTTACTTGGTGGTGTTTCATCATTTAGCTTACCTCCATATAATTTTTTTTTTATTAATTTTATATCTTTTACATTTTTATTTTTATTTTTAGGTGAAGCCAAAAATTTAAATAAATCCAAATTTATTTTTTTTCTTTACGGATGGTTTTTTGGGTTTGGATATTTTATTTGCAGTTTATATTGGATATCAATTTCTCTTACATTTGATAATAATTTTAAATTTTTAATACCAATGTCAATTATTTGTATTCCAGCATTCATCTCAATCTTTTTTGGTATTGCAACCTTGATAACAAAATTTTTTCTAAGTCAAAAAAAAATTATTTCTTCAGTTCTTATATTTTCACTTGTTTTAAGTATTATTGAATATATTCGTGGAATTGTACTTTCTGGGTTCCCATGGAACTTAATAGCTTATAGTTTTTCTGATCAAACAGAGTTTATTCAAATCAACTCTTTAGTGGGAATTTATGGATTTAATCTGCTATGTATCACTTTGTTTACAATACCAGCTATATGGTTCATCCAAAAGTCAAAAAAAAATATTTATTGTATTTTTATTGTTGGAATTTTAGTCATATCTAATTTGATTTATGGATATTTCAGCTTAAATAATCTGAGTATAAAAAGTGATAAAAATAATATATATATTGTTACTATTTCTACTAAAGTATCTTTAGAAAGATTTTACTCGTCGAATGTTGATGAATATTCGATAATTCAAAATTTAGTTAATCTAAGTGATCCAAAAAGATATTTTGGAAAAAAAACAATTTTTATCTGGCCAGAAGGTGTTTTACCCTCAACCAACATGAATAAAATTAATTCATACAAAGAAATTTTTAGTAAAAATTTTGATAAGGATCATTTTGTTCTGTTAGGTTTAAATAGAAAGGTGAATTTAAACGGTAAAACTGAGTATTTTAACTCTATTGCAGTTATTGATAATCAAACAAATGTAATCGATTATTACGATAAGAGGAAATTAGTTCCATTTGGTGAGTTTTTACCTCTGGAGAATGTTTTGTCTTTGATAGGGCTTAAAAGTTTAACCAATAATTATCAATCTTATACTAAAGGAAAAGATAAAAAAGCAATTTTAAACATTGAAGATATTAATTTAAAACTATTAGCTACAATTTGTTATGAAATAATTTATACAGGGTCATTCAATAATAATTTAGATTATGATTTAATAATTAATATTTCCGAGGATGGTTGGTTTGGAAATTCAATAGGACCGTATCAACATTATGCTCATTCAAAGTTTAGATCTATTGAGCAAGGTAAAACCCTAATAAGATCAGCAAACAATGGTATTTCCGCAATTATCAATCCAAACGGTAAAATTAAATCATTAATTGATTTAGAGGAAACTGGTTCGATTTATACTAACGAAATTAAGCATAAAGTTACACTTTTTTCTAAATATGTAAATAAAATGTATTTTATATTAATTTTTATCTATATTTTTTTAATATTATCTATTAGAAGATTGGATCATGAATAATCTTAAAAATTTCCTCTTTACTAGTGAATCTGTATCGGAAGGTCATCCAGATAAAGTATCAGATAGAATTTCAGATATGGTAGTAGATAATTATTTAGCTAACGATCCCCAATCTAGAGTAGCGTGTGAAACACTAACGACAACTAATAAAGTTGTTTTAGCAGGTGAGGTTAGAGGTCCAGAAATCAAAAAAGATGAATTGATTTCAAAAGTAAGAGATTGCATTAAAGATATTGGATATGATCAAGATGGTTTCTCTTACAAAGAAGCTACAAAAATTGAGAGTCATTTACATTCACAATCTGCAGATATTGCAATGGGTGTTGATGCATCTGGAAATAAGGACGAAGGTGCCGGAGATCAAGGTATCATGTTCGGCTATGCATGTGATGAAACAGACGTTTTAATGCCAGCTCCTATTCACTATTCACATAAAATATTAAGACTAATGGCTGAAGATAGAAAGTCAGGAAAGTTAAAAAACATTGAGCCAGATTCAAAAAGTCAAATAACAATAGAGTATAAAGAAGGAAAACCCGCAGCTGTTAAATCAGTAGTAATATCAACACAACATTCTGCAGATGTAAACCAAGCAGATGTTAGAGAATTAGTTAAACCTTATATTGAAAAATCTATACCTAAAAACTTATTATCAGATCTTAGCGAAGATGAAATTTATGTAAATCCAACAGGAAATTTTGTTATTGGCGGACCAGATGGAGATGCTGGATTGACTGGAAGAAAAATTATAGTTGATACTTATGGCGGCGCTGCACCTCATGGCGGTGGAGCATTTTCAGGAAAAGATCCTACAAAAGTTGATAGATCAGCAGCTTATGCCTCTAGATATCTAGCAAAAAATATAGTTGCTTCAAAAATTTCTGATAGATGTTTGATACAGCTGGCGTACGCTATTGGGGTCTCCAAACCACTTTCTATTTATGTAAATCTTTTTACTAATGATGAAGAACAAAACAGACATGTTGAAAAATTAATTAGAGAAAATTTTGACTTAAGTCCTAGGGGAATTAGAGAAATGTTGAGTTTAAATAAACCTATTTATCAAAAAACAGCAGCATATGGTCATTTTGGACGAGAGCCAGAATCAAATGGATCATTTTCATGGGAAAAAACTGATAAATCAAACATATTCAGTAGTTAAATAAAGTTGAATATTTAAAAAAAGCCAATATATTCCACATACATTATTGAAATTTCAAAATGGGCCTCGGCCCATTTTTTTTTGGAGGAAACTTAAATGCTTAACAGAAGAGCAGATAAACTCGAATTATTAAGAATTGCAGAAGCAGTAGCTTTAGAAAAATCAATTGATAAAGAGTTAATAATTGACTCAATGGAAAATGGTATTGCAAAGGCTGCAAAATCAAAGTTTGGATCTGAAAATGAGATAAAAGTAGAGATAAATCGTGACAACGGTGACATAGGAATTTTTAGAAAACTACAAATTGTTGATAGTCCAGAAAATTCAAATTTAGAGATTAGTTTAGATGATGCAATCAAACTTAATGAAAACAATAAAGATAAGAAAGTTGGAGACGAGGTTCTACAACCTTTACCATCATTTGATTTTGGAAGAATTGCAGCTCAAACTGCAAAACAAGTGATAAGCTTCAATGTGAGAGAGGCAGAGAGAGAAAGACAATTTAATGATTTTATAGATAAAAAAGATTCAATATTAAGTGGAATTGTTAAAAGATTAGAATTTGGAAATATCATTGTAGATCTCGGTAGAACAGAGGCAATTATTCAAAAAAATGAATTAATACCAAGAGAGAATATAAAGGCCGGAGACAGAATTAAAGCTTACTGCTTAGATGTCAGAAGAGAACCTAGAGGACAGCAGATATTTTTATCTAGAGCACATCCTAAATTTATGGAAAAATTATTTATCCAAGAAGTTCCAGAGATTTATGATGGACTAATTGAGATAAAATCATCCTCTAGAGATCCAGGAAGCAGGGCAAAAATCTGTGTTAAAGCAATTGATACTTCATTAGATCCTGTTGGTGCTTGCGTTGGAATGAGAGGTAGCAGAGTTCAAGCAGTTGTTAACGAACTACAAGGTGAGAAAATTGATATTGTGAATTGGTCAGAAGACCCTGCAGTAGTCGTAGCAAATGCATTATCACCAGCTCAAGTACAAAGAGTTAATGTTGATAACGATGCAAAGAAGTTGGACGTGATACTTACAGAAGAGAATTTGAGTAAAGCAATAGGAAGAAGAGGTCAAAATGTTAGATTGGCTACTAAACTTCTGAACTATGAGATTAACATAATGACTGATCAAGAAGACTCAGAGAGAAGGCAAATAGAATTTAAGGAAAAAACTGATAATTTCGTAAAAAATTTAGAATTAGATGAAACATTAGGTCAGTTATTGGTAGCCGAAGGCTATTCAACAATTGATGATATTAAGGATAGTAAACCTGAGGCCTTAACAAAAATTGAGGGTATCGAAGAAGATACTGCAAAAGAACTTATCGAAAGAGCAAAAGAGTTTTATCAAAAAGACCAAGAAGAGATTGCAAAAAGAGTAAAAGATTTAGGTCTTGAAAACGAACTTATTAGTCATGAAGGTTTAACGCCAGGCATGTTGGTTACATTAGGAGAACAAAATATTTTAACGTTAACTGACTTTGCAGATTTAGCATCTGACGAACTTACAGGTGGTTATGATGTTGTTAAAGGTGAGAAAGTAAAAATCAAAGGGTATTTAGAAGATTTTGCTTTATCAAAACAAGAGGCAGATAGTTTAATTATGTCTGCTCGTGACAAAGTTTATAAAGATTGAGAGATGAAAGATGGAAAAAAAAAAATTAAAGTTATCAATTTCTGGAAATTCCAAAAAAACTATAAACAGCATAGAACAAGCTAAATCACAGTCAAAAAATACTGTTGTTATTGAAAAAAAACCTAGAATTGGGACCAAACCTAACTACTCTAGACCAAATACGTCAAATCAGAGACCCAAAGGTAGTACACCTTTTGTGCCTAGAAATAATACTTTTTCAAAACCAATTTTATCTACTAGCTCAGACTTTGAAAGAAGGAAGCTTGCAGAACAAAGAGCAACGAGAAGATTAAAAGGAGAAACAACTCCCAGCAAAGATTCAAAAAGTGGAAAAGGAACGTCAAAAAGAAGAGAACTAAAATTAACAGTATCTAGAGCGCTTAGTGATGTGGACTTTACAGGAAAAGGAAGGAGTTTAGCATCATTAAAAAGAGCAAAACAGAAAGAGAACAGACTTTTAAATCAAGAAGACGATAAAGACAGTTTAAAGCCAATTAAAAGGGACGTTAAAATACCCGAAGTTATAACAATTCGAGAGCTTGCGAATAGAATGGCCGAACAGTCTAGTAATATTATAAAACATTTATTAGGTATGGGAGTTACGGTAACCATAAATCATACAATTGACTCTGATACTGCTGAATATTTAGTAAAAGAATTTGGACATAATCCAATTAGAGAAGAAAAGGCAGAAGAAATAATTGAAAAAATAAAAGAAGTTAAAGCTGAAAATTTAAAAAGTAGAGCTCCAATTGTTACTGTAATGGGACATGTGGATCACGGAAAAACGTCAGTTCTAGATGTTTTAAGAAAAGCAAATGTGGTATCTGGAGAGTTTGGTGGTATTACTCAACACATTGGTGCCTATCAAATTGTTCATCAATCCAATAAAATTACTTTCATAGATACACCTGGCCACGCAGCCTTTACAGAAATGAGAGCAAGAGGATCAAAGTTAACTGATTTAGTTATTCTTGTTGTAGCGGCAGACGATGGGGTGAAACCTCAAACAATAGAGTCAATAAAACATGCAAAAGCAGCAAAAGTCCCAATTGTTGTTGCTATAAACAAATGTGACTTGCCAGAAGCTGACCCACAAAAAATAAAGAATCAGTTATTGGAATATGAACTAATTGCTGAAGATTTATCAGGAGATACTTTGATGGTTGAGATTTCAACTAAGACAAAGCAGAATTTGGATAAGTTAGTCGATAGTGTAATTTTACAAGCTGAGCTTTTAGATTTAAAAACTGACTTTGAAACAGAGGCTAAAGGGATTGTTTTAGAGTCTAAAATTGATATTGGAAAAGGCCCTATCGCAAACGTTATCGTTACTGCTGGAACTTTAAAAAAAGGCGATTTTTTCGTTAGTGGTTTAAAATGGGGAAAGGTTAGAGCAATAATTAATGACCAAGGAAAAAATATAGAACAAGCAGAACCAGCTACACCAGTTGAAATTCTAGGTATAAATGGTGCGGCAAAAGCAGGAGATGATTTTATAGTCCTGGAAAATGAAAAAGAGGCAAAATTGTTGTGTGATGCTAGAATTCAAGAGTCTAAGGATGGTAAAAATTCATTAACTTTTGTAACACAAGACTCTGCATTTAAAGATGCTGCATCAGAGGAATTAAATATCATTGTGAAATCCGATGTTCATGGATCGTCAGAGGCCATCAAAAACGCAATTAATCAAATAAAACATGACGAAGTTAAACCTAAAATTCTCTTATCAGATATTGGAATGGTAACTGAAACAGACGTATCTTTAGCAAAAGCTTCTAATGCAATTTTGATAGCATTTAATGTCAAACCAAGCAAAGAGGCAAAAAAAAGAGCTGAGCAAGAAAAAATTGTTATCTCATCTTTCAACATCATTTATGAGGTATTAGATTTTATTAAAAGTAAGATGTCAGGTTTATTAACCCCAGAGGTTGATGAAAAAATAATAGGGACTGCAGAAATATTGGAAATATTTAAAGTATCAAAGGTTGGAAAAGTTGCAGGCACTAAAGTTACTGATGGTGAAATTACACAAGACTCAAATGCAAGAGTAATAAGAGATGGAGCAATTATATTTAATGGAAAAATCGGCTCAATATTTAGAGAAAAAAATCAAACTAAACAGGTTTCTGCAGGTCTAGAGTGTGGAATTACCCTTAAAGACTTTGGAGACTTTCAAAAAAAAGATATCATTGAGGTTTATAATTCAACAATAACTGAGAGGACAATTTAATGACTAGCTTAGGTAAACCAGTAACACAAAGACAGTTAAGAGTTGGCGAGATGATAAAACAAGCTTTAGGCATGTTGTTTCTTAGAGATGAGGCGAAACTACCTTTATCAACAAAAGAAATTACAGTTACAGAAGTTAGAATGTCTCCAGATTTAAAAACTGCAAAAATATTTGTTATGCCTTTAGGCGGTAAAGAAGCTGATGATATTGTTGCAAAATTAAAGGAATTTTCATTTGTAATTAGAAAAGTACTTTCTAAGAAAATAGTTATGAAATTTTTACCAAAGCTATATTTCGTAAAAGATGACTCATTTGATTATGCTGAAAAAATTGAAAACTTAATAAAACAAACAAATAAATAAGGATAATATGATGGCAAAAAAAGCAAAAGAACTAGCGATTCATGAAAAAGATACGGGGTCGTCTGAAGTTCAGGTTGCTCAATTGACAGATAAAATTGAGAACCTATCAAAACATATTAAACAGTTTAAGAAAGATAAACACTCATCAGTAGGTTTATTAAGAGCTGTTAATAGAAGGAAGAAACTATTGGACTATTTAAAGAAAAATAAAATCGAGTCTTATAAGGAAGTAATATCAAAACTAAATCTAAGGAAGTAAGTAGGAAATCAATGTTTAAGGTAGTAAAGAAAGAAATAGAAGTAGCAGGAAAAAAGATAAGTTTAGAAACAGGAAAAATAGCAAGACAAGCAGATGGTGCAATTATTGCACAATGTGGTGAAACAGTTGTATTAGCGACAGCTGTTGGAGCAAAAAAAGTAAATCCAGATGTAGATTACTTTCCTTTATCAGTAAATTATCAAGAAAAATATTATGCAGCAGGAAAAATTCCTGGTGGATATTTTAAAAGAGAAGCAAGGCCAACTGAGAGTGAAACATTAATCTCAAGATTAATTGACAGACCGATCAGACCTTTGTTTCCAGATGAATTCAAAAATGAAGTACAAGTGCTTCCAACTGTAATTTCTTATGACAAAGAAAATGAAGCAGATATTTTATCAATTATTGCTTCATCAGCAGCTCTAGCAATCTCAGGCATGCCATTTTTAGGACCTGTTGGGGCATCTAGAGTTGGTTTTATAGATGGAAAATATGTTTTAAACCCATCAAAAATTGAACTTAAAAATTCAAAATTAGATTTGGTTGTGGCCGGAACTAAAGATGCAGTATTAATGGTAGAGTCAGAAGCAAATGGTTTAACAGAGGAAGAAATGTTAAATGCTGTAAAATTTGGTCACGAAGGCTTTGTGCCAGTTATTCAAATGATAGAGGATTTAGCAAAAGAATGTAGAAAAGAGGAATGGGTTGTTGAGAAGAAGGATCTTTCTGAAGTTAAGAAAAAACTAGAAGATGAATTTACAGCAGATCTTACGAAGGCATTTTCAATTAGAGATAAGCAGGAAAGATCAAATATGATATCAGAAATAACTGATAAAGCTAAAAAACTGTATGAAGAAAATGAAAATTATACAGACTTAGATGTAAACTCACAGCTTAAAAATCTTGAAAAAACAATTGTTAGAACTGACATTTTGAAGAATAAAAATCGTATTGATGAAAGAGGTTTAGCAGATGTTAGACCAATAATGTGTGAAGTGGGAATTCTTCCAAGAGTTCATGGATCTGCATTATTTACAAGAGGAGAAACACAAGCAATTGTCACTACTACTCTTGGTACATCTGATGATGAACAAAAAATTGAAAGTTTAGAAGGATTGCAAAAAGAAAGATTCATGCTTCACTACAACTTTCCACCTTTTTCAGTTGGAGAAACTGGAAGAATTGGAACAGGAAGAAGAGAAATTGGACATGGAAAACTTGCTTGGAGAGCAATAAATTCATCATTACCATCAAAAGAAAGCTTCCCATACACTTTTAGAATAGTTTCTGAGATTACAGAGTCTAATGGTTCTTCTTCAATGGCAACTGTTTGTGGAACATCATTAGCATTAATGGATGCTGGTGTTCCTATAAAAGAACCCGTTGCTGGGATTGCAATGGGATTAATCAAAGAAGGGGATGATTTTAGTGTTTTATCTGACATTCTAGGAGATGAAGATCATTTAGGTGATATGGACTTTAAAGTTGCTGGAACAAAAGATGGAATTACTTCTCTTCAAATGGATATCAAAATTACTGGTATAACTTTTGAGATAATGGAGCAGGCTTTAAAACAAGCTAAAGATGGAAGAATTCACATCTTAGGTGAGATGAATAAAGCACTTTCTAAATCAAGAGATGATGTTGGAAAACACACTCCAAAAATGGAAAAAATATCTGTAGATAAAAAAGATATTGCAACTGTCATTGGAAAAGGTGGAGCAACTATAAGAGAAATCGTTGAAGTATCAGGTGCAAAAGTTGATATAAATGATGAGGGTGAAGTAACTGTTGCAGCACCAGATGAAGAGTCTAGAAACAAAGCAATGCAAATGATTAAAGATCTAACTGCAAAAGCCGAACTTAATAAAATTTATAATGGAAAAGTTATGAAAATTATGGAATTTGGTGCATTTGTAAATTTCCTAGGCAAACAAGATGGACTTGTTCATATTTCAGAACTTGCTGATAGGAGAGTAGCCAAAGTAACTGATGTTGTTAAAGAAGGTGATCAGGTTAAAGTTAAAGTCATTGGATTTGACAGAGGAAAAGTTAAACTTTCAATTAAACAAGCAGCAATTTAAATTTACTCGATTAACACAGATATTAAGTCAATTTTTGTTTATGATTATTTCTCATAAGTATAAGTTTATATTTATTAAAACCAGAAAAACAGCGGGATCAACTATTGAATATAACCTTTCAAGTTTCTTAGGACCCAATGATGTAATAACTCCGCTGGATGGAATACCAAATGCAAATGATCATATGGGAAAAAACTATATATTAGAAAATAATATTTCAAAATTCTTTAAAAAATATAATTTTCTATATTTGAGCAAAATTTTTAGAAAAGAATTTACCACCCATCATCATGCAATAAAAATTAAAAACATAGTTGGAGATGATATATGGAAAAAATATTTTAAATTTTGTGTCGAGAGAGAACCTCTAGATAAGTGTTTATCATATTATTTTATGAGAAAAAATTCTTTATCGTCAAGCCATAAAAGAAAAAATATGTCTTGGTCAGATTTCATTAAGAAGGAACGTTTTCCTGTAGACTATAAATTTTATACACACCAAAAAAAACTTATTGTTGATAAAATAATAAAATTTGAAAAACTAAATACAGAATTGCCTGATCTTTTAAATAGTTTAAATTTAAAGGGTGTGAAATTATCAAAGGTAATCAATAATACTTACAGAGAAAAAATTGATTTTAATATATCAAATCAAGACAAAAAAATTATTTATAAGGCTTTTCAAAAAACACTGCCATTTACAGGTTATAATTTTAATATTGGTTGAGATAAAACAATTAGTTTGGTAAACAGATAAGAATTTTACGAGATATTTTTGGGATCTGGCATCCCTAATTTGTTATAGCCAGCATCTACATAGTGAATTTCACCAGTAACTCCACTTGCAAGATCACTTAATAAATATAGAGCAGAATTTCCAATATCGTGAATATTTACATTTCTCTTCAAAAATGAATGATCTTCGTTCCATTTATATAAGAATTTTGCATCACCAATAGCTGATGCGGCTAGTGTTTTAATAGGACCTGCACTAATTGCATTAACTCTTATTTGTTTAGATCCTAAATCTCTAGCTAAATATTTTACACTAGACTCTAGTGCTGCTTTACATACTCCCATAACATTATAATTAGGTATAGCTTTATTTGCTTCGTAGCTTAGGGTTATCATACTTCCATTGGGCTTCATTATTTTTGATGCTTCTCTAGCAACTTCTGTAAATGAGAAGCATGATATAAGCATACTTTTTTGAAAGTTCTCTCTTGTTGTATTTAAATATTCACCGGAAAGCTCAGATTTATCTGAAAATGCTATTGCATGAACAACAAAATCAATCTCACCCCAATTAGATTTTACATCTTCAAATAATTTAATTACATCCTCTTTTTTCTCTACATCACAACTAAAAGTCACATTAGAATTTAGTTTTTCAGCTAAAGGTATCACCCTTTTTTTCAAAGCATCACCTAGATACGTAAATGCAAGCTCGGATCCAGCTTCAGATAGTTTTTGTGAAATACCCCAAGCAATGGATCTCTCATTTGCAACACCCATTATCAGTCCTTTTTTGCCTTTCATTAAACTCATGGATTATACCTTCTCAAATATTAAAGTGGCATTAGTTCCACCAAATCCAAAACTGTTTGACATTACTGAGTTAAGCGACACATTTTTTTCTGTTTGGGTAACAATTGGATATTTTTTGGCATCCTCATCTAAATCATTTATATTTGCAGATGCTGTAATGAAACTATTTTTCATCATGATTAAACTATAAATTGCCTCATGAACTGAAGCAGCACCTAACGGGTGACCAGATAAAGATTTTGTAGAACTTATTTTTGGAATATCGTTACCAAATGCATCGCCTACTGCATTTAATTCAGTAATATCACCAACAGGAGTTGAGGTCCCGTGTGTATTGATATAATTAATTTTATTTTTCGATGTCGATAGAGCCATTTTCATACATCTAACAGCACCTTCTCCAGATGGTGCAACCATGTCATATCCATCAGAACTTGCACCATATCCAGTTAGTTCAGCATAAATCTTTGCACCTCTTGCTTTTGCGTGTTCATATTCTTCCATTACTAAAACACCTCCTCCTCCAGCAATTACAAAACCATCTCTAGTTTTGTCATACGCTCTAGATGCTTTTTCAGGGGTATCATTATATTTTGAAGATAAAGCAGTCATTGCATCAAACATTGCTGTCATAGCCCAATGCAATTCCTCACTGCCTCCGGCAAAAACAATATCTTGTTTACCCATTTGAATTAATTCACTTGCATGACCAATACAATGTCCGCTAGTGGCGCATGCTGAACTCATTGTGTAATTCATGCCTTTTATTTTAAATGGTACAGCTAGAGTTGCAGACGCAGTACTTGCCATTGTTCTTGGAACAATAAATGGACCCATTAATTTTGGAGTTTTAGCTCTTGTTTTATCAACTGACAAAACAACATTCTCAATTGATGGACCTCCCGATCCCATAACAATTCCTGTCTTGAAGTTACTTACATCTTTTTCTTCAAGACCAGAATCTGTAATTGCTTCTTTCATTGCTATATAATTATATGCAGAGCCAGATCCCATAAAACGGATTGTTTTTCTATCTACATGATCTTGAAGTTTAATATTTGGTTTTCCATGAACGTGACTTCTAAGGTTATTTTCTTTATATTCTTGTGAAAATGAAATTCCTGATTTTGAATTTAATAAGGATTGATAAACTTCATCTTGATTATTTCCTAAACAAGAGACAATACCAATTCCTGTAATAACTACTCTTCTCATTATTTGAACAATCCTACTTTTAAGTTTTCTGCTGAATATATTTTTTTACCATCTGCGCATAAAATACCATTTGCTAGTCCAACAGTCGTTTCTCCTTTAATTAAAATTCTTTTCATATCTATTTCGTATGTTGCCATTTTAACGTTTTTTAGAACTTCACCAGTAAATTTTACGGTACTTACCCCTAACGCTCTTCCTCTACCAGGGTTTCCAAGCCATCCTAAATAAAAACCAACTAGCTGCCACATAGCGTCAAGGCCTAAACAACCAGGCATCACCGGATCATCTCTAAAATGGCAGTCAAAAAACCACAAATCCTCTTTAATATCAAGCTCTGCTTTAATTACTCCTTTATTAAAAAAGCCTTTGTTTTCATAAATTTCTGATATCCTATTAAACATAAGCATTGGAGGAGATGGTAATTTCGCATTACCAGGTCCAAATAGCTCGCCATTTGCACAGCTAATCAACTCATTGTAATTAAACGAGTTTTTTTTCATATTTGTAATCTTCATACTTGATTTAAGTTAATTATAATATACAAATAGTTTAGAATTATTATAAATTATAAATGACCACTACAGTTGAATTTATCAACAAATTAAGAAACTCTGGTTTGAGACCAACTAAGCAGAGAATAAAAATTTGCGAAGTTTTATTTAATAAGGAGACAACGTTCCATTTCACAATAAATGATCTTGTTAAAATAATTGAAACCGAGGCAAATGAAAAAATATCTTTAGCTACTGTTTATAATACTATTCACGCATTCGAAAAAAAAGGCTACCTTAAAGAAATTCCAATAGACTCAAATCAAAGTTATTTTGATACAAATGTTACAGACCATCATCATTTTTATGATATATCAGAAAAAAAATTGATTGATTTAGAAGAAGTTGATGTGGGTCCAATTAATATTAAAAAATCAATTCCTGGAAAAAAAATTAAATCTGTAGAAGTTTTAGTAAAACTTGATACTGATAATCAGTAGCAAAAAATAATCAATAATAACAATACTATACAAATTATATTAAAACCATTCTAAACTGTTGACATGTAGTTTAGAATGATTATATGTTTTTCAAAAAGGAGACTAAATATGTCATTAAAAGGAAGTAAAACAGAAGAAAACTTAAAAGCTGCTTTCGCTGGAGAAAGCCAAGCTAATAGAAGATATTTATATTTCGCTCAAAAAGCAGACGTTGAAGGTTTTAACGATGTAGCTGCAGTATTTAGATCAACAGCAGAAGGTGAAACTGGTCATGCACACGGGCATCTTGAGTATCTAGAAGAAGTAGGAGATCCAGCAACTGGCAAACCAATCGGTGAAACAAAGGCAAATCTAGAGTCTGCCATTGAAGGTGAAACACACGAGTATACAGATATGTATCCTGGTATGGCAAAAACAGCTAGAGACGAGGGTTTTGATGAAATAGCTGACTGGTTTGAGACATTAGCAAAAGCTGAAAAATCCCACGCAGGTAAGTTTCAAAAAACTTTAGAAAGTATCGCTTAAATTTAATTTAGTGGACATTAAGATGTCCACTAAAAACAAATCAATAAATTTAATAAATAATAATATTATTCTTATTTATTAAATTCTTTCTGAAAAATGAGCAAAGAAGGTAGTACACAAGCACCAATAAGACATCCGATAAATTTTAAAGATCCAGATTTCTTAGACCCACAAAAGTTGGATCAGGAAATGAGAAGAGTTTTTGATGTTTGTCATGGATGTAGAAGATGTTTTAACTTATGTGATAGTTTTCCAAAACTATTTGATTATATTGATGAGTCTGAGGATGGCGAGGTATCATCTTTATCAAGCGATAAATTCAAAGCAGTTGTCGATGCTTGTACTTTGTGTGACATGTGCTTTATGACTAAATGTCCTTACGTTCCTCCTCATGAATTTGATTTAGATTTTCCACATTTAATGCTTCGATATAGAATGCTTCAAAGAAAAAATGGTGAGATCTCTAGTACGACAAGGCAATTAGCTAATATAGACCGTAACGGAAAAATTGGAGTTATGTTTAGTGGCATAATTAATTGGTTTTCAAACATTAAAAATACTTTTTTTCGAAAAATCTTAGAATTTTTAACAGGAATTGATAAAAGAGCAATTTTACCAAAGTATAATAGTGAAACATTTTCAAATTATTTCAAAAAGTTTAAGCAAAAGAAATTAGCAGGGGGAACAAACAGAAAAGTTGTGATTTATTCTACTTGTTTTGTAAATTTTAATAAAAAAACTACAGGTGAAGCTGCACTAAAAGTTTTAAATCATAACAATGTTGAAGTTGAACATTCTTATGCTGGTTGTTGTGGAATGCCATATCTTGAACAAGCTGACCCAGATAAGGTAATTAAACAAGCTAAATTAGTATCAAAAGAACTTATCAGTTTTATAGATAAAGGTTATAAAGTAATAACTTTGACTGCTAGCTGTGGTTTGATGTTGAAATTTGAATGGCCACTTCTCCTACCAAATGACGAAGATGTAAAAAAATTATCAAAAAATACTTTTGATATTGATGAATATATTGTTGATATAGCTAACAAAGAAGGATTAGTAAAAGGAATGCAAGAAATAGATGGTGGAGTGACCGTACATCACGCATGCCATGCTAGAGCTCAGAATATGGGCAATAAGGCAAGAGATATGCTCAAATTAATTCCAAATGTAACAATCGATTTAGTTGAAAGATGTGCCGGACACGGTGGAACTTTTGGAGTGATGAAACAAACTCATGACACTGCAGTGAAAGTAGCCAAAAATACAGTCAGTGCAGTTAAAAGAAAAAACAATAAATATATGGCATCAGATTGTCCATTAGCAGGAAAACACATCAAACAACTTGCTCAGGATACAAATATTAATAATGATGAGGCCTTACACCCCATAGAACTAGTAGCAAAAAGTTATAGATTATAAAAATGCCTAAGAACCAAAAAATTATTCAAAAAACAGATTTACTGGCCCCTGATGTATATGAAAAAAATAGACGTCAAATGAGAAAAGAGCTAGTTGAATTCAAAAAAGATAGAAGAGTTCCACTTGGTCCTTATGCAACCTTTTACTTTGAGTGTTATGAAACAATGTTAGCTCAAGTCCAAGAAATGCTACATATAGAAAAAGGTGGAGATGAACAACTTAATGACGAGTTAACAGCTTATAATCCCTTGATACCAAATGGAAAAGAATTGGTTTCAACATTAATGTTTGAAATTGATAACCCAGTAATTAGAGCTACGTTTCTTGGAAAATTAGGCGGTGTTGAAGAAAATGTATTTATTAAGATTGATAATGACATAATTTATGGAAAACCGGAAATAGATGTAGATAGAACGTCTGCAGAGGGGAAAGCATCATCAGTGCAATTTATACATTTTGAATTTGACCAAAACCAAATTTCAAAATTTAAAGGTAATAATGTGAGCATCGAATTAGGAATAGATCATAAAGAGTATTCACACTCAACAAAGCTTTCAGAAAGCACTATAAAAGCTCTGTCCAGCGATTTTAATTAGTTGATCCCCAAACATTTTCAACATTGACCCAACCAATAAATCCACCGGTTTGAATTTTACACCACTGAGTTTCACATTTTTTTATTAAAAGTAGTCTACCTTTTTTTATTTGGGCTAGAGGTTTAGAAAATTTAGACGGTTTTTTGAAAATTATTTTATCTTCAAGTGGTATAAATGACTTAGCTTTCCTTAGTTGAGAAACATGTATCCAACCATTATTATTTTTATGATCTATAATTCGTCTAAAATTCTCTTTTTTATCAATAACTTTTAAAGGAAGTTGAATTTTTTTATAAATATATTTGACTTGATAATCAAATCCTGGCCCATATCTCACATTCACTTTTTTATTCTTAAGCATAAGAAAAAATTCATCTTTTGCATTAACTGGTTGAGTTATTAATATCAAAGAAGTTAAAACAAAAATTATAATTTTTTGCACAGACAATTCTTTCTCTTCTTAAAATAAACTTTTCTGGATGTAAGATTTAATAAATCAACTATTAAAATATTATTTTTAATAATTCCATTCAGTCCTAAGATTAATTTTAAAACTTCGTTTGCTTGTAATGCTCCTATTACATTTGCAGTAGGTCCTAAAATACCTTCAGCCTCGCAATTTAATATTTCATCAGAAGGCATTCCTTGATAAAAACAGTTAAGACAAGGAATTTTTTTTCGTGAAAAATCAAAACTAAAGATGTGTCCATCAAATTTACTTATTGCTCCAATAACTAATTTCTTTTTATATTTTAATGAATACTTATTTAGTAAAAATTTAGTTGGAAAGTTGTCTGTTCCATCAACAATTATATCGAATTTTGGTAGAATTTTACCTAAATTTTTATCATTAGCCCTTTCTTTAAAAGTTTTTAATTTTATTTTATCGTTAATTAATTTAATTTTTTTTTTTATTACATCTGATTTGTACTTACCCACATCATTATAATCATAGAGAGTTTGCCTATGTAAATTGCTATAATCAACTTTGTCATCTTCAATGACACCTAAAAAACCGACACCTGCTCTAACTAATAAATCAATTACTGGACTACCCAATCCACCTGCGCCAACCACTAATATTTTTGAATTAAAAATTTTTTTTTGTCCAATAATCCCAACATCTTTTAGAATTATTTGCCTTGAATATTTGTTTAGAGTTCTTTTACTTAATAAGTTCTTCATTTACCTGTTGATCCAAAGCCACCAGATCCTCTAACTGTATCGGGTAGCTCATCTACTTCCTCAAAAGAAGCTTTCAGAACGGGCATTAAAATCATTTGTGCTATTCTATCTCCATTATTAACAATAAAATCATCCACCCCATGATTAAATAATATAACTTTTAACTCTCCCCTATAGTCACTATCAATCGTACCGGGTGTATTGAGTACGCTTATCTGAGATTTTGCTGCCAAACCTGACCGAGGTCTAATTTGTATCTCTGTATCTTGAGGAATAGCTATAGATATTCCAGTTGGTATTAATTCAGAACTGTTTGGCTTAATTTTAAAAGACTCTTTTACAAATGCCATTAGATCCATGCCTGATGATCCTTCAGTTTTATATTGTGGAATTTTGACCTTAGGGTCAAGCTTCTTTATCTTAATTTTGACCATTAATTAAGACTTTTTATAACTCTCTCAACTATATTTTCTGCAATTAATGATTTATTCATCTTATGTAGTATTTCGTTTTTATTATTTTTATAAAAAATTTTAACTTCATTGTATTCTGAATCAAATCCTATTTCATTATCTGATACATTATTAGCAATAATCCAATCACAATTTTTACTACTTAGCTTATCTTTTGCATTTAGATCTAAATTTTCCGTTTCAGCAGCAAAACCTACAGTAAGTCTTGGTCTAAGTGAATTATGTTTTGAAACATAAGATAATATATCTGTATTTTTGATCATGCTAATATCTAGTTCAGCATTTTTTTTAATCTTTTCTTTATTATATTTTTTAAATTTAAAATCACATACAGCAGCTGAAAAAACAGCAACATCAACTGGAAGGTTTTCAATTGTTTTTTTTAACATTTCGTCTGCAGTTTCAACTTCAATAAATTTTATATCTTCCAAAGGTTTTAAGTTTTTTGTTCCTGATATTAGTGTTGTTTCAAATCCATTATCTCTAAATGATTTTGCAATTTCGTAACCTTGCTTTCCACTTGATTTGTTTGTTAAATATCTAACTGGATCCAAATATTCCCTAGTAGGTCCTGCCGTGACTAAAGCCTTGTATTTTTTATTTTTTTGTAGACTAGATAAGTAATTTTCAATATGTAAAAGGATATTTGATGGCTCGGTCATCTTTCCCTCACCATACTCTCCACATGCCATATCTCCGATCTCTGGACCTATTATACTATAACCATATTCCCTTAGTTTAATAATATTTTTTTTATTTGACGGGTGATCCCACATTCTCACATTCATCGCTGGTACTATAAAAATCTTTTTATTTGATGCTAACAATACAGTGGATGCAAGATCATCTGTTAATCCATTACTCAATTTTGATATTGTATTAGCTGTTGCCGGTACTACAATAATCAAATCTGCCCATCTTGATAATGAAATATGATCCATTTCGCTTTCACTCTCAGAGCTAAATAAGTCTTCATATACCTTTCCTTGAGAAAGGGATGTTATAGATAAAGGTGTTACGAATTCTTTGGCACTTTTTGTGATGATTGTTTTTATTTCTACCTGTTTTTTTTTTAAGCCTCTAATCAATTCAAGACTTTTATAAGCAGAAATACCTCCACAAATTACGACAAGTATTTTTTTGTTTGACAAAATATTCATGCGAGAGATTAAAATACCAATAAAGTAACAATTACAAGCAATAATAAACCAATAATTGACTGATTTCTGAAGCTAGACATTTCTGATTTTTTTACATTTAACTCATTAAATGAGCTAGAGTTCTGCGGAATTTGTCCACTTGCTAGAAATGTTAAGGCCTGATTAGCTTTATCCATAATTTGTGGTAATTCAGGCAATCTCTTAATTACTTCTGCAGAATTTTTAAGTGTTTCATTAAATGAATTTATAGGATCCTTTGTTTCTCTCAGCCATTTTTCAAGAACAGGCTTGGATGTTTCCCATATATTTGTATCAGGGTTAAGTCTTCTTGCTACTCCTTCAACAACTACCATTGTTTTTTGTAACATAAGAAGCTGAGGTTGGGTTTGCATATTAAATTTTTCTGTCACGTCAAATAGTTGTTTAAGTAATTTTCCTCCGGAAATATCTTTTACAGATTGACCAAATATAGGTTCTCCTATTGATCTTAATGCTTGAGCAAGATCATCAACTGGTACATCCTTAGGCACAAGTCCAGCAACTAAATGAACCTCTGCAACTTTTTTATAATCTCTTTGGATAAAACCGTATAAAATTTCTGCTAAAAATCTTTGGCTTAATTTATCTAACCTACCCATTATTCCAAAATCAATAGGAACTATTTGACCACTTTTATTTATAAAAACATTTCCTTGGTGCATGTCTGCATGAAAAAAACCATCTCTTACAGCATGCCTTAAAAAATGCTGAATTATGTCTGATGCTATTTTTTTTGCATCAATATTTCTATTTAAAAGTTCATCGGTTTCTCTAATTGAAACTCCATCTACCCAATCAAGTGTCATTACATTTTCACTAGTAAAATTCCAATATATTTTAGGGACTAAAAAACCCTCATCGTTCTTTGTATTTTCTCCATATTCATTTGCAGCTGCTGCCTCAAACCTTAGGTCCATTTCAAGATTTGTTATCTCTTTAAGTAAAAAAACAACTTCAACTAACTTAAGTCTTTTAGTTTTTTTTACGAATGACTCTACAAAGAAAGCAAACAACATTAATGCATCAATTTCTTCATTAAATATTTTTTTTATATCTGGTCTTAAAATTTTAATTGCAACATCTTTTATAGTTCCGCCATCATTAATTTGAGCTTTATGAACTTGTGCAATTGAAGCAGCTGCAACTGGCTCACTAAGATTTATTATTGAGTTAAAGCTTTGCTCACCTAAATCTTTTTTAATAATTTCTCTAGCTTTGTCTTGTGAAAATGGAGGTAATCTATCCTGAAGATTTTCTAGTTCTTTCGATAATTCATCACCGATTATGTCAGGCCTGGTAGCTAAAAATTGTCCTAATTTTATAAATGTGGTTCCCATAGATTGAAGCGACGAGGATAATCTTTCACCTTGATTTAATGAACTATCAACTTTTTTATTGTTCGAAAAAGAAAATGATAAAATACCAAATAAAACTTTTACTAATAATGGTGGTTCATTAAATCTAGTTGCAATTTTTAGCGCATCTGATTTTGCGAGTTTTCGACCAAGTTTAAAAAGAGTAAACAATTTTTTAATCATAATTTCCATCCTGAATGTATTGCAACAATTCCTCCAGATAAATTTCTATAACTACAATTTTGGAAATTATTACTTTTAAGTAATTCTATTAATTCTTCTTGGTTAATAAAATTTTCAATACTTTTTACTAAATATTCATAAGGCTTTTTGTCTCCAACAATAAATTTTCCTAAATATGGAATTAACTTTGAGTAATTTTTGTAAGCAAAATCTAAGTTTGAATTCTGTATTTTTGAAAATTCTAAACACAAAAACCGCCCTCCCGGCTTTAAAACTCGATACGCCTCTGAAAGTGATTTGTTTAAGTTTTTAGTGTTTCTCAATCCAAAACTAATTGTATAATAATCACAAGTTTCATTTTCTAATGGTAAATTTTCTGCTGAACCAATAATCCATTTAATATTTTTATATTTTCTTAGCTTCTTTTTACCTAAATTTATCATTCCCTCATTGGGATCTATACAAATTGCATTATTTAAATTTTTAGTTTTATCATGAAATAATTTTGCAAGATCTCCAGTTCCACAAGCTACATCCAACAAGATTTTATTTGTTCCAGGGTTCATCCAAAACATTAGATCATTTTTCCATATCCTGTGAATACCAAAGGACATAAAATCATTCATGAGGTCGTATTTATCAAAAACTTTATTAAATACACCTTGGACAAGTCCCTTTTTATTTTGAAGATATTGTTGCATAAATAAATAATTTTAAGATTAATATAGTATCTAATGCCAGAATTGCCAGAAGTAGAAATTGTAAGAAAATCATTAAACAAAAAAATATCTGGAAAAATTATTAATGATGTAAGGGTAAAAAACCGAAATTTACGTCTTAAAATCCCAAAAAATTTTGAAACTAATTTGAAGAGAAAAAAAATAAAAAAAATTGGAAGATTTTCGAAATATATAATAATTTTTTTTACTGATAATTCTTACTGTGTAATTCACCTAGGTATGTCTGGTACTATCCATCTACTAAACACATATTCAAAGAAAAAATTTACTAACACTAGCTTTTATCATAGCCCTCATTTACCAAAAAAACACAATCATGTAGAAATTCGATTTAATGATTTAAAATTAGTTTATAATGATCCTAGAAGATTTGGATATATTTTATTCATTAGTTCTAAAAAAGAGCTATTAAAAAAATTTGAAAAATTTGGGCCTGAACCCTTTTCAAAAAACTTCAATACTTATTATGTAAAGACATATTTTAGAAATAAAAAAAAAAATATTAAAAATTTCTTGTTAGA
>CACKVV010000004.1 GCA_902603665.1 uncultured Pelagibacteraceae bacterium | reverse complement strand
CTCAGCACCCTGAATGACGTGGTTATTAGTAATTACTATTCCATCATCACTAATAATAAATCCTGATCCTAATGCACTTGTTTTTCTCTCTTGAGGCGTGCCAAAATCTTTAAACATATCCTCAAATGGTGATCCTGGGGGAAATTGAAACGGGAAAGGGTTTGATCTTGTTGTAATTGTTGTTGTTGTTGAAATATTTACAACTGATGGCATTAATCTTTCAGCTAAATCAGCAAATGAAGCTGGGATTTCTTTAGCATTAGATACTATTGAGAAATTTAGAAAAAAGATAAGAAGAACTAATGACTTTAAACATTTTTTCATGACTTTAAGTACCAAATAATTAAAAACCCTATAACTGCAAATACCAATCCACCTGTTCGAAGCTGACTGTCATTCACCTCATTTAATTTTGACAGCATATTTTTCATTTTTGATGGAAATAAGGCATATAAAATTCCCTCAATGAACAAGAACAGACCAAATGCAATGATCAATTCCTTCATAGGATTAAGTTATTCTGATTTAGGTTTTATATTTCCAAAAAATTTAAAAAATTCACTATCAGGAGATAAGATCATAGATGTTTCTCCTGCATTAAATGCTTTTCCGTATGCTTGCATAGATCTATAAAATGCAAAGAACTCTGGATCTTGACCAAAGGCATCTGCGAAAATATTATTTCTCTGCCCATCCCCTTCACCTTTCATGATCTCTGATTGTTTTTGTGCTTCAGCTAAAATTACTGTTACTTCTTTATCCGCAGTTGAAGTAATAGTTACAGCCATCTCTGCACCTTTTGCTCTAAATTCTTTCGCTTCTCTCTCCCTCTCAGTCTGCATCCTTCTAAAGATTGCATCACTATTTGCTTGTGGAAGATCAGCTCTTTTAATTCTTACATCAACAATTTTAATACCAAAATTTTCAGCTTCATTATTTACACCCTCTTGGATTAAGGCCATTTGTTTTGTTCTATCTTGAGATAACAAGGTTTGAAGTTCTTGTTGACCAAGAACGTTTCTTATTCTTGAATTTATAATTGTTGAAAGTCTTGATCTTGCAACTCTCTCATTTCCAACTGAAATATAAAATTTTAATGGGTCTACAATTTGAAATCTTGCAAATGCATCAACAATTAATCGTTTTTGGTCTGATGCAATTACTTCTTCTGGTGGAGTATCTAAATTTAATATTCTTTTGTCTAAAAATACTACGTTTTGAATAAACGGTATTTTAAAGTTTAAACCTGGCTTTAATAAAATTCTTTTAGGATCACCGAATTGAAGAACAATTGCTTGATTAACCTCTTTTACTATAAAAATAGAAAAGAATATTGTTGCAGCAATTACTATTATAATTGGGATTAAAATTTTTCCAGCTTTCATTTAATTATTCTCCGCTTTTTTTAGTTCAGGAAGTGGTAAATAAGGAACTACTCCTGAACCAGAATTTTTATCAATTATGATTTTATTAATGTCTCCTAAAACTGTTTCCATGGTCTCTAAAAACATTCTTTCTTGTGTAACTTGTTTAGCTTTTGCATACTCATTATAAATTGCTAAAAACCTACTTGCTTCACCCTCTGCTTTTGCAACAACTTCTTTTTTATAAGCTTCCGCAGCTTGTAGAATTTTTTGCGCTTCTCCCCGTGCTCTTGGGATCACATCATTTGCATATGCTTCAGCTTCGTTTTTAGATCTTTCCATATCAGCTCTTGCTGCCTGAACATCTCTAAATGCATCAATTACTTGGTCTGGTGGGTCTGCTTTTTGTGTTTGAACTTGAGTAATTTGAATGCCAGATGTGTATTCATCTAAAATTTTTTGAATAATTTCTTGAGTTTCTGTTTCAATTACTGATCTACCCTCTGTTAATATTGGTTGAATATTTGATCTTGCGATCACTTCTCTCATAGCAGTTTCTGCTGCAGCTTTTACAGTTCCTTCTGGATCTTGAATTTTAAATAAAAAATTTCCAGCATCTTTAATTACCCAAAATACCGAAAAGTCGATGTTAACAATATTTTCATCACCAGTTAACATTAAGCTTTCTTCTGGTACATCAGCAACACCCCCAGATGAAAACCCACTATCTCTTTCAGATCTAAAACCAATATCCATTCTGTTTACTTTTGTAACCTTTGGAGTAATCACACTCTCAATTGGATATGGAAAATGATAATTAAGACCAGGCTGTGTAGTATTTACAAATTTTCCAAATCTTAAAACAACACCTTGTTCATCTGGAAGTACTCTGTAAAGTCCACTAAGTCCCCAAAGAGTAACTATTATAAGTAAACCAACAATTATTGGTTTAGCTCCACCTTTACCGCCGCCTAAAAATCTATTTAATAAACTTTGAATTTTTTTAATGACTTCATCAATATCAGGTGGAGTTGGTCCTCTTCTAAATCCACCGTTGCCTCCACCACCTCCCGGGGGACTGCCCCATGGACTTTGATTTCTAAAATCATTCATACGACACTCTATATAGTGTCTTTATTACTAAAAACAAGGTAATGGTATTTTAATGAACGACAAAAAAGTAGGCCTTAGTGACACAATGAAGGCTAAAACTGAGCCGAAAAGCTTTCAAAAAAAGCCTATACCAGGCACCAAATTTACGATTGCAATCTCAAGTGCAAAAGGTGGAGTTGGTAAATCAACTTTTGCTACGAATCTGGCATTAGCTTTAAAAAAAGTTGGATGCAAGGTTGGATTGTTAGATGCAGATATTTATGGTCCATCTCTTCCTAAGTTATTTTCAATTAATGAAAAACCTGAAAGCGATGGTCAAACTTTAAAACCAATTATTAAGTATGGTATTCAATGCATGTCTATTGGTTTTTTAACTGATGAACAAACACCAATGATTTGGCGTGGGCCAATGGTAACTAGTGCAATTAAAACATTTACTCAAAAAGTAGCATGGAAAGATTTAGATTTTATTATTGTTGATATGCCTCCAGGAACAGGAGATACACAATTAACATTTGCTCAAGAAATAAACATGGATGGAGCAATTATCGTTTCAACTCCTCAAGAAATTGCACTTCAAGATGTTAAACGAGGAATTAGAATGTTTGACAAATTAAAAGTAAAAATAATTGGGTTAATAGACAACATGAGTTATTTTATTGGGGATGATGGAAAAAAATATGAAATCTTTGGTGAAGGTGGAGTAAAGAGAACTGCAGATGAATTTCAAAAAGAATTTTTAGGTGAAATACCAATTAATTCAGAAGTTGGAAAACATGGTGATTTGGGATCTCCATTAGTTGAGAGTAAACCCGATCATGAAATTTCTAAAATTTATTTAGAATTTGCAAATAAAATTAAATCAAATTATCTTTAAAATCAAAAGCTTCCATAAGTTCATTCCATTCTCTTTTGGAAAGTCCTGATTTATCCATTTCAACTTTATCGCCTTTAATAAGTTTTTTAATTATCTCTTTTCCTTTTGCGGAAACTTCTGTTCCTCCTACTCTATAATCCATAAATGCCTCATAAGTTATAGGCACCCATTTTTTAATTGTATCCAACATCACATCTGCATAAGCGCGTATTTCATATTGAGCGTGGTGATCAGCACGTAGTCTTAGAAAATTCATCAAGTTTAATAAATCCGTTTTCCAGTACCACTGCGTATAAGTATTTAATGTCAAATTCATACGTGCAAGTTCTCTCGCAAGTCCCACTGCATTTTCATCAATTACAGAACCATCATATCTTTCATTAAGCATTGTTTGATAATTATTATATGTCTGCTCAGCATCTCCTTTTAAAAGTTCTAAAACTTCTTTAGCTTTTTCACCTTCAAGAACATCGCCTCTTCCTTGTCTATTACTCTGCGACTGTGCTGCTAAATGCTCAGGTGCAGGTAGATAAAACTCTTTATCTAAAATTGAATATCTTGCAGAGTATTCATTTACGTTTGCAGTTCTGTGTCTAATCCATTGTCTTGCAATAAATATTGGAAGCTTAACGTGATATTTAATTTCACACATTTCAAATGGAGTGCTATGCCAGTGTCTCATTAAATACTTTATTAATCCTTCGTCTGTTGAGACTTTCTTTGTACCTTTGCCATATGAAACTCTAGCTGATTGAACTATAGAGGTGTCATCACCCATATAGTCGATTACTCTAATAAAGCCATGATCTAATATCGGAAGAGCTTCATAAAGAATTTTCTCTAATTCTGGTGCGGTCACTCTTTTAGTCTTATATTCCTGTGATTGTTGATCTTTTATTTCTTGTGCTTGTTCGCTGGTTAATTTCATGAATAAATTATTGAATCTCTCTCATTAGGTTTTATATTAATAAGGTTGGTTTTCCAACTATGACGATAAACGAATTTCGTAATAACCATTACGGACGTGGGGGCAGTACCCACCACCTCCACCATTTTCAACTTACGGGGGTGAATTAGGATCGACGGGTGTCTAAAAGTTATTCTTTCGTTCGGTATTGTTCCACCGTAATGGGCTAATTTATAAATGCTAACGAAAGTTACGCACTTGCAGCTTAATTAATTTATTAATTAAGTTACGGGGTTCGGGGCACCTGGCAACAGAACGCCCCTTTAAAAGTAAGAATTAAGTATAATTGGAACCCATAGAAAGAAATTTATGAGGTTTTTATTTTTTAAACATTGAACACTTAAGTAAGTTTTTATCATCCTTTACTTTTTTATTACTTACATTTTTGTAATTTTCTTTATTTTTTTTTGAGTCATTACCCAATAATATCATTTTTGCTCTACTAACATTTTTGTCGAAACCTCGATGTTTATTAAAGCATGATGCAGAACCATAAATTAATCTTGCACCATGATCTTTTGCTTTGTAATTATAATTTCCACCTAATTTAAAACCTTGACCGTCACCATTACCCTTAAATGGATGCTTTCCATTAAACAATGCGCTGCTATAAAAAACTCTTATAATTGGATCTTTCTTAGTTTTACCAAAACTTTCCCATAGTTTTTTGTTACCAGAATTCCAAAAATCATAACCATCATCACTATTATGGTGTGAATGAACATCAATTAAAGTAATATTGCTTGGACCATCTTTGATACTTAAACCATCTGCGTTACCACCTTTTTCTCTTTTTGATTTTCTTAAATTTGAACTAGTTTGATTATAACCATTATACAATTCAACACTTATCAAACAGTGACTATGATTATTATAACCCCATATATCTACTCCCTTACCTGCACGACTATTTTCGTTATTTACTCCAGAATTTCCAACTTTAACCCTGTACAAAAGTGAACCACTTGAATTATTTGAAATATATATTCCATTATCAAATGCATTTTCTAATTGTATGTTTGAAATTATTCCAGATTTTAGAATTATTGACTCCTTTGAATTACTATAATATTGCGGATCTTTCCATATTTCCTTTCCATCCTCATCATAGCAACAGATAGTCCGTGTTGAATAATCTTCGCAACCACTACAACTTTTTTTCTTATTTAATAATTTTGCATCGATTAAGGTTTTTCCATTTATATCACCTACTAAAACTTTATTTTTTATACTTATGGGAGTTATGATACTATAAGTTCCTGCTTTTAATTTTACATGCTTGCTTTTAGTTAGAGCGGATTGAATACAATTTTTATTATCTTTACAATCTTCTGGACCAATAACTTGATAATCTTGAATTTTTTGAAAATCATATAACTTTTTTTGACAATTTAATGGATCTCCAATTTTTTTAATTGTTTTCCATTGTTCTTCATTGACGCCTCTATACATTGCCCCATCAGGTATAGATTCGTTCTTAGGAAAGTTTTCTGCAAACAAATGCGATGTAAAAAAAGGAAATATTAAAATTATAATTAATAAAATTTTTCTCATACTAAATAATTATAGAAATATTATTAAAACAAATAAATGTATTTATTTGTTTTAATAAATCGTAATATCAATTTTAAAGGCAATTTCAGGTTTTAGGGTACGATAAGAGAATAATTACCCCCGATTTCAATGAAGTTTCAAAACAAGGTTTAGGACAAAAGTTAAAACTCTCAATGAAGTCCTCAATGAAGTCGTTCAAAAAAGTCTTATTTTCTGTTATAAACTGGTTTAAGGGGTAGAACAGAACGCCCCTTCATTATTCGTGATTAGCGAAGCATTTCAAAGATTAAAGAAAGATAAAACAAACTCGGGCGCAGTTGAGGCGCAGTTCAACTTCAACTGCGTAGGATTAAAACCAATTTGATAATCAATCCCTTTTTTAATTAGCTGAGTTTTAATTCCCCTCAACTAAAACTAGATGAGCTTTGGCCGCTAATTCTCTAACCGCTTTAGCCGCTTGATATTTTTCTGATTCATAGAATTTACGAGCAGCATCAATGCTTTCAAATTCAATTAATACAACAGTACCTTGATTCTCACCTTCTCTTACATCAGGACTGGGTTCACGAACTAGAACTTTGCCACCGTGCTCTCCAATAGTTGGTCCAGACATTTGTTTAAACTTTTCCATACCTTCTTTATCGTGTTCTTTAAGATGTGCGATCAAATATCCTTTGCTCATAATTTTCTCCTTTATGTTTTAATGTAACAAATTCTACAACCCCTGACGACTCGATTTTTGGACGTCATATAGACGACCAGATACGAGAAATTTATATGATTAAGTTTGATAAAAAGGAAGTATTAGTAAAATATTTTGAAAGTGTATTTGAGAAATTTTAAAATTTTAAATGAAGTCTTTAAAAAAAGCTTTATTTTAAATTTAAACTTTAGCTTAAATTTATAATTCCAACAGAAGCGGTATTTTCCATAAATAAATATAAACGATTATTGTGAAATCTTAGATCTCTTATTCTTTCGTGCACCTCAACCTTTTCCATTCCAATAATTTCTCTTTGATCATTCAATTCAAAAAAATAAAGAGATTTTCTTTTCATTGAACCAACTACATATTTATTTTGATCGATTTTAACTATTTCTGAAATACCTATTGATGGATAAAATGACTTAAGTGGTTCAATAAATCCATACTCACTGTGAGAGTCATGTAATGGATATTTCTCATACTTCTCTTTTGTTCCAACATAATGTTTGCCAACAGATGAAATTGGCCAACCGTAATTTTGAATTTTGTTATCTTCGATTTTAGAAATTTCAATTAAATTTATTTCATCCCCACCAAGTGGTCCATGTTCGGTTTCCAAAACAAATTTATTTTCTTCATCAAAATATAAACCTTGTGGGTTTCTGTGACCCATTGAAATCATTTGGTATTGATTATTTTTAATGTTGATTTTTATTATTTTACCATTCAAGCTTTTTTTATTTTGAGCAAGATGTCTGCTTCTGTAGTCACCAATAGTCAATAAAATATGATCATTATCAAGTGAAATTATTTTTCCTCCTGATTGATGTGCATTAAATTCCTTATCAATATTGTTTATTGAATGGACACATTGTATTGGTGAAAATAATTTTTTAAATTCAATTTTTTCAAAATTGATATTTCCGAAGATAACACTAGTATTCCAACAATCTTCTTCGATTTCTTCTGTGTAAGAAATAAAAACTTTATTATTTAAGATATATAGATCTTTAATTGAAAACCAATTACCTTTTCCTAATTGCTTTTCTCCTATAAATTCATCTATGTTATTTTTTATTTGTTTAAAACTCTCTTTGTCTGTTGAAAGATCTTTTCTAAACGCTAACACTCCACGTGAAGAAAGAACGAAAATGTTATCGTCATAAAAATCAATGTAGCCACTTCCAGGAAATTCAATGTTAATTCCATAATAAAATCCTGAAAGTAAGTGAAATTTTTTTAAAGTTAAATTATTTGACAATGAAATTACACGTTCTTCTGTCTCAATATCACTTGCTAGCTTTTTCTTATTTAATTCTAGATTTAATAAAATAGGTTGTAGTATTTTTCTATTCTGCTTTTGTTGCATTGCTATTTTCGTTAGTTGGGATATCCTTTGTTCTTGTTTAGATATAACTTTATAAGGAAAAATAATTTTTTTTATTTGTTCTTTTTGCTCGTTGTTGAGAAATGATTTTAAGTAACTAAACTTATTTTCTCCTATTTTATCATCTCCAATTAGAGAACTTATTAGAATATAACCAACTGTAGCAACTATTATTATAGCTAATAGTATTTTGATATTTATTTTTTTAATCATAACAAACTTTTATTGATTCATGTTTAAAAATTAAAAACGAAAATTTTATATCCAATAATCGTATAAATTTAACATAATTACTAATAATAAAAAGATTACAACTTCAAATATCTTATGACATCCTGTCTCATATACCTTTTTTTAGATTATGATTTTTAATAAAGTTATCCATACAATTTGCAAATACCTTGCTACCTTTTTTAGTGAAGTGATATCTGTCATAAAATATGTCATACAAATTTTTTTTATTAATACATAGCTCTGCATTAAAAAAAACAATTTTTTGTTTTGAATAAATATTTATTAGATTTTTGTAGTATTTATCAATTAATTTGGACGATTGCTCATCATTCAGTTTTTTATTTTCTATTAAAAAATTAGTCCTTAAGTCATTTTTATTTTGGGTGTAACTTTTATTATATCCATGTGGTTGTAATATAAAAATTAATTCAACTTGATATCTGTCAGCAATTAATAAATAATTTTTTAAAATTTGTTCCTCAAGTATTAAAAGTTTTTTAGAATTTTGTTTCCAAAAATAATTAATTTCCTTATCGGTTATATTTTCTTTACTCTCAAAAATTTTTTTTTGAATTTCATAAAAATATTTATAATTATTTTTTTTGATAGCATTATAGAAAATAGAAATTAAATAAAAATTTTTTAATATTTTATTTTTAATTTGACTTGAGTCTAGTTCATTTAATGAACTTTTGTTAGTAAGGAAGTAGTGAAAATTGTTAACACTATCCATTATAAACACAGTTTTAATTTTTTTATTTTTTCTCAATATGTATTCTAAATTAACTATGTTGTGAGCTGATCTAAGTCTAGATTTTCCAAAATTTTTTATATTAAAATTTGTTATATCATTCCATCTGTGGCCATATTGAACCAAAGCCGATTCTAAAGTTGAACCACCTAGAGCTATTATTTCATAGTTTATAAATTTCTGTTCATCAACTTTATTGACTATTCCACCTAAATTATCAGTTTTGAAAATTATTTCTGTTTCGCTATTTTCATATAATTTTTCTATCTTAAACTTAATATTTCTATCTGGTTGATGCAAATAATTGCCTTTGTTTTCACTGTATTCATTGTAAAAAAAAATTCTAGATAAAATCTCAAGAGCTAAAATAATTATAAAAAAATTTATTAATAAAATTTTAATTTTTTTTTTTGGCATTTAGTTGAATATTTTTAGTTTTTATCTCTAGTTTACTCTTTTAATTATTATGTCAAAATAAAATTAATTATCTTGCACTTTGCAAGAGAATTTAAAATCAAAAAGAGTTAGTTAAGCTCAATTTTAAATACCTTCTTTAAATAATCAACGCATAGTAAAAAATTTCACAAATCATGAAGTTTAAAGGTATAAATGGTGCGGCCAGAGAGACTCGAACTCTCATGGGCTAGGCCCACACGGCCCTCAACCGTGCCTGTCTACCAGTTTCAGCATGGCCGCAAATTATGTCTCAGATTAATTGAATGACAATTCTAATTCAAGTTGATAAGTTTTTGTTATGGATTTTACACCCGAGATAAAAAGAGCAACTAGATCAATTTATGAAAAAGTTCAAAAAAAAATTCCAGAAATTGAATGGGCTACACATGCTCCATATATTTATAAAATTAATAAACTTAAAAAAGAGAAAAATGCTGTAATCTTAGCTCATAATTATCAAACACCAGAAATCTATCATGGTATTTCAGACTTCTCTGCGGACTCTTTAGCTTTAGCTGTTGAAGCCGCAAAGACAAAAGCAGATATAATTGTAATGTGCGGTGTACATTTTATGGCTGAAACAGCAAAATTAATGAGTCCTAAAAAAAAAGTATTATTACCTGATATGCAAGCGGGATGTTCTTTATCTTCCTCTATTACAGGAGAAGATGTAAGAAAATTAAAAAAACAATATCCAGGTGTACCGGTAGTTTCATATATAAATACTTCCGCTGAAGTAAAAGCTGAAACAGATGTATGTTGCACATCAGCAAATGCTGTAAAGATTGTAGAGTCTCTTAATGTTAAGAAGGTTATATTCTTGCCCGATGACTTTTTAGCTAAATACGTTGCTTCACAAACAGATACAGAAATTATATCTTGGAAAGGAACTTGTGAAGTTCATGAACAGTTCAAAGATGAAGAAATTAATGAAATAAGGAAAGCTAATCCTGGTATTAAAATAATTGCTCATCCTGAGTGCCCGCCTGACGTTATTCAAGCATCTGATTTTGCAGGATCAACTAGTGGTATGATAAAATATGTTAAAGACAATCAACCAGAAAAAGTTATGATGGTTACTGAATGTTCAATGAGTGACAATGTTCAAATAGATAATCCAAATGTTGAATTTATTAGACCGTGTAATCTATGTCCTCACATGAAAAGAATTACGCTGCCTAAAATACTAAATTGTTTGGAAAATGAATCGAATGAGCTTGTAATGGACGATCAAACGATTGCAAAAGCAAGAAAGTCTGTAGAAAGAATGACAGAAATAGGCAGATAAAATCTGTGTCGAATATTCTATTAAGCAATCAATTTATAAAATATACATGTAAATTAGCTTTGAATGAAGATCTTTATCCTTCAGGTGATATAACTTCAGATCTTATAAATAATAATATCATTAAAAAAGTTAAAATGATTAGTAATCAAAGTGGAATTATTGGTGGTTTAGCATTTGCGGAAGAAACATTTAAATTAATTGATAAAAAAATTAAGTTTAAAATAAAAAAAAAAGAAGGCTCTTACATCCAAAGAGGCAATGTTTTGGCAATTATAGAAGGCAATCTAAAGAATATACTAACAGGAGAAAGAGTTGCCTTAAACTTTGTTTCTCATATCTCGGGTATCGCATCAAAAACAAATAAGTTTGTAAGATTAGCCGGAAAAAAAACTAAGGTATGTTGTACTAGGAAAACTATACCAAATTTAAGAGTGATTCAAAAATATGCAGTAAAATTAGGTGGTGGGATAAATCATCGATTTAATTTAAGTGACGAATTTTTAATTAAAGATAACCATTTAAGTTCGGAAAAAAATTTTGAAAATATTATTAAAAGGGCGATTAAAAATAAAAAAAGGAGAAAAATTACGGTCGAGGTTGATAATTTAAAACAGTTACACAAAATACACGGACTAAAATTTGATACAGTTTTGTTAGACAATATGAGCATTAAAAATCTTAAAAAAGCTATTAAGTTTGTTAAAAAAAAGTATACAACGGAAGCTTCAGGTGGAGTTAATTTGAATAATATCAAAAAAATTGCATCAACTGGAGTTGATAGAGTTTCAGTTGGAATGTTAACTCAAAGCGTTTCCGCAATTGATATAAAACTAGAAATATGATTTTTTTATTTTTTTAGTTGCGCTTGAGCTGCAGCTAATCTTGCAACCGGAACTCTGTAAGGTGAGCACGAAACATAGTTTAGTCCTATTTTAGCACAAAATTCTATACTTTTTGGATCTCCTCCATGCTCACCACATATACCTAACTTTATTCTTTTATTTTGCGTTCGCCCTTTTTCAGATGCAATATCAATTAAGTCACCTACCCCTTCGTCAATCGAAACAAAAGGATCTATATCAAAAATTTTATTTTCAATATAATCATTTAGAAATTTACCACTATCGTCTCTACTAATACCAAATGTGGTTTGTGTTAAGTCGTTAGTACCAAAACTAAAAAATTCTGCATGTTTAGCAATATCATTCGCTTTTATAGCCGCTCTAGGCAATTCAATCATTGTGCCTACCAAAAAATTTAACTTCATTTTTTTTTCAGTCTCAACTTGTTTTGCAATTCTTATGACTAAATCTTTCATAATTTTGATTTCAGCTTCAGTTGAAACTAAAGGGATCATTATTTCTGGTATTATTGATTTAACTTTTTGTTTTTTACATTGAACTAAGGCTTCAAAAATTGCTCTACACTGCATTTCATAAATTTCAGGAAAAGATATTCCAAGCCTACAGCCTCTGTGCCCAAGCATTGGATTTTGTTCATGAAGTTCGGTAATTCTTACCTTTAATTCCTTAATTGGAATGTTTAATGAGCTTGCAACTTCACCTATTTCCTTATCAGTTCTTGGTAAAAATTCATGTAATGGAGGGTCTAATAATCTAACTGTTACCGGCAAACCATTCATAATTTTGAAAATATCAATAAAATCTTTTTTCTGATGTGGTAATAATTTTGAAAGTGCTAATAATCTATCATCTTTAGTTTTTGAAAGTATCATCTCTCTAACTGATAATATTCTCTCTTCGTCGAAAAACATATGCTCAGTTCTACATAAACCAATTCCTTCTGCTCCAAAGTCTCTTGCTGTTTTGCTATCAAGAGGTGTCTCAGAATTTGTTCGTATTTTTAATTTTCTATAATTGTCAGCCCAATTCATAAGCTTAGAAAATTCTCCTGAAATTTCTGGCTTAACAGTCTTAACTTCACCTAGAATTATCCTACCAGTAGATCCATCAATAGTGATTAAATCTCCTTCTTTTATTTCTCTGTCTTGGACTTTGAATAATTTTTTCTCATAATCAATTTCGATTTCACTTGAGCCTGATACACAAGGTCTTCCCATTCCTCTAGCCACTACAGCTGCATGACTGGTCATACCTCCTCTCGCAGTTAATATGCCTTTAGCAGCATGCATGCCATGAATATCTTCGGGTGAAGTTTCAACTCGAACTAATATAGTATTTTGCATCGTTGCATTTAGCCTTTCAGCATCATCTGATGTAAATACCACTTTGCCACTTGCTGCACCTGGTGATGCTGGCAATCCTTTCGCAATTATTTCTATATTTGATTTTTCATCTAAAGTTGGATGAAGCAAGGTATCTAAAGAATTTGGTTCAACTCTCAATACTGCCTCTTTTTTTGAAATTAAATTTTCTTTAACCATATCAACAGCAATTTTTACAGCTGACTTAGCTGTTCTTTTTCCTGATCTTGTTTGAAGCATCCAAAGTTTTTTATTTTCAATTGTAAATTCAACATCCTGCATATCTTTGTAATGTTTCTCTAATTTATGTAATATTTTTTTTAGTTCTTTGTATGCGATAGGCATAGACTCTTCCATTGACGGTAAGCTTTCATTTGAGGCTATTCTTGCTTTTTTAGTTATGTGTTGTGGAGTTCTTGTTCCTGCAACTACATCTTCTCCTTGTGCATTAATTAAATATTCCCCGTATATCTGGTGATTTCCATTAGATGGATTTCTTGTAAAAACCACCCCTGTTGCACAATCATTGCCCATGTTTCCAAAAACCATTGACTGAACATTAACTGCAGTACCCCACTCTGATGGAATTTGATTTAACTTTCTGTAAACTTTAGCTCTATGACTTTCCCAAGATAAAAAAACTGCGCTAATTGCCCCAAACAATTGCTCTCTTACGTTTTGAGGAAATCCTTTATTTGTTTTTTTCTGAACAATATTTTTAAAATCTTTTATTAATCCATCCCAATCATTTTCATCCAATTCTGTATCTAACAAGACGCCTTTTGTTAATTTATAATTTTCAATTAATTCCTCAAAATTATAATTCTCAACTCCTAAAACAACATTTGAATACATTTGAATAAAACGTCTGTAGCTATCTTTCGCAAAACGCATATTTGAAGTTCTATTTGCAAGAGCGTGGACTGTTTCATCATTAAGTCCTAAATTTAAAATAGTATCCATCATGCCTGGCATTGATACTCTTGCTCCAGACCTTACTGAAACTAATAATGGGTTATTCAAATCTCCAAACTTTTTTCCTGTGTCTTTCTCAATATTTTTTAACTCTTTATCAATTTCCCCTAAAATTTTATGATGTATTTTTTTTTTATTTTTGTAAAATAATTCGCAAACTTCTGTGGAGATCGTAAAACCTGGTGGAACTGGTAAGCCCATTCTACCCATTTCAGATAAATTTGCACCTTTTCCACCCAGAATATTTTTTGAGAAGTTTATCTTATTGGAAACTTTAGATTTAAAATTAAATATATACTTTTTCATTAACCTTCTATTTTTGAAAAATTGAAATAGTTATCAAAACTTTTACATAACATTGATAAAAGTTCTAGTCTGTTTTTTTTAATTGTTTTATCATTATCGTTTACAATAACGTTTTCAAAAAAATCATTAACTTCTGATTTACAAAATGAAAGTATTTTTAAACTTTCTTCAAAATTTTCATCTCTTCCTAGGCTAGAATAATATTTTTTCATTTCGTGTATTTTTTTATAAAGATTTTTTTCATAATCATTATTAAATAAACCTGGATCAACATTGCCATTTAAATTTGATAAATTTTTATTTTCGCTTAATAGAATACTTGCGGATCTTTTGTAAATAGCAACAACATCTTTCCCAAAATCTTTATTTATACAATTATTTAAAACGTATGATTTTTTATAAACTTTTAATAATTCATTAATTGAAAAATTATAGCTTGCACTTTCTATAATATCATTTCTAATTTGTTTTTCTTTAAGATAGTTCTTTACCCTTTCATATAGAAAATCCCCAAGTTCTAAATTCAATTTCTTTAAATCAAATTCAAAGCCTTGTTCTTTGTAAAACACACAAGAATAATTAATTAAATCTCTAAGTTTTACTTTTAGATTATTTTCAATTATTAATCGTACCACACTGATTGCTGTTCTTCTTATGGCATAAGGATCTTTTGAGCTGGACGGCTTTAGATTAATTCCAAAAAAACCAACTAAAGAGTCAATTTTATCACTCAGTGATAAAGCAATACTATAAATTTTCTTTGGTAACTTACTATCCATACCAATAGGATAATAATGTTCTGCTACAGCTAGACTGACATCTTTTTCAAAGCCTTGTGTTTCTGCAAAGTAACCTCCCATTACACCTTGAAGCTCAGGGAATTCACCCACTAAGTCAGACATTAAATCAACTTTACAAATTGTTGATGCGATTTCTATTTTTTCTTTACTAATCATAAATTCGTCAGATATTAGTCCACTGAGTTTTCGCATTCTTTGGACCTTATCAAAATAGGTGCCTAGACTTTTAAAGTAATTGACATTTTTTAATTTTGTCACCTGCTTAACTAAATTTTGAGATTTGTTTTTATTCCAAAAAAATTCTGCATCACTCAATCTAGCGTCAATAACTCTCTCATTTCCTGACTTAATAAGTCCTTTTTTATCTTTCACATCTGAGATTACAAAAAATGAGTTTGTTAAATTATCTTTTTTGTCAAAAGTCGGTATATATTTTTGGTGCGATTGCATTGTAATAATTAATATTTCTTTAGGTATGTTTAGAAATTTTTTATCAAACTCACAAATTAATACTTTCGGTTTTTCAACAATATTTGTGATTTCATTTAATAAACTTTCACTTGTATTTATTAAAATATTTTTGTTATTTGATAACTTTAGTAATTCAGAATTTATGAAATCCTTTCTTTTATCGTGGTCAATAATTACTCCTTTAGTTTTAAAAAATTTTAAATATTGGTCGAAGTTATTAAATGACTTAGTTTTTTCTTCTATATCTTTTTCTATAAAAGTGAGATTAGAACTTTTCAGGTGCTTAAAATTAAATTCAATTTTTTTACCATCAAATATTGATAAAATAGATTTCAATGGTCTACCCCAAATAAGGGTATGTTCCCCCCATTTCATTGATTTTTCCCATGTAATTTTTAACAGAATGTGAGGAAGATTTTCTCTCAACATGTTATAAAGGCTTATCTTCTTTTGTGGCCTCTTATAAAAATAAAATTCTCCTTTTTCAGTTTTTTTTTTGTAAATCTTATTTTTTTTTATTTGATTAGAATTTAAAAAGCCGTCTAATGCTTTTTCTGGTGCATTTATACTTGGACCTTTTACTTCTTTAGACTTGAATAAAACTTCTTTTGGAAGGCCTTTAACATTAATAGCAATCCTGTTTGGTGTTGAAAAAATTCTAATTTCACCTTTATATTTTGCACCATGCTGTTCAAAAAAATTTGAAAGAATTTCTTTTAACTGTTCTCTTGCTTTGATTTGTAATTTTGCTGGAACTTCTTCGCTAAATAGTTCAATAAATAATTCAGACACTTTAACTCTGACTTTCTATCCAAATTTTTCCAATCTCTTTGGTTAAATCTCGAATTCTTGAAATATATTCTGCTCGTTGCGCAACACTTATAACGCCTCTGGCATCTAGAATATTAAATACATGACTCGATTTTAAACATTGATCATATGCAGGAAGAGAAATTTTATTTTCGATCATCGATCTTGCCTCATTTTCTAACATATCAAACATTTTAAAAAGTTTTTCAGTATTTGCATATTCAAAATTGTATGCTGAAAATTCCTTTTCAGCCTGATGGAAGACATCTTTGTAAAAAATTCCATCATTATTCCAATCAAGTTCAAAAACATTTTTCTTGTTTTGTATAAACATACATAATCTTTCTAATCCATAAGTGATCTCAACAGAAATAGGATCACATTCAACTCCAGCCATTTGTTGAAAGTAAGTAAATTGTGTTACTTCCATTCCATCACACCAAACTTCCCACCCAAGCCCAGCAGCTCCTAAAGTAGGGCTTTCCCAGTCGTCCTCTACAAATCTTATATCGTGCTCGTCGTGTTTTATTCCAATTGACGCAATACTATTAAGAAAAAGTTTTTTTATATTTTTTGGAGAAGGTTTTATTAAAACTTGGAATTGATAATAGTGCTGGAGCCTATTGGGATTTTCTCCATATCTTCCATCTGTAGGTCTTCTAGATGGTTGAACATACGCTGTTTTCCATGGTTTCTTCCCTAAAGATCTCAATGTTGTTGCTGGATGAAATGTTCCAGCTCCAACCTCAACATCATAGGGTTGTAAAATAATACATCCTTGTTTCGCCCAAAATTTTTGTAAACTAAATATTGTATCTTGAAATGATAAAATTTTTTCTTTTTTCAATTTAGGTCTTTTAGAAACCATATTTTTGCCAAATAGATCTTTCTTCGATCAAGTTCAAAATTTTATCTGCTTGATTTTCTGAGGAAGATAATTTTTTTGCAAGCCATCCTTTACTTTTCTCAAAAATTTTCACTTCAACGTCTTCACCAAATTTTTCTCTTAGAATTTGCTCAGAATTGCCTAAACCATCAACTAAACCAAGATCCTTAGATTTTTTTCCTGACCAAAATTCTCCTGAAAATAATTCAACCCCAATATCTTTTTTCAACTTTTTCTTTCTACTTTCCTCAACTACATCAATAAATTCTTGATGAAGTTCTATTTGTATATTTTTTAATCTTTTTATATCTTCCTCTTTTTCATCAAGAAATGGATCGAGGGTACTTTTATTTTTTCCAGCTGTATAAACTCTTCTTTGTACACCAATTTTTTGAATGAGATCTTTGAATCCAAATGAAGAATAAATAACTCCAATAGAACCAATTATTGAACTAGGATTTGCATATATTTCATCTCCAGAACAAGCAATTAAGTAGCCGCCAGAAGCCGCAACATCCTCTGCAAATACAATCACTTTTTTTTTATATTTGTCTGCTTGATTTCTAATTAGTTTATAAATTAAGTGTGATTGGACTGGTGATCCACCTGGAGAATTGATTGTTATTGCTACTGCTTGAGCTTTTTTCAATGAAAAAGCTTTTTTTATAATTTCCTCCTGGCTCGAATAATCAATCCCCTGTTTAAATTTTCCAACATTTCCAATAACTCCAGATAGCCTGATATGACTTACAATTTTTTTTTTTTTGAAAAAAGAAAACATAAATATGCTTATTAAAATTTTTGATATTAATAAAGCATACTTATAGTTGAAGAAACAGGTGCGTCAATTGATAAGTATTATAATAAACTTAATGTAATATTTTCGATTTATGGGATCTGTAGTTCAATTAAAAAAGACGATTAACAACTCATATTCGGATTTACTTAAGTCTGTCGAGGATAAACTTATATTGGTCAACGAAAAAATATCATCAAAATTAATAAGTAAAGTTGATTTGATTCAACATATGACAGACTATCATTTGGATACAGGTGGTAAGAAATTAAGAGCTCTTTTAACTTTATCTAGCTCAAAACTTTGTGGATACTCAAAAGGTGGTAGAGATATAAACCTTGCAGCATGCGTAGAATTAATTCACGCTGCAACCTTGATGCATGATGATGTTATTGATAATGCGCTGGTGAGAAGAAACAAAGAAACACTCAACACTATCTGGGGAAACAAATCCTCTATTTTAGTTGGAGACTACCTGCTGAGCAGATGTTTCGAAATGATGGTAGAAGATGGAAGCCTAGAAATTTTAAAACTTCTTTCCTCCACCTCATCACAAATTGCACAAGGAGAGGTGTTACAACTTCAGCATCAAGGAGAAATAGATATGCTAGAAGAAACATACTTAAAAATTATCTCTTTGAAAACTGCAGCGCTTTTTTCAGCATCTACTAAAGTTGGTGCAATATTAGCGAATAGAGAGAATAAATATAAAGAAGCTCTTGAGTTTTATGGAAAAAATTTAGGTCTTACATTTCAAATAGCAGACGATGCTTTAGATTATAATTCAGAACTTAAATTATTTGGAAAAAAAATTGGTAATGATTTTTATGAAGGTAAAATTACCTTGCCAATAATTTTGTTATATCAAAGGTGTTCAAGTGAAGAAAAAAAATATTTGAAAAATTTGTTTGAAAAACAAAATAGAGATGAAAATGAATTTAAATATACCCTTGAAAAAATAAAAAAATATAAAATCATAAATGAATGCTATAAAAAAGCTGAGTATTTTATAAACTTAGCATCTAACTCATTGTCAATCTTCGAGGAAAACCAAGATAAAAATATTCTTAAAAATTTGACATCATTTAGTTTAGAAAGAAATTTTTAAGGAGATAATAAAATCTTTTTCCAATCATTTTTTTCTTTAATATATTTTAGTCTCTCGTGTATTCTAAATTCACCATCTAGCCAGAATTCTATTGACCTTGGTTTCAACCGCCATCCTGACCAATGTTTTGGTCTGGGAACATTGTTTTGTTCAGGATATTTGGATTTAAAGTTTCTAATCGAATCTGTAAGCTCTTTTCGATTTGAAATTTCTGAACTTTGATTTGATGCCCATGCACCAATTCTGCTTTCATATTTTCGAGAGGAGTAATATTCGTCTGCTTCAGCATCAGAAACTTGTTCAGCTGCACCTTCAATCCTTATTTGCCTAAGTAAACTTTTCCAATGAAAACACATCGATATATTTGGATTTTTTCTAATAGCTGATCCTTTAGTGCTGTTAAAATTTGTATAAAAAACAAATCCTGTTTCATTAAAATCTTTTAACAAAACCATTCTTACTGAGGTGTATCCACGGTCATCTGATGTGCCTAGTGCAACCGCATTTGGGTCATTTAACTCTGTTTTCTTTGCTTCATCAAACCATTCTTTAAATAATTCAAATGGATTATTTTTTTCACCAAAACATATATCTAGACCAAAAGAGTTTTTTTCGTTCATAATTTTAACAAAATAACTTATATAATAAATATATGTCATTTAATACCTTTGGAAAGATATTTAGATTCACAACGTGGGGAGAGTCTCATGGACCAGCAATTGGATGTGTAGTTGATGGTTGCCCACCTAATATCAAAATAAATATTGAAGAAATTCAGAAAGATTTAAATAAAAGAAAACCTGGTCAATCAAGATTTACAACTCAAAGAAAAGAAGATGATAGAGTTGAAATTTTATCAGGTATTTTTGAAGGTAAAACAACTGGGACTCCAATTTCAATGATAATTTATAATAAAGATATGAGATCTAGAGACTATGGAAAAATTAAAAATAAATTCAGGCCAGGACACGCAGATTTTACCTATTTTAAAAAATATGGAATTAGAGATTATAGGGGAGGAGGAAGACAATCTGCAAGAGAGACGGCCTCTAGAGTTGCAGCAGGGGGTATAGCAAAACAAATATTAAAATTTATTCTAGGAAAAAAATATGATGTTGTTGGAGGAGTAACTCAATTAGGAATTTTAGGATCTAATCCAAAAAATTGGAGCGAAAAATTTATCAAACAGAATCAATTGTTTTGTCCAGATAAATCTGTACTAAAGCTTTGGGAAAAATATTTACTTAGTATAAGAAAAGCAGGATCATCTTGCGGTGCAATTATTGAAATTAGAGCTAAGGGAATACCTGTAGGATTAGGGGCACCAATTTATTCAAAACTAGATATGGATCTTGCATCAGCTATGATGAGCATAAATGCTGTAAAGGGAGTAAACATAGGATCTGGAATGAATTCTGCTCAATTGACAGGTGAAGAAAATTCAGATGAGATTAATCAAAGAGGGAAATCTACAAAATTTAATTCGAACAATGCTGGCGGTATTTTGGGTGGTATATCAAGTGGTCAAGATATAATTGTATCATTTGCGGTCAAACCGACTTCATCGATATTATCTACTAGAAAAACAATTGATAAGTTTGGGAAAAATACAACTATATCTGTTAAAGGCCGACATGATCCTTGCGTAGGAATAAGAGCTGTTCCTATAGGAGAGGCCATGATGCATTGTGTAATACTTGATCACTACTTGCTAAATAAAGCTCAATGTGGAAACTAATTAATCTTTTTTACTATTACTTTTGAATTTAAAACTTCTATTACTTTATTTTCAATAGATAAAGCATCCAGTCCAGCAGATTTATACATATTTTCAGGATTATCTTGATCTATAAACTTGTCTGGGAGTATCATTGACCTTAATTTAAGATTTGAATCTAAAAGATTTTTATCATTTAAAAAGTTACTTACGTGTGCCCCAAAACCACCTATAGATCCTTCTTCAATTGTAATTATCACCTCATGATTTGTTGCTAGTTGCCAAATTAAATTTTCATCAAGAGGTTTGGCAAAACGTGCATCTACGATACTTGCATTAACTCCTTTTTTTCTCAAATTTTCTTCAGCAATTAAACATTCATTTAATCTTGCTCCAAAATTCAAAATAGCAATTTTCTTTCCTTCTCTAACAACTTTTGCTTTTCCAATTTGGATTTTCTCACTTATATCAGGTAACTGAACTCCAGTGCCATTTCCTCTGGGATATCTAAATGCACATGGTTTATCATTAATTTCTACAGACGTATTTATCATTTTTACTAATTCTGCCTCATCGCTGGCTGCCATAACAATAAAATTAGGTAAAGTAGCCAGATATGTTATATCAAAAGATCCAGCATGTGTTGGGCCATCTGCTCCCACTAGACCTGCTCTATCTATAGCAAATCTTACTGGTAAACTTTGAATTGCCACATCATGCACCACTTGGTCATAAGCTCTCTGTAAAAAAGTAGAATATATTGATGCATAAGGCTTATAACCTTCTGTTGCTAGACCGGCAGCAAAAGTTACCGCATGTTGTTCTGCTATTCCCACATCAAACATTCTATTGGGAAATTTATTTCCAAAAATATCCATTCCTGTACCTGAAGGCATCGCGGCAGTTATACCAATTATTTTGCTGTCATTTTCAGCATGCTTAACAAGAGTATTTGCATATACTTTTGTGTAAGATGGTACTTTTGAATCACTTTTTTGCTGTATACCTGTTTTTATATTAAACTTAGATACCCCATGATATTTATCCTCTGACTTTTCTGCGAAACTGTAACCTTTTCCTTTTTGTGTTTTAATATGAACCAATATTGGTCCTTTGTGTTTTGACTCTTTTGCATTTTTTAAAACAGGTAACAACACATCTAAATCGTGTCCATCTATTGGGCCAATGTAATAAAATCCTAATGAATTAAACAAAGTTCCACCGGTAACAACTGATCTAAGAAAATCCTCTGCTTCACCAGCTTTTTTACTAAACCTTTTTGAAAATGACGAAAAAATTAATTTTAATGTTTCTCTAAAGTTAAAATAAATTTTTCCTGAAAAAATTTTTGCTAGATAAGACTTCATTGCACCAACGGGTTTTGCAATCGACATATCATTATCATTTAAAATAACTATCATTTTTGTTTTTGATGCACCGGCATTATTCATAGCTTCATATGCCATTCCAGCACTCATTGCTCCATCTCCTATCACTGCAACTACCTCTTCTGATTTATTTGAAAGTTTATTTGCAGTTGCTATTCCTAATCCTGCAGATATTGATGTCGAACTATGTGCTGCACCAAATGGATCAAACTCACTTTCTGATCTTTTTGTAAAACCTGATAAGCCATTGCCTTGTCTAAGAGTTTTAATTTTATCTTTTCTCCCAGTTAATATTTTATGAGGATAAGATTGATGACCAACATCCCAAATAATTTTATCTTTTGGTGTATCAAAAATATAATGTAAAGCTACTGTTAACTCTACAACTCCAAGACCCGCACCTAAATGACCACCAGTTTCTGAAACCGCATTTATCATTTCCTCTCTTAACTCATCCTTGAGTATTTTAAGTTCAGAATGATTTAACTGTTTCAAATCTGTTGGAAAATTAATTTTATTTAAGAATTTTGTTTTACTCATTTATTTATTTCTATTTAAAATATATTTAACAGATGCCTTTAAATTACTAGAATTTTTACCATATTTTTTTAATGTAGCAAAAATTTCTTCTTTAAGAATATTGGCATAATCGATTGAATTTTGTTGTCCTAAAGCGCGAATAATAGTTGCCTTACCCCTCGCCAAATCTTTTTGAGTTTTTTTACCAGCAATTTGCATATTTCCATTATAATCAATTAAATCGTCTGCAATTTGAAATAAAAGTCCAATTTTTTCTCCTATTTTTTCAAATTTTTTTATTTCTTTAAAGTTTCCTGAAACAATAACTGGTGCCAAACAACAAAATGAAAATAATTTACCAGTTTTTTTAATTTGCATATCTATAATTTTATTTAGAGATATTTTTTTTTTTTCAAAATTTAAATCTGAAAACTGTCCTCCAGCCACACCTTCATGACCGGAACATTTTGATATAGAGTTAATTAATAAATTTTTTTTTTTATCATTTATATTAAAAATTTTATCTGACAAAATTTCAAAGGCTAAGGTTAAAAGGGAATTCCCTGCTAAAACTGCAGTAGATTCACCAAATTTTTTATGCGTACTTAATTTTCCTCTTCTAAAATCATCATCGTCCATGCAAGGCAAATCATCATGAATAAGTGAATAAGCGTGTATGCACTCCACTGCAGCTCCAATATGGATTACAGATCTGTAATTTATTTTAAATATACTTCCAATATCATAAATTATTTTTGATCTTATCTTTTTACCACCTGAAAATAGGCCATAAGACATTGGTTTAATTAAATCAGTTTTATTTTGTTTTTTTAAATATTTTTTAAGAAAATTATTTGTATCTATTGCAATTTTATTTAATCTTTTTTGCATTTTTAATCGATATTTCGTTAATTTTAAATTTTGCAGACTCTGCAATTTCTTTAGAGGATTTTTGGAATTTTTTTTCAATTAAATTATTTAATCTAATAAGTTTTTGATATTCGTCTAGTGACTCTTCTAAATTTTTTTGATTTTCCAAATTTTGAATAATTTTATCAGCAATTTCAGTTAACTCATTCAAAGTTTTTGAATTAATATCATCTGGCAAATTTTTTTCATTCATATAATAGTTGGTAATATTATATGAATATCAATCTTTCAAATATTAAAAAAGCAGTAAAATATCTCAATAAAAATGAGTGTATTGGAATTCCTACAGAGACAGTTTATGGTTTAGCGGCAAACGCTTACTCAGATAAAGCAACAGATAAGATTTTTAAATTAAAAAAAAGACCAAAAAAAAATCCTCTTATTGTTCATTATTATAATTTAAAAGATCTAAAAAATGATTGTAAAATTGACAATCAATTTTTGACTCTATATTCAAAGTTTTGTCCTGGACCAATAACCTTTGTTTTGGAATTAAAAGAAAAAAGTAAAATTTCAAATAATGTTACTAATAATAAAAGTACTATTGCAGTTCGCTTCCCAAAACACAAAGTTGCTAGAAAACTGTTAAAAAATTTAAATTTTCCTTTAGCTGCACCTAGTGCAAATATTTCAAAGAGTGTTAGTGCTGTATGTAAAACCGATGTGATTGAAGAGTTTGGGAATAAAATCAAATTTGTCTTAGATGGTGGGAAGTCAAAAGAGGGTCTTGAATCTACAATAGTTAGCTTAGTTAATCAAAAAATATTAAGATTAGGCAGTCTAGACAGAAGTAGAATAGAAAAATATTTAATTAAAAATAAAACCAACAAAAAAAAAAATATAGTAATGCCTGGGCAAGGAAGAATTCACTACTCACCAGGATTGCCTATAAGACTAAATATTAAAAGACCAAAAAAATTTGAAGCTTTCTTATTAATTTCAAAAAGAATTAAATCAAATAAAAATTTTTTTTACTTAAGTAAAGATAAAAATTTAAAGGAAGTAGCGAAAAATTTATATAAAACATTAAGAAAAGTTAAAAAAAAAGGTTTTAAACAAATCTCTATCGAGAGAATTCCTAATCGAGGTATCGGTGAGGCAATTAACGATAGATTGTTACGAGCAGCTTTAAAAAAATGAAAACTTTAGTTGAAGTACAAAATCTAAAAAAAAATTATGGAGATAAGCAAGCCGTAAAATCAATATCATTTAAAATAAATGAAAATGAAATTTTAGGTCTTTTAGGCCCAAATGGTTCTGGAAAAACAACTACTATTGGTATGATGTTAGGTTTACTTAAACCAACAAGTGGAGAAATTTTAGTTGAGGGTGATAAAATAGAAGAAAATAGAATTAAAATACTTCAAAAAATTAATTTCATATCCCCTTATATTGAACTTCCAAAAAAATTAACTGTAAAACAAAATTTAATTGTCTTTGGAAAACTTTATAAAATTAAAAATTTAAATGATAGAATTGACTATCTGACATCAAAACTTCGTTTAAGTGATATACTAAATCGAATAACTGGTGAGCTTTCATCCGGACAAAAAAATAGAGCGAGTTTAGCAAAATCATTAATAAATAATCCTAAGGTGCTATTATTAGATGAGCCTACGGCATCTCTAGATCCAGAAATTGGTGATTTTATAAGATCTTTTTTAGAAGATTATAAGAAAGAAAAAAAAATATCTATTTTGCTTGCTTCACATAACATGAATGAAGTCACTAGATTATGCAAATCAATTTTGATGATGAAAGATGGGATAATTGTTGACAGTGGGAGTCCTGCTAACCTTATAGAGAAACATGGCAGAAAAAATTTAGAGGAAGTATTTTTAAAACTTTCAAGGAGTCCTAATGAGCATAATTAAAATGTATGGGTTATTTTTAAGACATTTTTATTTGATCACTAGGTCATTTCCAAGAATACTGGATTTAATCTACTGGCCATCAATTCAAATTACATTGTGGGGTTTTATTTCAAATTTTTTTGCATCTCATACTACTTATTACAACAATGCAGTTGGTGTTATATTAACTTGTGCAATCCTTTATGATTTTTTATTTAGAACAAGTATTGGTTTTAACATGTTATTCCTTGAAGAAATTTGGAGCAGAAACTTTACAAATCTCTTTATAGCTCCAATGAAAATTAGTGAAATTCTAATTTCACTAATTTTTACTGCTTTGGTGCGAGCATTAATTGGTCTAATACCTGCTGTATTATTAACTTCTCCACTATTTGGAATTTCAATATTAGAACTTGGAATTTATCTATTTTTTCTTTTTTTAAGTCTTTATATATTTGGGATTACATTAGGAATTTTAGTATCAGCAGGGCTTCTAAGATTTGGACCGTCGTTTGAAAATATTGCTTGGTCAACTATGTTTTTATTAGCTCCATTTGGTTGTATATACTACCCAATTGAGATACTTCCAGATATTTTTCAAAAAATAGCTTATATGTTACCACTTGTTTATATTTTTGAAGAGGCAAGAAACATATTAATAAATAATACAGTTGATATATCAAACTTAATACAGGCTTATATGTTAAATATGTTTTATATCATTATTTCAATTACTTTATTTTTTTACTCATTTAATAAAGCACGAGATAAAGGCACACTAATAAATATTGGTGAATAATGGCGCGCCCGCAAGGAGTCGAACCCTGAACCTCCAGAGCCGAAATCTGGCGCTCTATCCAGTTGAGCTACGAGCGCATTATGTACTATTATATCAATAAATGAAAAATATCATTAATTTAGTTGTAGAGGAAGAATTACAAGGAAAAAGAATTGATGTAGTAATAGCTAAAAAAAATGACTCTCTTAGCAGAACTAGGATCAAAAACCTGATAATAAATGGAAATCTTAGTATTAATAATAAAATTGTAAATGACCCCTCAAAGAAAATTTTTAAGGATGATAAGGTTTTTTTAACAATTCCACCGCCTAGAAAAGCATCTCTAAAACCATTCAAATATAAATTAGACATAATTTATAATGATGAAGATTTATTAGTTATTAATAAATCAGCAGGAATTTCGATGCACCCTGGAGCAGGAAATTATGATAATACGATTGTGAATGCTTTAATGGACTTAAATGATAACAATCTATCAAATATTGGGGATGAACTAAGACCAGGTATAGTACATAGAATTGATAAGGATACATCAGGACTGGTAGTGGTTGCAAAAAATAATAAATCACACGAAAATTTATCTAATCAGTTTTCCAAACATACAATTACAAGAATATATCAAGCTTTGATCTGGGGAAAACTGAGACCACAAAATGGAAAAATCGAAACTTTAATAACCAGAAGCACAAAGAATAGACAATTAATGGAAGTTGGTTTTGCAAAAGGAAAACAAGCAATAACAAATTATCGAACTATTGAAATTTTTAAAAACTCTAAAGTACCAACATTAAGTTTAGTAGATTGTAAACTTGAAACAGGCAGAACACATCAAATAAGAGTACATATGAGTTTTAAAGGAAATAATATTTTAGGGGATAAAAAATACAAAAAAAAATTTAAAGAATTAAAAAATATTGATTTTGAATTAGAAGATCTTTTATTAAAACTTGACAGACAATTCTTGCATGCAAAAGTTCTTGGTTTTGATCATCCTTCAACTGGAAGAAGATTAGAATTTTCATCAAATTTACCTCCTGAGCTAGAAAATATTCTCAAAAAGCTAAGAAAAACATGAAAATATAAATATTGTAAATTTCCTTTTCTTTATTAAATAAGTACCTCGATGAGTACAACGTCTTATAATTTGCCAGCTTTGTCTAATGAGGGTGGTTTAGCCGCCTACTTAGCGCAAATAAAAAAATTTCCTATGCTCGATGCAGAGGAAGAATACATGCTTGCAAAAAATTGGCAAACTACTGGAAATGTAAAATCAGCAGAAAAACTTGTGACAAGTCACCTTAGATTAGTTGCAAAGATTGCAATGGGATATAAGGGTTATGGTTTACCTCTAAATGAAATGATATCAGAAGGAAATGTCGGATTAATGCAAGCCGTAAAAAAATTTGAGCCAGAAAAAGGCTTTAGACTTGCAACCTACGCGATGTGGTGGATCAAAGCATCAATTCAAGAGTATATTTTGAGATCATGGAGTTTGGTCAAAATTGGGACAACCACCGCTCAAAAAAAATTATTTTTTAATTTAAAAAAACTTAAAAACCAAATTGCACCAAGAGCTGAGGGCGATTTAAGAGATGAGCACGTAAAAGATATTGCCAACAGGTTAGACGTAAGTGAGGAAGAAGTTATTTCAATGAACAGAAGGTTGTCTGGAAAAGAACAATCTTTAAATGCACCGATTGGTGAAGATGGTGATGAGTGGCAAGATTGGGTTGTAGATAATGAAATGGATCATGAATTGAAATTTGCACAAAATGAAGAAATGAAGCAAAGAAAAGATCTTCTACAAGATTCTATTAAAATTTTAAATGACCGAGAAAAAGAAATTCTTTACTCAAGAAGACTTACAGATAACCCGATAACCTTAGAAGATTTAAGTAAAAAATTTAAAATTAGCAGAGAAAGAATAAGACAAATAGAAAACAAAGCTTTTGAAAAATTACAAAAGCACATGTTAAATAGTGCTAAGTCTAAAAATCTTCTGCCAGCAAATTAATTATTAAAAGGATCGTAAACCAGTATTGTATCGTTTCTTTCTGGACTTGTAGAGATACTTGAGATTTTCGCTTCAACAAATTCTTCTAGGTCTCTTATATAAATTTTTGCATTATCAGGAAGATCATTGAAATTTTTACATCCAACTGTTGAAGTTTTCCACCCCTGATAAGTTTTATAAATAGGCTTAACTTTTAATTGATCCGTTACCGCTGCAGGCAAGTAATCAATTTCTTTTCCATTGATTTCATATGCAACACAAATTTTTATTTGATCTAGTTCATCTAACACATCTAACTTTGTTAATGCAATTCCATCAATTCCTGAAATTTTTATGGTTTGCCTCACTAATACACCGTCAAACCATCCACATCTTCTTTTTCTACTTGTGACAGTACCAAATTCCTTACCTCTAGTACCTAAAAGCTCACCGATCTCATCATTAAGTTCAGTTGGAAATGGTCCTTCTCCTACTCTTGTAGTATATGCCTTAGTTATCCCTAAAACGTAATTTATTGAGTTAGGTCCACATCCAGACCCAGTTGCTGCTGAAGATGCAACAGTATTTGATGAGGTAACATACGGATAGGTGCCGTGATCAACATCTAAAAGTATTCCTTGAGCACCTTCAAATAAAATTTTTTTTCCAGATAACTTGAATTGATCAATTTTTTTCCATACAGGCTGAGAAAACTGAAGTATATGAGGTGCTAAGTTTAGCAAATCTTCTAATAATTTTTCCTTATTAAAAAGTGGTTTATTTAAACCTTTCCTTATTGCATTATGATGAGACAAAACGTTATCTAATCTACTATTTAAATTTGTTTCAGAAATTAAATCCATTACTCTAATTGATCTTCTGCCAACTTTATCTTCGTAAGCTGGTCCAATACCTCTCCTGGTTGTTCCTATTTTAGAATTTCCAGCCGCATCTTCTCTTATTTCATCCATTTCTTTATGGAATGGAAGTATTAATGTTGCTGACTCAGAGATAATCAAATTTTTTTCATTAATAATTATGCCTTTGGATTTAATTTCCTCAATTTCCTCCAAAAGAGCCCATGGATCAATAACAACTCCATTACCAATTACAGAAATCTTACCTTTTCTAACAATTCCCGAAGGAAGAAGTCTCAATTTATATGTAATTCCATCAATTACTAATGTGTGTCCAGCGTTATGACCCCCTTGAAATCTTACTACAACATCAGCTTCACTTGATAGCCAATCAACTATTTTACCTTTACCTTCATCTCCCCATTGAGACCCTACTACAACAACATTTTTCATAAAAATCTTTTTTTTATATCTATACTATTTAAATGGTTTATTGGTCCATGACCCTTTCCATAGTTAGGTCTAGTTGCTATTGCTTCGTTAACATATTTAATGGCCGTCTCACAAGATTTCTTTAATGTTTTTCCACATGCATAGTAAGCTGTAATAGCACTAGATAATGTACAACCTGTGCCATGGGTGTTTTTGGTATTAATCTTTTTGTTTTTAAAAATTGATATTTCGTTTTTATTTACAAAAACATCAATAATATTCTGTTTCTTTAGATGACCTCCTTTTATTAAAACATTTTTTGCTCCAAGTTTTAATAAAATATTTGCTGCAAAAATCATATCCTCTTTTGAATTAATTTTAGTTTTAGTAATTATCTCAGCTTCGGGAATATTTGGAGTAATTAAAGAAACTTTGTTAAATAATTTTTTTTTTAACATTTCTATTGAATTTTTATCAATTAACCTAGCACCCCCCTTTGCTACCATTACAGGATCTAAGACTATTTTCTTAACCTTTATCTTTTCCAGTGAACTTGAAACTGAATTAATAACTTTTCTTGAGTGGAGCATGCCAATTTTAATTGCATCTGGTTGAATATCTTTGCATGTAAATTCAATTTGTTTAGATATTTCTTTAAAGGGAACTGGCGTAATAGACTTGACTCCTGTAGTATTTTGCGACGTAACAGCAGTAACAGCGGTCATTGCATATCCACCTAATGAAGTTATAGTTTTCATGTCGGCTTGAATTCCTGCTCCACCAGAAGAGTCCGATCCTGCAATAATTAGAATTTTAGATTTAGGTTTCAATTTATTTTAGCGAGTTAGAAACTATTTTTATACACTTATTTAGAAGAATTTTGTCTTCCGATTCACACATTATTCTTATTTTAGACTCTGTGCCAGATTTTCTTACTAGTAGTCTTCCTTTTCCAAAAATAATTTTTTCTGCTTTTTTAATTGCAAATTTACATTTTTTTGAGCTAATTATTGATTTGTCATTAACTGAAATATTTTCTAGTAGTTGAGGTGTTGGTCTAAAAATAGAAAATAATTCACTAGCTTTTTTACCTTTTCTTAAAGAAAAAAGTATCTCAAGTGCTACAAGCAATCCATCTCCTGTAGTTGCAAAGTTTCCTAATATTATATGGCCAGACTGCTCTCCACCTAAGTTAATTTTTTTGTTTTGCATTAACTCTTTCACATATCTATCTCCAACATTTGATCTAAAAAATTTAATTTTTTTCTCTTTAAAAAACTTCTCTAGACCATAATTTGACATTAATGTTCCAATTACGCCTCCTCTTAGTATTTTTTTTCTTTTCCATCTCTCGGCTAAAACCGCTATAATTTTATCTCCATCTACAATATTTGCCTTTTCATCAGCCAAAATTATTCTGTCTGCATCTCCATCTAAAGAAATTCCTAAATCAGTTTTAAATTTTTTTGTTAATGATTTAATTTTTTCTGGATGCGTTGAACCACATTTATAATTAATGTTTATTCCATTTGGTTTGGTTCCAACTTCAAAAACTTTCGCACCTAAAGATCTTAGTAATTTTGGGGCACTTTTGTATGCAGCTCCGTTAGCACAATCAATTGCAATTTTTAGACCTTTCAGCGAGAAATTATTTGGAAAATTACTTTTTAAAATATTTACGTAATTTTCATTTGCATCCTCTAATCTTTTTACCCTTCCAAGATTTAGAGGTTTTGTTAGTTTAGATGAAATATTTGAATCTATTATTTTCTCAATTTTCTTTTCAATTTTATCAGATAATTTCATACCATCAGGTCCAAATAATTTCATCCCATTATCAGTAGACTGATTATGTGAGGCAGTTATCATTATACCAAGATTGGCTCTCATTTGTTTTGTAAGCATCGCTAATCCATTTGTTGGTAACGGTCCAAGAGTAAAGACATGCATTCCTGCTGAGGCAAGTCCAGAAACTAATGCTGGTTCTAAGGTATAACCAGACAATCTCGTATCTTTTGCAATAATTGCTATTTGTTTTTTTTTTTTTAAATTTTTAAAATAAGTACCCGCAGCTAAACCGAACTTAAAAAACATTTCACCATTAATTTTAGAATTATTAACTTTTCCCCTTATTCCGTCGGTTCCAAAATATTTTTTTTCCATTAGAAATTTAGTTTTTTATATACTTTAATTGATTGATTAACTTCATTAACATCATGCACTCTTAAAATCTGAACGCCTTGTAACATAGAGAATATACAAGATGCTACAGTTCCACCTATCCTGTCTTTGCTATCATTTTCATTAGATATATCTTTAATAAATCGTTTCCTAGATAAACCAAGTAATATTGGAAAACCCAATGTATGAAAAATAGAAATCTTATTAATTAATGTAATATTATGTTTCAAATTTTTACCAAAACCTATTCCTGGATCTAATATGATATTGTTATGTTTAATACCAATTGATCTTAAATATTTAATTTTTGCTTCAAAATAATCATAAATATCTAGCAAAACATTTTTATATTTTGGACTATTTTGCATTGTTTTAGGTGAGCCTTTCATATGATGTATTACAAATGGTGCCTTAGTTTTTTTCAAAAAATTTATTGTTTTTTTGTCATACTCAAAACCTGAAACATCATTTATAATTTTTATTCCATAATTTAAACTTTTTTCCATCACCTGGCTTTTTCTTGTATCAAGTGAGAAGATCGCCTTTTTTTTTCTAATCAGCCTTAGTTTTTTGGATATTCTTTTCCACTCATCAGATACTGTGATCTCTTTGGCACCTGGGCGAGTAGACTCACCACCAATATCAATTATATTTGCTCCAGAGTTTATTAAATTATTTATTTGTCTATCTGCAGATTTAAATTTTATGAATTTTCCACCATCAGAAAAGCTATCAGGTGTTAAATTTAAAATACCCATTATTATTGGGGTATTATTAAATTTTAAACCCTTAAATTTTTTTTTTTTGGATATATTTTTTAAATCTTTATTTATTTTATTTTGTAATCTAAATGGAAGTTTTTTTATCTCATCTAAATTAATTATTTTTTCTGATTTCCTTGTTAAAAGCTCAACAGACCTAAATTTAATACCAGAGTTTCCATTTAAAGATAAATGATTTTTTTTTATTTTTACAGATTTTGAAGTATAAAAAAAATTACACGCTCTTGTGTAATATTTTTCCATTAAGTTTAATGGACTATCTTAGGTTTTAAACCGATTGACCCAAGTGCTGAACTTTGATCGTCTTCCTCAACTTTTAAATCTTCTTTATTTTTAGGGTAAACGTTCTTGTCAACTATGTCTAAAATTTCTTCACCAGTTAATGTTTCATAATTTAGCAATGCTTTTGCAAGTTTATGAAGGTCGTCTATTTTCTCGGTAAGAACTTTCTTAGCTCTATCATATCCTTTATCAACTATTTTTCTTATTTCATTATCAACTTTTCGTGCAGTTTCCTCTGACATATTTTGTTGTCTTGCAACAGATCTTCCCAAAAATACTTCTTCCTCATTTTCTCCATATGCAACTGGACCTAGCTCTTTACTTAATCCAGCTCTCATAACCATTGCTCTTGCTCTTTTTGTTGCTTGTTCAATATCACTTGCAGCGCCAGTTGTAACTTTATCTTCACCAAATATTATTTCCTCTGCAACTCTTCCTCCCATAGCTATAGCAAGTTGAGCATGTAATTGCTCTCTAGTTTGAGAAACTTCATCTCTTTCAGGGAGTTGCATAACCATACCTAAAGCTCTTCCTCTAGGAATTATTGTGGCTTTGTGAATCGGATAAGCAGCTTTTTCATTAATTGTGACTATTGCATGACCTGCTTCATGGTAAGCTGTAAGCCTTTTTTCTTCTTCAGACATTACCATTGAGCGTCTTTCAGCCCCCATCATTACTTTATCTTTTGCCTCTTCAAACTCTTGATATGTTACAATTCTTTTATTTTTTCGAGCAGCCAACAATGCAGCCTCATTAACTAGATTTGCTAAATCTGCACCAGAAAATCCTGGTGTTCCTCTTGCAATAGTTCTTAAATTTACATCTGGAGCCATAGATATTTTTTTTGCATGCACTTTTAAAATCTTTTCTCTGCCTATTATATCTGGGTTTGAAACCACAACTTGTCTATCAAATCTTCCTGGTCTTAAAAGTGCCGGATCAAGAACATCAGGTCTGTTAGTGGCAGCTATTATTATGACACCCTCATTTGTATCAAAACCATCCATTTCAACTAATAACTGATTAAGAGTTTGTTCTCTTTCATCGTTTCCACCTCCCAAGCCTGCTCCTCTACTTCTTCCAACAGCATCTATTTCATCTATAAAAATTATACAAGGTGAATGTTTTTTACCTTGTTCAAACATGTCTCTAACTCTAGACGCTCCAACTCCAACAAACATTTCTACAAAATCTGATCCTGATATTGTGAAAAAAGGAACTCCAGCTTCACCAGCAATGGCTCTTGCTAATAAAGTTTTTCCAGTCCCAGGAGGGCCTACTAATAAACAACCTCTTGGAATTTTTCCACCCAATCTACTAAATTTTCTTGGGTCTTTTAAAAATTCTACAACTTCCTCTACTTCCTCCTTTGCTTCCTCAACTCCTGCAACATCATTAAATGTAACTTTGCCCTTAACCTCATTCATCATTTTAGCTTTAGATCTTCCAAAACCCATCGCTCCACCTTTACCACCTTGCATTTGTCTCATAAAAAATATCCAAACCGCTATTAGAAGTAACATGGGGAACCATGATAATAATATACCCAAGAGTGAAGGCATTTTCTCCTCTAGTGGACTAGCAGAAATGCTAACACCTTTGTCACTTAACTTTTGAATTAGGTTTGGATCGTCCGGTGCATAGGTGTTAAACTGTTGCCCGTTTGACAAAACACCTTTTATATTTTTTCCTGAAATTTCTACTTGAACTACTCTGCCATTATCCACCTCTGTCAAAAACTCAGAGAAAATAATATTATTATTTTTTTGTGTCATTGATCCCTGTGGATTTTTAAACATGTTGTAAAGTCCAATTGTAAGGAGAACTATTACTCCCCACATTGCAAGATTTTTGAAATTCATATTGATAAAGTAAGAATTATTAGAGAATAAACAAGTGTCAATTTGTGCATATATTGAGCAAAATGACTAAATTTCTTTTGAAATAATCAAGGTATTGCTGACTTTTTTAAAAATACACCCTGATAATGTTGTTTTATAAGTATCGTTTGAATTTTTGAAATTTTTTATGAGAGTCATTATTTTGCTACCTCTGGTTAGTTTTGATTTGTTGGAAAATGAATTCAAGACAATATTTAGTGATCTAAATACTACTTCATCAGGCTCTAAAAAAAAATTTTTGTTAACAATTACTTTTTCTCTATATTTTACAACATTTTGATCTATATTTTTTTGTATGTAGTGATCAAGTGCTTTATTACTCATATGTAGATTTAATAAAGATTTATCAAAATTTTTGTTTTTTTTATTAAATTGAAAATTATTTAGAATATTTCTAACGTAAACCCTTAAATAATTATTATCTAAATTTGATGGATCTTTGATGTAATTACCAAATGTATTCTCAGAAATATATATCAACTCATTTTTAGAAAAATTTAAAAGTGGTCTAAAAACCAAAATTTTATCGTTTACTTTTAATTTAGAGTATTTTTTTTTGAAGGATATGAGCCCATTTAAACCTGATCCTCTAAGCAATCTTATAAAAAAATTCTCGTATAGATCGTCTTTATGATGAGCTGTTAAAATTTTATTTAATTTATAATTTTTACATTTTTTAAATAAAAGTTCATATCTTTTTAATCGAGCTTGCTCTTGAATATTGCTATGTGTGTTATTTTTCACCCATTTTAGAATACTTAAATTCACATCAAATTTTTTTAAAATTTTCTTAATTAGTAATGCCTCTTTTTTTGACTCTTTTCTTAATTTATGGTCGATATGAAAATAAACATCACTTGTGCCATTCTCTATAGACATACATTTTGTTAAAAAAACTAATGCCATGCTGTCCGGGCCACCAGAGATTGCAATGCAATAATTTTTATCTGTATCTTTTGAAATTATTCTTTTAAACCTTGAATAAAGTTTTTTTATTTTCGGATTTTTTAATTTTGATAAATAAAAATTACGAATTGTTCTGTTTACACTCGAATTTCTTTTCTTCATACTTTGCTTTTTGAAGGACAGATTGAGTTGCTTCTGGGTATTGTTTCTTTACACCAGCAATCATAAGACAACCCTGGTCTTTTTCTCCAATTTGTACCAATGATACTCCGAGCTTTAATAAATTAATAGGAGCTTTTTCACTTTTAGGATATTTTTGATAACCTTCTAAATATGCAGATGCTGCATCCGTATAAAGTTGTCTAATTCTAAAAGTTTCAGCATACCAATACTGGGCGTTTCCAGATAATTTATGTTCAGGATTTGTATCAACAAACTCTCTAAATGCTCTTTCTGCCATATTGTAATCTCCAACTTTTAGAAAACTTGTTGCAAATTCATATTGATTTTCTGGTGTACCGTCTGGCAAGATTTTTTCCTCTGATTTAAAAGTTTCAGTCACAACAGTTTTGGTTGCGTCTATCGATTGAATATATTGGCTTTCACTTTCATTTGTCATATCTTTATAAGAAACTGTCCCTAAATCTTGAGGTTGAGTAGAACCTGGTAGAATTTTTTCTGTATCAACAGTTGTGTCGGTAGTAGACTTTGTTAAAGAACTATTATCAACTCCTATATTATTTGTTTCTAGCTGTTGAAATCTTAGTTGATTATCTGCTTGAACTTTTGATAATCTAGAATTCAATTTATCAATTTTAAAATTAATCTCTTCATATTTATTTGTTAATTGTTGAAACTGTTTTTCTATTTCAGATAATTTTAACAAATGTCTTGTGAGTACATCTTCGCTTTCTTTAACTGAATTATGTGAATTCAAATTTGAGGATTCAGAAAATGACTCTGAATAAACCGCTCTCTCTAATGTCCTCAAATCTTTTTGAATTAATTGCAAAATTTCTTTTATTTCTGATGTGTCTGCAGTCAAACTTGTTGGGGAAATTAAGTAAAAAAAAATAAACAAATAACAACAGTTTTTTTTGATATTTAACATTCAACAAAACTTTAAGTATAAAAATGGCAAAAAAAAGACCCCTTTAGTATGGGGTCTTTTTTAAAACTTTTTTATTTATTAATTAGCTTTTACAGTAACTGATCTTCTATTTTTAGACCAAGAAAGAGGGTTCGACCCTGAGTCAACCGGTCTTTCTTTACCATAACTAATTACCGATATTCTGTCTGCTGAAACTCCATAAGTCATTAAGTAATCTTTGGCTGCGTTAGCTCTTCTTTCACCTAATGCTAAGTTATATTCTCTTGTTCCTCTTTCGTCCGCATGTCCTTCTAAAACAACATTTACACTTGGATTTTCTCTTAACCATGCTGCTTGTTTTCTTAATGTGTCTCTAGACATCGTCGTAAGAATAGATTCATTTGTTGCAAAGAATACTCTGTCTGGAACACCTTTAGCTAAATACTCAACTGTATCTGTCCCTGTATAAACATCCCCTTGAATTTGAGAATCAATTTTTGTTGCTGTTTTTTTAGTTGCACAAGCAGAAACAACCATACTTAGTAATATTACTAGAAAAGTATTTTTTAGGATTTTGCTTAAATTCATTAATGCTCCTTAGTATTTTTTAGAACTTTTTCACAACTAATTAGATCTTTCAAGTCTAAAAATCAAGATTATTTGTGATTTTTTTAAAAAATTTAGACTAATTACTTAATAAAGATGACCAAGATGGGTCTGAAGCATCTGTCTCTGTATTTACCATCCTCTCATTATATCCAGTTAAATCAATCGACCAGAGCTTTGCTGTAAAACCTTCGCCTTTATCATTTGATTTTGTCTCTCTATAAAAAATAAGAACTCTTCCATTTGGAGCCCACGAAGGTGCTTCTTGATAGTAATTTTCTGTCAGTAATCTTTCACCTTTACCATCTACACGCATAACTCCAATATAAAACTTACCCTTGTGAAGTTTAGTAAAAGCAATTAAGTCTCCTCTGGGAGACCAAACTGGCGTACCATACAATCCTTTACCAAAAGAAATTCTTTTTACATTTGAGCCGTCACTTTTCATAACATATATTTGTTGGTATCCACTTCTATCCGAATTAAATGTAATAAATTTCCCATCTGGTGAGTAAGAGGGAGATGTATCAATTGATGGATGGTTGGTAATTCTTTCAACAATTCTATTTTCAATATCCATGGTATAAATATCTGAATTTCCATCCTTAGCAAAACTCATTATTATTTTTTTTCCATCAGGTGAAAATCTTGGAGCAAATGTCATTCCTGGAAAATCACCTACCACTTCTTGCATCCCAGTCTCAATATCTAATAAATAAACTCTTGGTAAATTTCTAAAATATGAGAGGTATGTTACCATTTGGTTGGTAGGATTAAATCTTGGAGTAAGTACTAGCTCATTACCAAGAGTTAAATATTTTGTGTTAAATCCATCTTGATCCATTATAGCAAGTTTTTTTATTCGTTGAGTTTTTGGGCCTTCTTCTGAAACATAAATTATTCTTGTATCAAAATAACCTTTTTCCCCAGTAAGTCTTTGATAAACTTTATCTGTAATTATATGTCCTACTCTTCTCCAATTGCTTGGTACTGTTGTGAATGCAAGCGCAAGCATTTCTCTTCCGGCTAATACATCCCATAATCTAAACTCAACTTTGAGTTTCTCATTTGCGGCTGTCACTTTACCGGTTATCAAAGCTTGAGATTTAATTAATGCCCAATCCTCAAATCTAGGTTTTAGATGAGCAATGTCAGGTTTTTGAAGAAACGCATCCTTACTCAAAGGATTAAACAATCCTGATTGTTTTAAATTATTTTCAATTACTTTTGAAATTTCTGATCCTATATCTTTTATTTCTAACTCCTTTTCAAAAAACGTATTAGAATTATTATCTTGAAACAATGGTGAGACAGCAATAGGAAGTGGATTTAAATTTCCACGAGTTATATCTACTTCAACAAGTGAGTAAGAATTAGAGATACTTATAAATAATATTAAGATTGAATTTAAAATTAATTTAAATTTTTTCATTAACCCCCTAGCATTTCTCTAGCATCAAAGTTTAGTTGAAGATTTTTCCACCTCTCATAACCGCTTGTAGGTACTTTTAGAGGTTGACACAATTGAATTGCTCTAAGAGCACTTTCAGCTAGCACTTTATAGAAACCTTGTCCTGGCATATTCATTCTTGCATGATCCAAAATTTCAGACTTAATAAGTGTTCCGTCTGGTTTTAATTTTAATTTTATTCTAACTAACAAATTTTCATTATATGGTAAACCTAAGGGAATACTCCAACAACCAAAAATTTGCGCTTTTAGTGCATCTTCTTCGCTCAAAGTTAATGAAGATATATCCATAGTGTCATCTTGAGATTGCGAAATTTTATCCATTATTTTTTTTGTTTCACCAATATCCTCTTTAGATTTATCTATTAAAGCTGCAATATTATTTGGATCAAATAATTCCTTTTTTTCAAACTCAGATGCTTGTTTCACTTTCGTATCATCTGTTTTTGGTTT
>CACKVV010000003.1 GCA_902603665.1 uncultured Pelagibacteraceae bacterium | reverse complement strand
AAATTATTTTAATGAATTGTTAAAACGTCTCGAAACAAATTCCGATGTTGATCCAACAATTGTTGAGATTGATAAAAAAAGATATCAACAAATGCTTAAGCAAGCGCAATACAAGATGATTGCTGGAAGATCTGTTAATGAAATTTTAGAACGGTTTAATAATAAAATAAAAGATCCAAGAAGAGCAAAAAAAGGAAAAAATGTTGCAAAAATCATTAAAGAATTTCTCAAAATAAATTGCTCAATAGATCAAGCAGCAAATAAATTAAATTCATTTTTTAGAAAAAATAAAATTAATTTACGAGTTGAGAGTAACTATTTTCCAATAACTAAAAATAAAGTCTCAAAATTAAATATTAGATATTCAGCTTCATTTGGTAGGCAACTGGAATATTATACTGGTCTTGTATTTAAAATTGAAATTAAAAAAAAATCTAAAAATATAAATATTATCAATGGTGGAAGGTACGATAATTTAATTGGAGATCTTGGATCAAACAAAAAAATACCAGCAGTAGGAGCTGCAATAAATTTAAATGATTAATATTGGAATACCAAGCAAGGGAAGATTAAGAAAAAATGTTTTAAAAGTTTTTTCAAAAAAAAAATTAAAACTTTTATCTGAACGAGGAGAGAGAGATTTATTTGGTTATATTAAAGGATTTAAAAATATCAATGTTACTTACTTGCATGCAAGAGAGATTGTAGAAAGATTAGGAGATGGATCTCTAGATATTGGTTTCTCAGGTTATGATTTACTTAAAGAAAGTGAAATTAATATTCAAAAACAAATCTTGGTTAAAAAAAAATATAACTTTGGTGATGCTACATTAGTAATAGCTATTCCTGATGACTGGATTGATGTTCAGACATTAGCTGATTTAGAAGAAATAGCTTTTGAGTTTAAAGATAAAAAGAAAAGTAGATTAAGAGTTGCTACCAAATATCCTAACTTAACTAGGGAATTTCTATTTCAAAGAGGTGTAACTCAATTTAAGTTAGTTAAAAGTCTTGGTGCAACAGAAATTTATCCATTTACAGGATCTTCTGAAATCATATCCGACATAACATCAACTGGTGAAACCCTAAAAGCCAACAATCTTAGAATTCTTAAAGATGGTGAAATTTTAAAATCTCAAGCTTGTTTGATGATATCTAAAAAAAGTGTGAAAATTCAGGGAATTAAAAAAGTTATTAATTTGATTTCAAAATAAAAAACTTTAGTCTTATTATAAATAACTACTTACGAATCATGGATATAATTTTATTAATTATTCTAGTTTTAATATTTGGTGTTGCCTTAGCAATACTGTTCATAAATTTGAAATCTAACCAAAAAAAAGATGAAAAAAAAGAAGCAGAGGAAATTGCAAATCTAAAATCAGAAATTTCAAGTTTAAAAGATACGCTTAATTCTACTATTAATAACTCACTTGGTGCAATGTCGACCTCATTTAATAGCCTGTCAACTGGTGTTACAAAAGACATGACTGAGGCACTAACAAAAGTGGATGAAAAAGTTGGAAATTTTAATCAGCAAGTACAATTATTAAATCAAAGCCAAGAAGGCATAACTAAAATCTTAGCAGGTGTGAAAAAATATGGAGTTTTAGCAGAATTTAGTTTGGATGCTTTAATAAAAGATTTATTACCAGTGTCACAATTTATGACAAATGTGAAGATGAAGGAGAGTACCAGCGAGAATGTTGAATTTGCAATTAAACTTCAAGGAGATGTTTTGGTTCCAGTAGACTCCCATTTTCCAGTTGAAAAATATAAAGCAATTACAGATGGCTATGATGCAGATGATAAAAAAGCAGTCGCAGATGCTAAATCAAAACTAGCATCCGCATTTAAAGCAAAAGCCAAAAGTGTGAATGAAAAATATATTGTTCCACCGAAAACAACAGATTTTGCAATTGTATATGCTCCTACCGAAAGTTTGTATAAAGAGTTAACTGAATATCAAGATCCAAGTACTAAAGAATTATTAACTCAAGAACTAATGAAAAAATATAAAGTTGTAATTTGTGGACCAAATACACTATCAGCATATCTTCAATCTCTACACATGGGTTTTCAATCTCTAAAAGTTCAAAAGGGTGCAACTGAAATTTATAATCATTTAAAAACAATAAGTACAAGATTTGCTAAACATTTTGATAATATAATCTCACTTAGAAAAAAATTAGAGGAAGCAATGACTGTAGTTGATAAATTTGGAACGGACGCAAGATCAATTACAAGAACGCTAGAAAATATTAAAGATCCTGAACAAATAGAAAAAGCTATAAAAAATGAAAACGTTGAAAGACTAGAGAACCATCCAAAACAACTCAAAAATTAGTTTCATTTTTAGTTTAAATCCAAATATAAGAAATTTAATGGAGTGGAATAATAAATATACTTACCCAAAGTCATCGAGATCAATAGAGAATGGATATAGAAAATATTTTTTTGGAGATGAAAAATTACCAAGTGTCACAACTATTTTAAGTGCTACCAAATCTGAGGAAGAAAAAGCAGCTCTTGCAAATTGGAAAGAAAGAGTAGGTCACAAAGAAGCCAATAGAATAAAAACTGAAGCTTCAACCCGAGGCACGTCAATGCATTCATACATTGAAGATTTTTTAAGAGGAAGAATTAACGAAAGTTTTTTCGAAACGAATGAGCAATATAAAAATATGGCAAAAGAAATAATTGAAAAAGGAATTAAAGGAAGATTACATGAAATTTATGGTATGGAGGAAACACTTTATTACCCTGAGCAATATGCAGGGACTGCCGACCTTATTGGTTTTTATGAAGGAAAAGATGTTGTTGTAGATTTTAAACAAGCAAATAAACCAAAAAAAGTTGATTATATTCAAGATTATTTTTTACAACTTGGAGCATACACTTTAGCTCATGATGTAGTTCATGGAACAAAGATGAAAGCAGGAATTATACTTCTTTGTACAAAGGATAACTTATTTCAAGAATTTAAAATTGAGGGAGCTGAATTAGAAATGTATCAAAATTTATTTATGGGAAGGGTTAAAAAATTTTACGAGATGAATAATATATCTTGACTTTAACTTTCCAATTCATAAAAGAGATATTACTAACTAGAAGCTACTTGTTTAGATGCAAAAGGTTTAGTTCGAATAAAAACTTTCCAAATACACATCAAAACTAAGCTAATTTAAGGAATAAAATATGAATTTAGCAATTTGGGATATTGAGTCATCAAGTGCCAGCACTGACTTTGGTAGCATAATTGAAATCGGTGGAGTGCTTGTTGATGAAAACTTCAAAGAAAAAGATAGATTTAATCTACGATGTCGTTTGCCAGAAGGTGAAATCTTTCAGGCAATGGCATTAATAGTAAACAAAACTTCAATTAAAAAACTTACACAAGCAAACTTAAGTCATTATCAAATGTTGGCCGAGGTTGAGAAAATCTTCAAAAAATGGAGTCCCGCAATCTTTCTTGGTTGGTCAAATATCGGTTTTGATGATGAAATGATCAGAAAAGAATTCTTTAAAGGAATAAGATATCCTTATTTAACCAATGCAGCACCAAATAAAAGACATGATGGAATTAATATTGCTCGAGCAGCTTATGCAGTAGATCCAAATATTTTAGAGGTAGAATTTAATGAAAAGAATAATGCAGTATTTAAATTAGAATCGCTTGCACGTATGCAAGGGATAGACTCAAGTGATGCTCACTCGGCACTAGCTGATGCTGAGATGACTGCTAAAGTACTAAGCATTGTTAAAAAAAAACAAGAACATACTTGGAATGATTTTTTAAAGACAGCGAATAAATCTGATACTGAAACTATTATTAAAAAAGGTGATATTTTTACTTTAAATGAATATTATTATGGAAAGTCACGGCTTCATTTAGTGGTTCCACTGCATTCAAAATATTGCATGCATCCAATCTACCAAGGTTGGTATTATTCTGTTGATTTAAGAACAGATGTCGAGCCATTGTTAAATTTATCAATAAACGAATTAAAGGTAGAAATGAAAAAATCACCTAAGTTTTTAAGAACTATTAGATCAAATAAAGCTCCAATTATTTTTGACGCAAAATATGGAATGAAAGCAGAACCCTATAATGCAATGGATAAAAGTTTAATAAATAAGAGAGCAGAGATTGTTCAAAAAAATGAAAAATTTTCTCAAAATATTCTTGTTGCTTTAAGAGAAGTGGCAGAGGAAAAAGAACACTCAAAATCACAAGAAGATATTTATGCCGAAGAAAGTATTTATACAAAGTTTACTTCAAACAAAGATACTGCGTTATTCCCAGCCTGGCATGCTGCATCATGGAAAGATAAATTAAAGTTATTAGATAAATTCGAAGATGATAGATTGGTTGGTTTTGGAAAAAAAATTATTTATCAAGAGGCACCTGAAACGTTACCACCTGAGATACTTAAATCTATGAAAAGAGATATCGCTAAAAGAATATTAAGTGAAAGAAAAGAAAAATGGTGGACTATTCCTACTCTTTACACTGAGATAGATACCTTAAGAGAAAAGTATACAAATGAAAATGATGAGGAAAAATTAAATCTTCTTGATGAATTCAATAATTACGCAATGTCAATACAGAAAAAATATGAAAATGCATGATGTGGATAATTTGAACATATCTATATTTAGTATTGAATTAAAAAATTAAATTTATATATAAACTATATGGCAACATTAAAAATTACAGACGAAAATTTTGATACAGAAGTCTTAAAATCGTCCAAACCAATTGTAGTTGATTTTTGGGCAGAATGGTGTGGACCTTGCAAAATGGTCGGACCGATTTTAGAGGAAATCTCAGATGAAATGGCAAACGATGTATCTATTGCAAAACATAACATTGATGAAGAGCCTAATACGCCAACAAAATACGGTGTTAGAGGTATACCTACAATGTTACTTTTCAAAGACGGAGAGTTAAAATCGACTAAAGTTGGAGCAACACCAAAATCAGATATTGTTTCTTGGATAAAAGAAAATATCTAATTTAAATTTAAAACTTCCCCAGCAAGATAAAGAGATCCTGTGATAAGTATGATGTCATCGTTGTCAGTAGAAATTTTCTTTAAGGCATCCTCCACTGATTTTTCATTATTTAGATTAGGAAATTTATTTAACTTATTTTTCAGATCTTTACCTTTAATTGAGTTAGTTTGATTTGGAATATCTATTGTTGTTAATGAAGAAATATTCTTAAAATAGCTTATGTATTCTTCATGATCTTTATTGGCCATCATACCTAAAATTATATGTTTTTTACATTTCAGTGTTTGTAAATAATCATTTAATGCTTTTGCTCCCAAAGGATTATGAGATCCATCAACAAATAGCTGATTATTTTTACATAAATCCTTTAATTTACCTGATTTAATTTCTTGAAGTCTTGCAATACTTTTAATTTTTGTAATTCCAGATTTAATATTTTCATCAGTTATATTCAAATCTAGATTTCTAGCAGCTGCAACTGCTGTAGCTGAATTATCAATTTGAAATTGTCCAATTAAATTTGGTTGAGGTAATTTTATTCCTCCAAATTCATCTTCAAAATAAATAAATTCATTTTCATTAATTAAATAACTAAAATTATCATTAAATATGATCTTTTTCGCTTCATTTGAGGATAAAGATTGTTTTATTAATTCTTGTGTATCTTCACTATTTTGTTTAGCTACAACTATTTTAGAATTTAAAAGAGCCGAAGTTTTTTCAAAAATAATTTTTTCAATTGTTTGCTCGTTTTTAGGAAGCCAATCTAAATGATCTAAACCGATGGCAGTAACAATACTTAATATATTTTTATCAATTATATTAGTTGCATCAAATCTATGAAATAAACCACTTTCAATAATATTTATGTTTTCTCTATATTTGATTGCATGAAAAAAATAGGCTGCAGTTAAAATTTCAAAATAAGTTATTTCCTCTCCATTGTTTACTTCTTCAACTTTTACTAATAAATCTGAAAGATCAGAGTCTGAAATTTCTTCATCGTTAAATATAAATCTTTCATTAATTCTTTGAATATGGGGGCTAGTATAGATATTACATTTTATATTAGCTTCTTTTAAAATTGCTCTTAGTGCCTGAATTGTTGAATATTTTCCATTTGTTCCGACAACAGAAATATATTTTAAATCTTTTTGAGGATTACCAAGTTTTTTACAAAGATTTTTAACTCTATCTAGACTTAAATCTATTTCTTTAGGATGCAGCTTTTGTAAGCGGTTCAATATTGTCTGAAGAGTCATTTAATTTTTCTGAATTTAACTCAGTTTCTTTCTTAAGCAATATTGATAAAAGGGTGGTGATTTCTTTTCTTATATCTTTCCTTTGAATAACTCTATCAACAAATCCATGTTTTTCGACGAACTCTGACGTTTGAAAGTCTGCGCTCAATTCCTCTTTTACTGTTGCTTGGATTACTCTTTTTCCAGCAAATGCAATTAAGCATCCAGTTTCAGCAAAATGAACATCACCCAACATTGCAAATGATGCTGTGATACCTCCTGCTGTTGGATCAGTAAAACAAACTAAGTAAGGTAAATTATTTTTCTTTAATTCATTAATTGCTAAGGTTGTTCTAGTCATATTTGCGAGTGCAATAGGCGACTCGAACATTCTTTGGCCACCCCCACAAGGAAAGAAAACATATGGAGTTTGATTGTCTATTGCATGTTGAACACCATAAATAATAGCTTCTCCCTCCGCTGCACCCACTGATCCACCGATGAAATCAAAATTAATAGCGCCTGCTGTGATTTCAATTCCATCAATTTTTCCTCTTGCAATCATTACAGCACAGTTTTGATTAGTTTTCTTTCTCGCGGCTTTTAACCTATCTTTGTAAGATTTTGTATCGACCCAATTTAAAGGGTCTTCAGCAGGTATAGGCGTTTCAAGGATTTCATAAGCATTTTTACCAAATAAAATATCAAATCTTTGTCTACAACTTATTCGGTGGTGTTTACCACAAGAACCACATACCCATAGATTATCTTCAAGTTCTTTTTTTAAAACAGGACCTTTGCAACAACTTGTCCAATCTGAATTCTCAATATCTTCTTTTGAAGGTCTTTTCTTTAAAACCTTTTTTATTTTTTCACCAAATTTAATTGCTTTTGTTAACCAGTTCATGAAATTTTATTTCTTAATTTAGCCACCACTTTACTTACATTTGTGACAGGATTTTGTCTATTGTTTAAACTCCTTGTAATTTCTTTGCAAATAGCACTTCCAACCACCAATCCGTCAGCAGATCTTAGCTTGGCAATAGTTTTTTCAGTTATTCCAAAGCCAATTACGCAATTCTTTTTTGGATCAATTTTTTTTATTTTATTATAATTATTTAAAATTTGTTTTGGAGATACTTTCAGCTTCCCTCCTGTAGTTGATAGCATGCTTATATAGTAAATCATATCATGAGAATCTTTTATTATATTTTTTAGTCTTTCTTTTGATGTAGTAGGAGATAGTAATTGAACAAAGCTAATAGCTTTAGATTTACACTTTTTTGCAAATCCTTTATTTTCTGGCCAAGGTAAATCAACAACAATTAATCCATTTACTCCAGAACTTTTACATTTTTTTATAAAATTATTTTCCCCATATTGATAAATCATATTGTAATAACCCATCAATATTACAGGTTTTGAATTTTTTGTTTTTTTAAAATCTTTCACTATTTGAAATACATCAGAAATTTTTAATCCATTTTTCAGTGCTCTATATGCGCTTGTCTGAATTTGGCCTCCATCAGCTATGGGTGTGTTGTGAGGAAATCCAATTTCACAAATATCAACATCCTTTGAAATTGATTTTAATATTTCTAAAGATTTCTTTTTAGTGTTATCACCTGCAACTGTATAGGTTAATAAAGCTGGTCTTTTTTTTTCTTTTGCATTTTTAAAGGCCAAGTTTATTAGGTTAATCATATTCTTTTTCCTAATCTTTTTTTCAAAATATCCCTATCTTTTTTGGCGTCTCCACATGAATTTACAATTATGACAGTATCATTGTTTAATCTTGGGGCAATTCTAATTGCTTCTGCAAATGCGTGACTGGGCTCTAAACTTGGGTTAAGTTTCTCGTATTTTGTAACAATTTTATAAGCATTCAATGCATCTTCATCTGTTGCATATGTATATCTTGCTCTTTTTGTGTCTTTTAGAAAACAATGTATTGGACTTACCCCAGGATAATCCAATCCAGCACTTATCGATTCAGTCTCATTTATTTGTCCTTCATTATTTTGACAAACATATGAAGCTGCTCCATGCAGCACACCTAATTTTGCACCTCTACTTAATGGAGCGGCATGTAATTTTGAGTTTTTTGGACCTCCCGCTTCAACGCCTATTAACTCAATTTGTGACTTTGGAAAATCAATAAATTCGCTCCAGAATCCATAAGCTGAACTCCCACCACCAACACAATTAATCAATTTAATTTTTTTTGGAATTTTTTTAAATTGAATTTTTATTTGTTTTTTTAATTCTCTTGAAATTTGTGCTGTGCTCCAGCCACAAATTTTAACAAATATATTTGGACCGACTGTAGAACCTACACACATATGAGTAGTATCACAATTTGATACCCAGTATCTCATACATTCACTAACTGCATCCACTAAAGTTTGACTCCCAGTTGTAACCGGAATAATCTCAGCACCATTTTTTTTCATAGCATCACAATTTGGTTTTTGACGTTTAATGTCTTTAGCCCCCATAAATATTTTGCATTTAAGTCCAAACTTTTTTGCGGCCATGCTTAACATCTTGCCTGCGTATCCTGCTCCAGTATCACCAACAATGTATTTTTTTCCCATACTTTTACAAAGTAAAGCGTGAACAGTAGCATTATATATTTTGTGAGCACCACCATTTGCGTCAGAAACTACTTTAGCCCAAATTTGAGCACCACCTAAATGTTTAGAGAGATTTTCTAATTTAATAAAACGAGTAGGTGAACCAATGTAATTATTGAAATAAAAGTCTCTTTTTTTTATAAAGCTTCTATTTTTTCTTAATTCAGAGAATTCTTTTGTAAGATCATCTACAGGTTTTTTTAATGTTTCAGGGATATAACTCCCGCCAAATTTACCACCCCAGAAACCAAATTTATCGTGTTGATCAATTAGTGGAATATTTTTTTTAATTTTCATCATTTAATTTTTTTATATTATTTAAAAAAATATTAATTTTAGAAATATCTTTTTCTCCAGAGGTTTCCAAGCCTCCTGAAATATCAACAATATCTGTTATTTTAATATATTTATCAAGCTTATCATTATACTTAATGTTACCAGCTAACATTTTATTAATTGATGTAGGCACTTCATTTAGCAGTTCATGATTAAAGCCAACAGATTTTTCATAACCTTTACTATCAAATAAAATTATATCTGAAATTTTCTCATATTGTTTATAAATCAAAACATCATTAATATCTTCTATTGTAAGAGCAGTAATTATTTTTATATTAAATAATTCTTTTATTTTTTTTGTCCTGTCTGGTGAAACTTTATAGAGTTGGAGATAATCAAAACTTAACTTATTTATTTTCTTAAGTGTTTCGTCATCAGGTTCCACTAACACACAAACAAAATTGATATTTTTTTTATCAACATTTAAAATTTCTTTGAGTTGATTAAATTCTAAATACCTTTTTGATTTTGGGTAATTAGCAATAAATCCAATAAACTTTGGGGGGTAATTATGATTAATTATATAGTCTAAAGTTTTTGGATCTTTGACACCACAAATTTTTGCATCCATTTTAATTTAAGTGTTTTATTAATGTTTGGATATTTTTTTTAATATTTCCTTTTGTGATGGGTCTTCCTATAACTAGCCAATCACTCCCATTTTTAAATGCTTGTTTTGGAGTTAAAGTTCTTTTTTGATCATTTGTATTTGAACTAAATCTTATCCCCGGAGTTATTATTTCTTTTTTAAACACTTTTTTTACTATTTTTACTTCTTGAGCACTACACACTATGGCGTCGAGTTTAGCCTTCTTTGCTAATTTTGCTTGATCATGAACTATTTTTTTAACATTCTTATTGAAGCCAATTTCTTTTAAAGCCTTATTATCTAATGAGGTTAAAATTGTTACACCAATTAATTTAATTTTCCCAGATACTTTTTTTGCAGCTTTAAGAGCATCTAAACCAGAACTTATATGAATTGTTAAATAATCAACTTTCAAGTCTTTAATTGCTTTAATAGCAGACGCACAGGTATTCGGTATATCATGTAGTTTCAAGTCGGCAAAAATTGTTTTATTTTTTACTTTTGAAACAAAAGTTCTTCCGTTTTTTGAATTTAAAAACTCAAGACCAAATTTGTATCCAACCTTTAAATTTGAACTTTTAGTTTCAGTAATTATTTTATTAATTTTATTTATATTAGTAGTGTCGCAAGCAACGAATATCTTATTCTTTTTCATTTATTTTGTTGGCCCATTCTTTTGACATCTTAAATAAAATACTCTTTTTTTCTTTGACAAATACTTTCTCTCCTGTTTTTGGGTTTCTTCTTATACCTTCTTTTTGTATTTTTGGATCTAAAGTAAAAATATCTCTTAATTCGACTCTTTCACCACGCTTTAATGAATTTTGCATTTCATAAAGAATTATATCAACTAACTTAGTTAGATCTTTTCTTAGAAAATTTGGGTAGTTGTCGGCGAGTTCTTTAATTAAGTCTGATTTTACTACTGACAATTTATTTTTTTATTCAGTTTCCTTTTTCTTTTTATCATCTAATTTTTCAGAAAGCGATGAAAATGGAAGATTCTTACCTGAAAGTGGTGAGCTAAATTTATCAACAGCTTCTTTGTTTTGAAGTTCCTCAAGTAATTTAATACTCAGATTTACTTTTCTTTTATCGAAATTTATCTCTGAAATTGCAGAGTCTATTCTTTCACCACCTACAAATCTTGAAGGTCTTGCATCTGCAGAACTTACTGCAATTTGAGATTTTTTGATTAAGAATTCTAAATCACAACCTTCTGGTTTTACCAATAAGCCTTTGCTATCAGATGAGATTACTTGCACAGTTATGATATCATTAACCTTTTTTCCTCTAAAGAAGTCAAATGGGTCTTTCTCTAACTGTTTCAAACCAACCCTTACTTTTTGTTCTTCCTTCTTAATCTCTAAAACTCTTACTTTTAGTTTATCACCTTTTTTATGTTTCTTTAACTCATCTTCAGGTTTTCCAGAATAAGAAAGATCATTTGAGTGTAAGAAACCGTCAATATCAAAATCTTCAAGTTTAACATAAAGAGCATATTCATTTGCACTCGTTACAACTCCATCTATATCTGAACCAACTGGATATTTATTTTCTAAAGTTGTATATGGATTTTCATTTGTTAATCTATGCGAAATTGCAACTCGTCGCTTGTCCTTATCTATTTCAGTTATTACACATTGAATCGTATCTCCAACTTTAAAAAGTTTTTTTGGAGAAATATTTTTTTTTGTCCAGCTAATCTCACTACTATGTAATAATGTACTCAGACCTGGTTCTAATTCACAGAAACACCCATAATCTGTAATTTTAACAACTTTAACATCGTAAGGTTTTCCAGTTTCATAATTTGAAATATGCTCAAAAGGATCTGGAGATAACTGTTTTATTGAACAACCAATTTGAAGTTTTTCTGTATCTATTGAAATAACTTTTAATTTCTGAGTTTGACCAATTGAAAAAACCTCATCTGGATGGTTTATTCTAGAATAAGAGATTTCCTGGAGGTGAGTCAAAACATCTAAAGATCCTTCAGGAGTATCTACCTCAAAAAATACCCCAAAACTTGAGTACCCTTTTACTCTTGCCTTTTCAATTATATCTCCAACTTTAAACTGTGATATAATTTTTTTCTTATCACCCTTTTTACTATTAGTAATAACCTGTCTTCTTGAAACGACACTGTTACCACGTACCATGTCCATTTTCACTAATGCAAATTTGTGAACCTCACCAATTAGATGGTCAACATTTTTGAGTGGAGAGTCTGAAATTTGTGATCCTGGAAGAAAACATAAGCTTTTAGATTGAACATGTTCAACAATCATACCGCCTTTTGTCTTTTGAAGATATTTACAATCAATTAGTTCTCCATTCTCATGTGCTTTAACCAAAGACTGCCATCCTTTTATTTTTTGAGCTTTTTGTGCTGATACAACTACATCCCCATTTTTATCTTCTATACGCTCTAACAATACTGGAACTGTTGCACCTTCAACAACTTTATCCTGCATGCCAATCATTTTCATCTCATTGATATCAATAACAGGCTCGCTTTTCAGACCTGGTATGAATAAAAACACATATTTGTCAGTAATCTTAGTGATTTTACCTTCAATAATTTTACCTTCTTCAATTTTGTTTTTTGAGAGCTGGCTGTTTAGTAATTTTTCAAATTGCTGAGATGCTGGTGAGCTTAGATCTTTATAGATTTCCATATTTTTTTATAATCGAATTCTCTACTAAATTTGTAAGTTTTGCCTCCATTTGCTTAATTGTTAATTTAGTGGTGTCGACTAATACAGCATTTTTGGTCATAATCAAGGGACTTATTTTTCTTTTAGTGTCTTCCTTATCCCTTTGAATCAAGGCTTTTTCGACTTGTTTTAAAGTTATCTTTTTATTAAGACTTTTATATTCTCTAAGTCTTCTCTTTGCCTTTTCTTTTGTAGAACAGGTAAAGAAGAGCTTTAAGTCCGCAGATTTTAGTATTTTTGAGCCTATATCTCTTCCCTCAACAACAACTAATTTTGATTTTTTAATAAAATTTTTTTGAAAACCTTTTAGTGCTTTTCTGACAAAAGGTTTTTTTGCAATTATTGACGACAATCTTGCTACCTCAGGGTTATAGAGCTTTTTATTTTGTAATTTTTTTAAAGTAATTGAATTAGCAATTTTGTTAATAAATTTTACATTGTATGTATTTTTATTTTCTAAAGTTTTAAGGGCGCAAAATCTATATAGAGTACCACTTGAAAGGAATTTCATCTTAAATTTTTTTGCAATTAGTTTGCCCCCAGTTGTTTTTCCAGAGGCGCTACTTCCATCTGCTGCAATTTTAAATTCAATTCTTTTGTTTAGTTTCCTCAATTTATTTTTGCTCCTAATTTTTTTAATATTTTAAGGAAAGAAGGGAATGAAGTATTTATAGAATCCTTGTCTTCTATAATAACTTTACCATGTTCAACGAAAGATAGAGCAGCTATACAAGACATCATAAAAACTCTGTGATCTTTTAAATAATTTTTAATATGAATATTCTTATTCAGCTTAAATTTAGGATTACCAAATATTTTTAAATTATCTTTTTTTCTTTCAACTTTGACTCCAATACTCTTAAGAAAACTTACAGCAATGTCTAATCTTGGGCTTTCTTTTTTATTCAACTCTCCTAAATTTTTAAAGCTGGATATACCTTTTGCTTTTGCTGCTATTAAAAAAATTACCAAGAATTCATCTATTGCAGCACTATTTAAAGATGGAGGGCACCTAAAACCTTTTATATTTTTTGAACTTTCAACTACTATGTCTGATGTTCGCTCTCCTTTATATGTTCTTTTATTTTTTAAACTAATTTTACAATTCATTTTTTTTAAAATTGTAATAATTCCAGTCCTACTTTTATTAATATTTATATTTTTAATTCTAATTTTTGAATTTTCTGATAAAGTCGTTAAAACTATAAAGAAAGCGCTTGAACTAATATCCCCTGGGACAACATAATCAAATGCATTAAATTGTTTAAGTCCTACAACTTTTATAAGATCGAAATCTTTATTTGATTTTATTTTAATAGGTATTTTTAAAAATTTAAATAAAAGTTCCGTATGGTTTCTTGATTTCTTTGCTTTAATAATTGTAGTTCCAGGAGTATTTAAAGCTGCAAGCATTATAGTACTTTTACACTGTGCACTTCCTCTTGTTTCAAAATAATTTATTGGTCTTAAAAAGTTAGTACCTAATATTTCAACTGGTAATGAATTTTTTTTTGATCTTATACTTGTCCCAAATTTTTTCAGAGGTTCAGTAACTCTTGAAAAATCTCTCTTTGATAGACTTTTATCTCCGACTATTTTTACAGTTTTTTCTGATTTAACTAATAATCCTAATATTAACCGTGCAAGTGTTCCGGAGTTTCCTGCATCGATTGTTGTTTTTTTTTTAATATCAAAGCCATTTAATCCATATCCAAGAATTTTATATTTATTACCTTTTTTCTTGCATTCAATACCAAGTTTTTTTATAGATCTAACTGCATTCAATACATCTTCAGACTCCAGTAAATTTGATATTGTAGAGACACCTATTGCTTGGCTTGCCAATAGTATTGTTCTAATAGAGAGGCTTTTATCTGGTGTTACTTCTATTGTTTTATTGAATGGCTTGATTTTATTAAATATTTTTATCTGGTTTTGCATTGAAAAATTAATTTATTTTAAATTCATCACCAAAATACGCTGATCTTGCATTAGTATCATTAATTATTTCATTTGGACTTCCAGAGGCAATAATTTTGCCATTGGATAATACAATTGCTCTATCAACACAACTTAAAAGATCTCTAGCTTGGTGATCGCAGACAACTACAGTAATTCTCTCCATTGATTGCAGATTAACTATTATTTGTTGCAACATTTTTATAGTCAGAATATCTAAAGCTGCGAAAGGCTCATCTAAAAGTAAAATACTTGGATCGTTAATTAATGCCATTGCAATTACCAATTTTTTTTTTTGTCCACCAGAAAGATATTTTGCTTTAATTTTTAAAAGTGAATCAAATTCAAATTGTGAAATAATTTTTTCTATTTTAGTTTGTCTTAAGTCTTTTTCTTTAAAATGAATCTCTGCAACAAGTTTTAAATTTTCATAAAGATTTAAGTCTTGTATAAATCCTCCATATTGTGGTACATAACCTAGTTTAAATCTGGTAGCTCTCTCGTAAATGGGTATTTTTGTGCAATCTACATTATTTATTAAAACTTTTCCATAGCTTGGATCCTTAAGTCCACAAATGATGTGGAAGATTGTAGATTTTCCAACTCCGTTTGGACCAAGCATACCTAAAACTTCATTTCTGTTTATTTTAAGGTTAAGATCATTTAAGATTTGTCTCTTATTATAAAACATTGAGACTTTATTTAATTCTACCAATGTTTCTTTTTCCTTAAAGCTTTTAATTCTAAATTTTTTTATAACTGCCATTTACTGTATCGTTTTGATTTTAACTTTATTTTTTTTATTTTTTTCTGGATTGATTTCAATTTCTTTAGTTTCAATGTTTAGTGTTATATTATTTGCTTTCATTATTGACTTTGGATCGGTTACCACAACATTATTATAAGCTATTGCAACATTGGTATCCATATTTATATCAAATTTTTCGCAAGTTATTTTTTTATCTTCATAATTAATAATTACATTAGTGTAAAATTTCGATTCTAGTGAGGATGAATTATATTCAGCAAAATCTGAAGTTATATATATACTAGATCTTTTATCTGAAGTGATTTCACCGTTTACGTTTTCAAGATCTAGAATGTTAATATTACTTTTATTTGTTCTTCCAGAAGTTGCTAAAATTTTATATTTATTTCCGTTTTTATCTGTTGTCAAATATTCCACATCTTTTACGATGTTAGGCATTTCATTTTTGTTATTTATTAAACTTTTATTATTTTCCAGATTTTTGTTTTTGACCAAAACATTTTTTTTTGAGGACACTAAGTCATTTGTATTTCTTTCTTCATCCAATTTATTTTCTGTTTTAGCTTTTTGACTTACAGAATTTTCTTTTTTAATATTCTCATCATTTGTAAAAATTTTTTCAAAATTTTCTTCAGTTTTCTCAAGATTTTCACTTACTAAAATATTTTTACTAGAAAAATACTTTAAATAAACTCCCCCAATAATTATGAAAATAATTATTAATATAATTACCTGAATTGAAGACTTGAGAGACATCTAATAAATATTTGCATTTAAAATATTATGTATGTGAATAACCCCAATTGTTTTGTTTTTTTGTTTCCCTTTATGAACACATAAACTTGTTATCCGTTTAGTATTCATTATTTCAAGTGCTTTTGCAGCCAATGTATCTTTTTCTATACTTATTGGATTCTTTTTCATAAGAGATTTAATTTTTAACTTTTGAAAATCCATTTTTCTTTGACTAATTCTCTTTAAATCACCATCTGTTAAAATCCCAGTAGTACGATCATCTTTTCTAACAAATAAAACTCCAAGTCCTTTGTCTGTTATAATCTTTAACGCATTTACCATTGTAATATTTTCTTTTACAAATGGTATTTTATTACCTTTCAACATAATGTCTCCAACTGTTTTAAGTTTTACTCCCAAAGATCCAGATGGATGATATTTTTTAAAATCTAACTTTCCAAAGTTTTTTGCAATCATACAAGTAATTGCTATTGCGTCTCCTAGAGCCAATTGATTTGTTGTACTAGTTGTTGGAACGAAACTACCTGGACCAGCTTCTTTTACATTTGGAACTAAAATCTTAATGTCTGAGTTTTTATATAGTAAAGAATCTATATTTGCAGTTATACCTATTAGTTTTATGCTTCTATTTCTAGAACAGTACTGAATAATATTTTTAAGCTCAGATGAGGATCCACTTAAACTTATTAATATAACCACATCATTTGAATTTATTTGTCCCATATCACCGTGAGACGCATTAGAGGCGTCCATAAAAAAAGAAGGTGTTCCAGTAGATGAAAATGTTGCGGCCCACTTCTTACTGATAATTCCACTTTTACCGACACCAGACACAATTATTTTACCATTTTTGCATCCAAGAATAGTTTTAATGACTTGATCAAAAGATTTTCCAATAGATGACTTAAGTTTTTTTAGACCCTCTATTTCATTTTGAATTACATCTTTTGCTATTTTTTTATATTTGGTTTTTTTCATTTAATGAGACCAGATATCATCCTTGAATGATGCAAGATCTAGATCAACTCTGGTTGATATAAATTTAATTGAGTTTTTATATAAGTCTATTCTTTTTTCACGTATTAGAATTTTTTCTAGCCCCTCAAAAATTTTGTGTAAATATATTACATCATTTGCACAATATTTCATTTGTTTTTCTGAGAGCACTCCTCCAAAATCAGAAGTTTGTAATTGTTTGCTTACATCTACTCCAATAAATTCTTTTATAAGATCTTTTAATCCATGCTTATCAGAAAACGTTCTAGCTAATTTTGATGCTATTTTAGAACAATTTATATTTTCAACATTTATCTTTAAATATTTTTTTATAAATAGCAAATCTGCCCTAGCAAAGTGAAAAATTTTGTTAATACTTTTGTTTGTTAAAAGCTTTTTCAAATTTGGTGCGTTATAATTTTCTTTATCCAATTGAACAATATGGGCATCATTCTTGCCACTTGATATTTGAACTAAACATAATCTATCTCTTTCAACATTAAGACCCATGAATTCACAATCGACTGCAATTTTGTCACTAAAAGCTAAATCATCTGGTAAATCTAACTTATGTAATTTAATATCTACATTCATTTTAGAAAAGTATATATATGAAACATAAAGAAATTCTAGTTTTTGGCGCTACAGGAAATATTGGGCGAAATCTTATTCGGAAACTAACTAAAAATAACTACAAAGTAGTTGCTGTTACAAGAAATATTCATCAGAAAGGCCTTCAATTAAAAACTCAAGCTAATCCAGGATATTTAGAATTGGTAGAATTGGATAGCCTTGATGAGGGAAAAATTAAGGATTTATTCAATACCTGCTCAATATGCGTTAACCTTATTGGTATTTTGTATGAAACAAAAAAAGGCCAATTTAATAAGATACACTCAATTTTCCCAAATATTCTATCTAAAATTGCTAAAGAAAAAAAAATTGATCAATTCATTCATGTTTCAGCTTTGGGAGTAGAAAACGCTCCAAATAGTATTTATGCAAAAAGTAAACTAGATGGAGAAAACAATGTTAAAAAAAATTTTAAAAATTCTTTAATTCTTAAACCCTCAATTGTTTATGGAATTGATGACAACTTTACAACAAATTTTATGTCTTTATTATCCAAACTACCGTTTATGCCATTATATTATAATGGTGAAACAAAATTTGTTCCTATACATGTTTCAGACCTGGCTGAAATTATATACCAAATAATTTCAAATGATATTAAAAATGAAACAATAGAGTGTATCGGCCCCGAGATATTGACATTTAAAGAAATTTTAAAAAAAATATTAAAATCAATACAAAAAAAACGTCTACTAATTCCAATGCCTTTACCGATTGCAAAAATGACAGCAGTTTTTTTAGGACTTTTGCCAAAACCTTTGTTAACTTATGATCAATTGGTTCTATTGAAATATGATAACATTCCTACGAAAAAATATAAAACTAACTTTGATCTTGGATTAAAAGCAAATAAAAAGTTTGAAGATGAGATAGAAAAATATAGTTATAATTGGAGATCTGGTGGCCAATACACTAGAAAAAATAATCAAGAGGTGACCTAATGTTAAACTATTTGGTTTTTGGTATTGCAATAATAATTTTTGCTACAGTTATAATAATATCTAGCAAGGCTATAAGTAGAGGTATAGAGGCAAAACAAAATATGAAAAATAAATCTGAAGATGAAAAAATAGCTATAAGTGGTATCGAAGAGAATGAAGACATCTCAAACTCTAATTCAAATTTAATTGATCAAATTAATAATTTAAATAAACTCAAAGAGCAGGGCATTATTTCAGATGAGGAATTTAAAAAGGCTAAAGATAAGATTTTAAATTAGGCTGATTTAATTTTTTTTTCTATAAACTGCGGAACATCATCGTCTTTTTCAACAACATCTTCTTTTTTACCTTTTGGTTGGAAAACAATCATTAAATGAAGTGGGCAGTACGAAAACTTTTCAACAGTTTTCCTTCCACAAAAAGATGAGTTTTTTTCATCTGGATGTCCTTCCATATACTTGCAAGTATCTTCAGTAAGTTCTTCAAGCTGCAAATTTTTTGCTGGTTCAAAATCTTTATCTAAAAGTAAAGATCTAAATCTACTTTTTCTTCCTCTTCTTGCGGTGCTGTTCTCATTCACTTTTTGAGAATTGTTAAAATTAATAGCTGATCTAGTTTTTATTTTTGCAGACAGATTAAGCCTATGAGCTTTACCAATAACTGCATTTCTGCTGATACCACCAATTATCTCAGCAATCTGACTCGCAGTTTGGCCTTTACCCCATAACTCTTTTAATTTATTGACCTTTTCTTCTGTCCAGCTCATAACTTACTACATTTTGTAGTTTATATTATTTATATAACATTATGTTGAAACATAAATAACTTAAAAACAAGTCAAATTTTGGTTTTTTTAACAAGTTAATAATTTATTTAATAATAACCTATGGTTGCAATATAACGATTTGTAAAAACCAATATTAAACAAATTGACAATTAATGAATAAAAGCTCTTTAGCAAATAATTATAAAAGAAGAAATTTATCTTTTAAAAAAGGAATTGGCAGTTTTCTTTATTCATCAAAAGGAGAAAAGTATTTAGACTTTGTTCAGGGAATAGCTGTAAACTCTCTAGGACACGCAAACCCATATTTGTATGGAAAATTAAAAGATCAAGCCAAAAAACTTTGGCATGTATCTAATGCATTTATAATTCCTGAGGGAGAAAATTTAGCAAAAAGACTTACAAAAAATACATTTGCGGATGCTGTAATCTTTCAGAATAGTGGTGCGGAGGCAACAGAGGCAGCTATAAAAGTTGCAAGAAGATATTTTTATTCGATTGGAAAGCCAAACAAAAATAGAATTATATGTATTAAAAACTCATTTCATGGAAGAACTATTGCTGCAATAAATGCTAGTGGATCAAAAAAAATGACAGAGGGCTTTGGACCAAAAGTTCCTGGTTTTGACCACTTTGACTTTGGAAATCACAAAAAAATGCAGAAACTCATAAACAAAAATACAGCAGCTATAATGGTTGAGACAATTCTTGGAGAAGGTGGCATTAAGACTATTCCAGATTTTTGTATCAGAGAGTTAAGAAAACTTTGCAATAAAAAAGGTATTTTGCTTATTTTGGATGAAGTTCAGTGTGGTATTGGAAGATCAGGTACTTTTCTTGCGTTCGAGTCTGCGAAAGTAAAACCTGATATCGTACCTATAGCAAAAGGTATCGGTGGAGGGTTTCCAATTGGTGCAGTTTTAATGACAAAAAAAGTTGCAAAAGGAATGTTGCCCGGAACTCACGGTTCAACATTTGGTGGCAATCCCTTAGCAATGACAGTTGGCAATGCAGTACTTGATCAAATTTTAAAAAAAGGATTTCTACAAAATGTTAAAAAATTGTCAAAATTTTTTCATTTAGAATTAAATAAATTCAAAGTACAATTTCCTAAAATTATTAAAGAAGTAAGAGGCAGAGGTTTATTAATTGGTTTACAATTAAATTTTGACCAGACAAAATTTATACAACAATTAATCGACAATAAGTTGCTTACAATACGCGCGGCAGAAAATGTAATAAGAATTTTGCCTCCACTCAATGTGAAAAAATCAGAGATTAAGATTGCTTTAAAAATAATAAGAAAAGTTTGTGAAAATTATAAAATATGAAACATTTTATAAATATAAAAGATATACCATCACAAGATCTTCGAAAAATCTTAGAAAATGCAAAAAAAAGAAAAAAAATTAGAAAAAATTTAAGTACACTTGATATTGATAAAGATAAACCACTACGTGGAAAGTTATTAATACAAATGTTTGAAAAACCTAGTTCTAGAACAAGATTAAGTTTTTATCTTGCAATTAAACAATTAGGGGGTGGTACATTAACTTTAAAATCTAAAGAAATACATTTGGGCAAAGGCGGAGAGAGCCTTGCAGATACAGCCAAAATTCTGTCTACTTATGGTGATGGTTTTATGCTTAGAACTGATAGTGATAATAAAATACAAGAATTTTGTAAATACTCAAATATTCCAGTAATTAATGGTTTAAGTCCATCATCTCATCCTACACAAATTCTTTCAGATGTTTTTACAGTTGAGGAAATAAAAAAAAAACCAATTTCAAAACTCAATATATCTTGGATAGGTGATTGTAATAATGTTCTAAATAGTTTGATTGCCGCAAGTGTGAAATTTTCTTTTCAATTAAATGTTGGATGTCCAAAAAATTATAAACCTAAAAAGTTTGTTATGGATTGGGTTAAGAAGAACAAAAGGAATATTAATATTTTTCATGACCCAAAAAAAGCAGTAAAAAATGCTGATGTAATTTTTTCAGATAAAGTAATCTCTCTGAACGATCGTGTAAATATAAAGCAAAAAATTAAAGAATTTAAAAAATTTAAAATAGATGAAAAATTATTAAATAGCGCAAAAAAAAATGTAATTTTTCTTCACTGTTTACCTAGAGGAAATGAAGTTACAAATAAAGTATTCTTAGGAAAAAAATCTCATGTCTGGCAACAAGCATCGAATAGAGTTCATGTTCAAAAAAGTATTTTGTTGTATTGTTTTGATAAATTAAGGTAAAGGAAGTGGATTATCTGAATTTTGATTTAAGTAAAGTATAACAGATGCTCTATCTTTTTCTTTTCTTAAACCCGCAAATGCCATTTTAGTACCTTTTATGTAAGATTGAGGTTTTCTTAAATAACCATTCATTTCTTCAAAAGTCCAATTTTTATCATAACTCGCCATTGCTTTTGAATATTTATAATCACTGATCGCCGCAACTTGTCTTCCTAATACACCATAAAGCACTGGTCCAATTTTATTTGCACCACCTTTATTTACTACATGACAAGCAGTACATTTTTTAAAAACCTTTTCTCCATGTTCAACTGTACCAAGTGCTAAAAGAGCTGAAATATCAACTTCTTCAACCTCAGCAGCTTTCACACCTTGAGAACTATTTTCTGAATCAGGTAATTCAACTTTGTAACCAGCTTTCTCGGGCTTTTCTATAAAGAATACAATGTCAGCTATTTTTCCAATACCGATAACTAATAGAGCCACAAGCAGCACTGCAGCAATAATTTTATTTACTTCAAATGAGTCCATGATTTTTAATTAATATGGTCGTATAACATGATAAACTTAAAAAATACTAAATTTAATTTTTAATTTTGCGTCTGAAAGACGCATAATACTTAAAATTTATGGCAAAAAGTATAATTTTAATTCCTTCTAGGCTCGGAGCTACAAGACTACCAAACAAGCCTCTTTTAAAAATTAATAATAAATCGATCATTATGCATGTTTATGAAAAGGCAATTGAGTGTGGAATTGGAGATGTTTTTGTAACTACTTGCGATGAAGAAATCATAAGTGAAGTTCAAAAAAATGGAGGAAAATCAATACTTACAAGCAAAGAACATAATACTGGTACGGATAGAATTGCAGAGGCTCTCGAGAAAATTAAATTAGAAAATGAAGTTGATTACATAATTAATTTGCAAGGAGATGAGCCGCTTATTGATATATCTGATATTAAAAATTTAAATTTTCAAACAGTAAATAATAATTCAGATCTAGCAACACTAGCATGTAAAATAGATACATCTAAGCAAGATAAATATAGCAACTCAAACATAGTTAAAGTTGTAACCCAAGAAGATTTGCAAAAAAAAAGTATTTCAAGGGCGGTCAAGTTTGAGAGAATTATTGACGCTAAAAAAAATAATTATATATACCAACATATAGGTATTTATATTTACAAAAAACCTATTCTTAAAAAATTTGTAAGATTAAATCAAACTGAGAATGAAAAAGTTAAGAAACTTGAACAATTAAGAGCTTTAGAGAATGGTATAAATATTGATGTAACTTATGCAAAAACAATACCAATCGGAGTTGATACAAAAGAGGATTATGTGGAATTAAAAAATTTAATGGAATATAAGAAATAAAATATGAAAATTGCTTATCAAGGAATACCTGGAAGTTACAGCGAAAGCTGTGCAAAAAAAATGTATCCAGATTGTGAAACTATTTCTTGCAAAACATTTGATGAATGCTTTGAAAAATCAAGTGAGAATAATGAAATTAAAGCAATTATACCAGAGTCAAATAAAACAACAGGAAATATAGGTGTTGAGTATTTGATTTTCAAATATAGGTTAAATATCTATGAGGAACATTTTTTTCCAATAAAACACAATTTACTTGGAATAAAAGGCTCTAAAATAAATGAAATTAAAAATGTATATTCACATGCTCAAGCATTGAGTCAATCCTCCAAATTTATTAGAAAATATAATTTAAATGAAAATGTACGAGCTGATACTGCTGGATCTGCTAAGTATATTTCAGAAGATAAAGATAAAACTAAATCAGCAATTGCCTCAATACTAAGTGCTGAAATTTATAATTTAGAAGTCTTAAAAAAAAATATTCAAGATGATGAAAATAATGTAACAAGATTTTTACTAATGGGAAAAGATATCTATCAGCCAGAATTTAATAAAGGAGATTTTTTAACATCGTTTTTATTTAAACTTAAAAGTAAACCTGCTGCATTATACTCTGCGCTATCAGGTTTCGCATTAAATGGGGTAAATTTGACAAAATTACAAAGTTTTCCTGAAAAGAATTCTTTTTCCTCCTTTTTTTTTCTATGTGATATTGAGGGTCATATAGAAGATGATAAAATTAAAAATTCATTAAAAGAATTAGGTTTACATTGTGAAGATATGCACGTTCTAGGTGTTTATAAGGCTGATAAAATTAGAAAAAAATAAGCTTTAACTTTATTGTAGAATAGAAAAAATTATTGGTATAATAGTTTTGGGGGCCAATCAGGTGGAGTTACCATGAACTCCCCCAGGCTTGAAAAAGAGCAAGGGTAATGAGTATTTTCCAGGTTGGTTGGTCTCCTTTTATTTATTAATGACAAATAATTCAAAAGTATTAGCTTTAAAATATAGGCCTCAGGTACCCGAAGATTTAATTGGTCAAGAAGTGGTGATTGAGACAATCGTTAATGGCATAAGATCTGAAAAAACACCAAATGCTTATCTTTTTACCGGCATCAGAGGAGTAGGCAAAACTACCTTAGCTAGGATTGTTGCAAAGGCTTTGAATTGTAAAAATGGTATTGAGGGTCTTAGCAATTATCAAACATGTGAAAACTGTACTTGTAAATCTATCGCCGATTCAAACCATATTGACATTTTAGAAATGGATGCGGCTAGCAAAACAGGTGTTGATGATATTAGAGATTTAATAGAATTTTCCAGATACGGTCCCACCTCAGCAAAATTTAAAATATTCATTATCGATGAAGTACATATGCTTAGTAAACAAGCATTTAATGCATTATTAAAAACACTTGAAGAGCCCCCAAGTTATTTGAAATTTATATTTGCAACGACTGAAATAAAAAAAATACCTGTTACTGTAGTTTCTAGATGTCAAAGATTTGATTTATCTAGAATTCAGTCTGATAAACTGTTTAATTATTTAAAAGATATTACTTTAAAAGAAAAAGGACTAGTTTCAGAAGATGCATTAAAATTAATTGTCAAAATTTCTGAGGGATCAGTAAGAGATTCACTTTCTTTGTTAGATCGTGGATTGATGAGTAATAAAGATAGTGGTGAATTAACCTTAGAAAAAGCACAAAAAATTTTTGGATATTTTGATAAAAGTTTTCTTATAGAATTAATCGAATACTTATTTAAAGGTGATGAAAAAAAAGTAATTGAAAACTACAGAAAATCATTTGATGCAGGAACTGACCCAAAATTATTTTTAAACGATTTCCTTGAGGTCCTCTACTATATAAAAAACATCAATTCTATAAGTCTTGGTGGAACAAATTTCAATCTTAATGATAATGAATTTAAGAAAATTGTAGAAATTGCTAATAAAACAAATGTTCAAGAGATTATTTTGTTTTGGCAATTTACAATTAAAACCATTGATGAATTAGAAATTGTTTCAAATCCAAACTTATCTGTTGAGATGTTTCTAATAAGATTAATTTATTTAAAAGGATTTAAAATCAAAGATGATTTACCCAAACATTCACTAAATTTATCAGTTGATAAACAAAATACAAAAATAGATAAATCTGTAGAGATGGTAAATCAGATTAAAAATGTAGCCCAAGAAGATAAAATTGATCCTAAGTTAGAATTAGACAAAAAAAAAACGGAAATAAATTCTTTTCAAGAGTTGCTCAATTTTTGTAACACGTATAAAGAAGTTCAATTAAAATATGAATTAGAGACAAATGTCAATCTTGTATCTTTCGAGAATTGTAGAATGGAAATATCTTTCAATGATAAATTAGATAAAGATTTTATAAAAGAATTATCAAATAAACTTTTTTTATGGACAAATAATAGATGGATTATTACTCTTTCAAAAAAAAGGGGAGAGGTTTCAGTAAAAGAGAAGAATCAAATTAACCAGAAGCAAATTTTTGAGGAAGTAAAAAAAAGTAATATTTATAAACAGGTTTTAGAAATCTTACCTGACGCTGAACTTGTTGATGTAAAAAAAATAGATAAGGAGAATAATGACTGATTTTAGCAAGATTTTAGATAAAGCAAAAGAACTTGAGGCAAAAATGAAAGAAAGCCAAGAAAAAATTAAGCAAATTGAGGTAGTAGGGAGTTCTGGAGGAGATGCAATAAAAGTTACACTGAATGGTGATGGAGAAATGACAAATATTCAGTTAAGTGAAGAAATTTTAAAGGAAGAGAAGGGTATAATACAAGATCTAATCACAGCTGCACATAATAATGCGAAATCACAGCTTAAATCTAAAACTTCCGAGGAAATATCAAAAGCAACTGGTGGATTTGGAATACCTGGTTTTAAGTGGCCACTTTAAAATAAATGAAAAATATTTCCGAGATTGAAACTTTAATAAAATTAATTTCTAAGTTACCTGGTCTTGGTCCAAAATCAGCTAAAAGAATTTTATTAAAACTATTAAATAATCGTGACGAGATTTTTAAACCATTATCGAAAGCATTGACCGAAGTTTACAAAAATGTCTCAAGGTGCAAAATATGTGGAACATTAAAACCCTCATCACTGGAATGCGATTATGATTCATGCAAGTTTATAACAAATAAGCATAGCAAAATATGTGTTGTTGAAAATATTGCAGATCAATGGGCAATTGAAAGTTCTAGTATCTTTCAAGGATACTTCCACATTTTAGGAGGCACTATTGATAATTCAACTAATCAAAGAAAAGAAGATTTACTAATAGACTCATTAATTCATAGAGTAAAAAAAAATAATATTGATGAAATAATTTTAGCAACCTCAGCTACAGTAGAAGGCCAAACAACAGCTTTTTATATACAGGATAGTCTAAGAAATATTGATGTAAAAATTTCTAAACTTGCACAAGGCTTACCTATTGGAGGTGAAATTGAAAATTTAGATGATGGAACTCTTATTTCAGCGTTTAAAAATCGCAAAAATCTAGGACAATAATTTAATTTTTCTTTATAATTCTGTTTAAATGCAGAAGTGGTTCTGTGTAACCAGATGGTTGAGATTTACCATGAAAGATAAGTTCACAAGCGGCTTTAAATGCGATTGATTTGTAATACTTTGGGGACATATTTTCATAATTTGGATCGCTTTTGTTTTGATCATCAACTACTTTGGCCATTTTCTTCATGATTTCAAGCACTTGCTTGTTTGAACAATATCCATGGTGCAACCAATTTGCGATATGTTGTGAAGATATTCTTAAAGTTGCTCTATCCTCCATTAAACCTACATTATTTATATCTGGAACTTTAGAACAACCTACACCTTGATCTACCCATCTCACTACGTAACCTAATATTGTTTGAGCCGAATTTGATATCTCATTTTCTATTTCCTCAACAGACCAATTTGGCCTATCAGCTATTGGTATATCCAAAAGATCGTCTAATTTTGCTGAAGATCTTGATTTTAGTTCTTCATGTTTTTTGAAAATATCAATTTCATGATAATGTAAAGCATGCAATGCTGCAGCTGTAGGTGATGGCACCCATGCGCAATTAGCACCAGAATTTAAATGGCCAATTTTTTGCTCCATCATGTCTTTCATTTTATCAGGCATTGCCCACATTCCTTTACCGATTTGAGCTACACCAGAAAAACCACATTTCAAGCCAATATCGACATTATTATTTTCATAGGCTTCAATCCATTTTGACTTTTTCATATCTCCTTTTTTAATCATTGGACCTGCCTCCATCGAGGTATGCATTTCATCACCTGTGCGATCTAAAAATCCAGTATTGATAAAAAAAACTCTATGTTTTAAGGTTCTGATACACTCTTTTAAATTTGCAGAAGTTCTTCTTTCCTCATCCATAATTCCACATTTAATCGTATTCTTCTCTAGTTCTAAAACCTCTTCCACTTTTCCAAAAATAATATCAGTAAATGCTGTTTCATCTGGTCCATGCATTTTAGGTTTAACTATATAAATTGAACCTGATCTAGAGTTGCCTTTACGTTTTAAATCATGAAGGCAAGCTGCCGATGTAATAAATGCATCTAAAATTCCTTCAGGAACTTCAGATCCATCATTTAATATAATTGACGGATTAGTCATTAGGTGTCCAACATTTCGAACCAATAACAAACTTCTTCCATGAAGTTTCATGTTTTTTCCTGAGCTAGATATATAACTTCTGTCTGGGTTTAGTTTTCTTTTTAATTGTTTTCCTTGTTTTTCAAAAATTGAAACTAAATCTCCCTTCATTAATCCTAACCAATTTTTGTAACACGCAACTTTATCTTGTGCATCAACTGCGGCGACACTATCTTCATGATCGCATATAGTCGAAATTGCTGATTCTATTATAATGTCACTTATTCCGGCTGCATCTTGTGCTGCGCTAAACGCTTTTGGATTTATGATAATTTCTAAATGTAAATTATTATTATTTAATATAACGGCAGTGGGCTTTAAAGCTTCTCCTCTAAAACCTGTAAATTTTTCGTTTTGTTTTAAATCAAATAAATCTTTATCTTTTTTAATCTTTAAATTTCCATTATGAACTTCAAATCCAGAGATTTCTCTCCAACTAATATCATTTATAGGAAAATGTTTATTTAAAAAATCTCTAGCATAATTAATTACTTGCTCACCTCTTAGAGGATCATATTTTTCACTCCCACTCTCTTCAGACTCAATTACATCAGTGCCATACAAACTGTCATACAAGCTCATCCATCTCGCATTAGCTGCATTTAAACTATATCTAGCATTCATTATCGGCACAACCAATTGAGGTCCTGCTATACTTGAAATTTCAGTGTCTAAATTTTTAGTTTCAATTTTGAATTCTGGACCTTCTTCCTTTAGGTAACCAATATCCTTTAGAAAATTTTTGTAGTCTTCTAAATTAAATTCTTCAAATTTATTTTTTTTGTGCCAAAGATCTATTTCTTTTTGTATGGTTTCTCTTATTTCTAAAAGCTCTCTGTTTTTTGGAGCAAGCTCATGCACTGCCTTATCGAAACCATCCCAAAATTTTTTAGGACTTATATTTGTATCTAATAACAGCTCATTATCTATAAAATCAGCAAGTATTTTATCAACAGATAAATTATTTATTTTAATAAATTTTTCTTTCATAAACTAAATTAATTTTAACCCCATCTGTTGATTAACCTGAGAGTTTTACTCCGTCGGTGAGATTTAATCTCTTTCCAGATTATTATGTAAGAATGGTCCTTTTGCCTGAGAGTTTCCGGGGAAGTTGCTCCTTCGGCGCTAAAATAGTCTCTCCCATAAAAACATAAAATTTTTAAGTCATTTTATTGCCTTTTTTGGATATAATAAAGCCTTTAAATGAAAAATTACCTAAATTTTGAAACAGAAGTAAAAAACTTAGAAGCAGAACTTGATCAATTAAAAGACCCATATAATCAAGAGGGATTGTCCGAAGTTGATACGTCTAAAATTTCTAAAGTCCAAAAAGAAATTGATGAAAAGTTAAGTGAGATTTACTCAAATTTAGACCCATGGCAAACTGCTTTAGTTGCAAGACATGAAGACAGACCCAAAGCTAAATTTTTCATTGATAATTTGTTCGAGGAGTTCGTAGCTCTTTCTGGAGATAGATATTATGGAGAAGACAAGTCTGTCATTTCAGGATTTGCTAAATTCAATGGAAAGTCAGTACTAGTTATTGGTCAAGAAAAAGGTGAGAATTTAGAGACAAGAATAGAGAGAAATTTCGGTATGATGCGGCCAGAAGGTTATAGAAAAACAATTAGACTTATGAAGTTAGCAAACAAGTTTAGAATTCCCATAATTTCATTTATAGACACACCTGGCGCATATCCTGGGGTTGGAGCAGAGGAAAGAGGTCAAGCAGAGGCCATAGCAAAATCTATTGAATGTTGTATGGAACTAACCGTTCCAACTATTTCCGTGATAATTGGCGAGGGTGGATCTGGTGGCGCAATCGCTCTTGCATCATCTAATAAAGTATTAATGTTACAAAATGCTATCTACTCGGTAATTTCTCCTGAAGGATGTGCAACAATTCTTTGGCGTGATCCAAAAAAAACTCTAGAGGCATCAAAAGCAATGAAACTTTCATCTAAAGATTTACTTAGTTTAGACATAATAGATGAAATTATTCCAGAACCAATTGGTGGAGCTCATAGAGATAGAGATTTAATTTTAGACAACGTTCGATTATCATTAGATAAAAACTTAAATTTTTTTCTCTCTATGGAAAAAGATGAAATATTAAACCACAGAAAAAATAAATTTTTGTCAATTGGTAGGAACAAGGGATTTGCAACTCAAACAGGTTTAAATGAAAATTTAACTATGAAAGAAACCAAGTTTGACAGAATTATATCTAAATTTAAAAGTGATATTAAATTAACTTATATTTCAATAGGAATATTATTGCTTATTTTCTCGCTATTTTTTGTATTATAAGGAACCACAACAATTTTTAAATTTTTTCCCTGTTGCTTCACATCTCTCATTTCTAGAGATTTTTACTTCTTTGAATTTTTGAAGTAAGCATTTTGGATCATCTGACATTTTAATTTTTTTTTCAGCCTGATATTTTTGATTGTCTTGTTCTGGGCTGTCAACTACTTTTACATTTATTAAAAAAGTAATTAATTCCGTTTTTAATTTATTGAGCAAGTTCTCAAATAATATGAAAGCTTCTTTTTTATATTCTACCAAGGGATCTCTTTGACCATAAGATCTTAGGCCTATAACTTGTCTTAATTGTTCTAAATATTGAATATGTAATTTCCAATTTTGATCAATTAATTGTAAGAATATTCTTTTCTCAATTTCAAGCGCTTCATTTTTTCCCAGAAGACTAATTCTTTCCTCTCTTTTTTCTGAAAATTTATCTTTTACTATTTTTTCAAATTCTGCATCTTTTATATTTGAAATTTCTTTTACTCTCTCATCATCAAATGATTTTCCAAAAATAGTTTTGAAGCTTTTTGTAAAATCATCCGAAGTTGGATTTGCTAATTTCTTAGACTTCAAGACTTTTAATTCATTTAAGTTTTCATCTATAAAATCATCTGCAAATACATTTGCTTCCTTACTCTCCATAACATTATTCCTTTGACTAAATATGACTTGTCTTTGGTCATTAAGCACATTGTCAAATTTTAGGAGGGTTTTTCTTATATCAAAATTTCTAGCCTCAACTTTTTGCTGAGCTCTTTCGAGAGCTTTATTTATCCACGGATGATCTATGCTTTCTCCATCTTTAAGTCCTAGCTTTTCTAAAATATTATTCATAGACTCCGATCCAAATATTCGCATTAAATCATCCTCTAAACTTACGAAGAAAATAGAATTTCCCTCATCACCCTGCCTTCCAGATCTACCTCTTGCTTGATTATCTACTCTCCTACTTTCCATTCTCTCAGTTCCAATTACGAATAAACCTCCCAATTTTTTCACTTTCTCTTTTTCGCTTTCGTCTTGGCCTCCAAGTTTAATATCAACCCCTCTTCCGGATATACTTGTAGTTATAATTATTGAATTTATTTTTCCAGCGTTGGCAATAATTTCTGCTTCTTTCTCATGATTTTTTGCATTCAAAACTATGTGTTTAATTCTTTTTTTATTTAACAAATCTGAATAATGCTCAGATTTATTTATACTTGCCGTAAATACTAACAAAGGTTGGCCAGATTTATTGCATTCAATTATTTTTTCAATTATTGCATTGTCTTTTTCTTCTAAAGTTCTGAAAATTTGGTCGTTCCAATCTTTTCTTATCATTTCCTTATTTGTCGGAATAGATACCACGGGTAAATTATAGATTTCAAAAAACTCCTCAGACTCAGTTTGAGCTGTTCCAGTACATCCAGATATTTTTTTATAAAGTTTAAAAAAGTTTTGGTAAGTTATAGATGCCAAGGTTTGATTTTCAGCATTGACTACCAACTTTTCTTTTGCTTCTAAACTTTGATGGAGCCCATCTCCAAATCTTCTGCCTGGAAGCTGTCTTCCAGTTTGTTCATCAATTATAATAATTTGATCATCTTTGACTATATAATCACGCCCATTTTGAAATAAATGATTAGCTTTTAATGCTTGATTGACATGATGAACAAGATGCAAATTTTCAGGGTCATAAAAGTTATTATTTTTCAAAATACCAGCGTTTGAAAAAATTTTTTCAATATTATCAATACCTTTATTAGTGAGAAGAATATTTTTGTCCTTTTCATCAACATCAAAGTCATCAGACTTGAGTGTTTTTACAAGTTTATCAATTGCAATATATTGACTTGTTTTATCCTCTGCGGCCCCTGAAATGATTAAAGGGGTTCGAGCTTCATCAATTAGACAGGAATCTATCTCATCAACGATAGCAAAATTATGCCCTCTTTGAACCATATCTTTTTTTGAAAATTTCATATTGTCTCGAAGATAATCAAAACCTAGCTCACTATTAGTTGCATAAGTTATATCCTTCATATAATTTTCTTTTCTCTCTAGATCAGATTGACCAGTATTAATAAAGCCACAACTTAAACCAAGGAATTCGTATATCTCACCCATATTTTGACTATCTCTTTTAGCTAAATAATCATTTACAGTTACTATATGTACACCTTTTTTTTCTAATGCATTTAGGTAAGCTGCTAAAGTTATAGTCAAGGTTTTCCCTTCACCTGTTTTCATTTCTGCAATTTTATTTTCATGTAGAGCTACACCACCAATTAATTGGACATCAAAGTGTCTTTCATTGTGAATTCTTTTTGATGCCTCTCTTACTAAGGCAAAAGCCTCTGGTAATATTTGACTCATCTTTTCACCATCATTTAGTCTCGAAATAAGTTCAGATGTTTTTTTTGGAAAATCAGAATTATCAATATTTTCAAACTTTTTTTCTAAACTGTTAATCTGATTAACTATTTTGCCAATTCTATCGAGCTCTTTTTGATTTCCACTTTTAATTATTTTAGATAATAGATTTAACGGATTAAACATTTTAATGTACAGTAATTAGTGAATATATAGTAATTTTTTAGAGAAATTAAATATCATGGTTTTAGGCATAAACAACTTTTTTGATGCTAGAAATAAAAACGCAAAAGTTGCAGATTTTCAAGATTTAGACCATTTAGATGGAGTATCTGTATCTGCAGTTTCGGCAAATTTGTATGATCAAAAAAGAGATGACCTCGTTTTATTTTATTTTAGAAATGGAGCTAATCATTCATCTTTGTTTACAAAATCAAGTGTTGTATCAGAAAATATAAAGTGGAATAGAAAAATTAAGTCACAAAAAATACACGCATTATTAATAAATACTAGAAATGCAAATGCTCTTACTGGATCAGATGGATATGATGCATTAAAAATACTTTCTATAGAATTATCTGAAAAACTGACGCTCAAACAAAAACAAGATGAAGAGTATCCAAAAATTATTCGTTCTGACAGTATACTTTTTGCTTGTACTGGTACCATTGGAGAAAAATTTCCTTTAGAAAAAATAAAAAATTCTCTTCCTAACTTAGTCGATAATATTAAATATAATCAAAATAAACTAATATGGATGAAAGCAGCCTCAGGCATCAAAACAACAGATACTAAACCCAAGCTAGCAATGTCAGAGTGCAAAATAGGTAACACACCAATAAAGGTTTATGGCATTGCTAAAGGCTCTGGGATGATATTTCCTAATATGGCGACAACATTAGGATTTTTATTTACAGATGCAAACTTATCATCATCAATTTTAAAAAATATACTCAAAGATACTATTGAAACTACTTTTAATGCAATTTCTTGCGATGGTGATACCAGCACGAACGACATGGTATCAATTTTTGCAACAAATAAAGCAAATAATTCTGAAATTAAAAGCCATAAAGAAAAAAAATTACATGATTTTAAAGAGTCAGTTCACGAAGTTTTATTGAACTTGGCTAAAAGAGTTGCAGCAGATGGCGAGGGAGCATCAAAATTTGTGACTATCAATTGTCAAAAAGCAAAAACAGTAGCTGATGCAAAAAAAATTTGTTTTTCAATTTCAAATTCAGCCTTGGTTAAAACCGCAATAGCTGGAGAGGATCCAAATTGGGGGAGGATCGCTATGGCAATTGGAAAAACTGAAATAAAAATTGATATTCAAAAATTAACTATTTTTTTTGGCCCTTATAAAATTTTCTCAAAAAATAAGTTGTCCGAAGATTATGATGAGCAAAAAGTCAGTGATTATATGAAAAATGAATCTGTAGAAATAACTGTTGATATAGGAATGGGAAAAAAAAATTTTACTACATATACCATGGACTTAACTAAAGATTATATTGAGATTAATGCAGATTACAGATCTTAGCGTATTGAATTTAAGCTTATAATTATTAAATATGAAATATGATTAAATATGCCCTGATATGCAAAAAATGTAAATTAGAATTTGAAAGTTGGTTTGGATCATCCAAGGAATTTGATCGTCTGAAAAAAATGAAACTTTTGAGTTGCCAGAGTTGCAACTCTATTAAAGTTGAAAAATCTTTAATGTCTCCAAACCTATCTAACAGTAAAAAAAAAATTACCAATGAGTTAAAATTTCAAGAAGTTAAACAAAAGTTGAGAGAATATAAAAAATTTGTTAAGGATAATTTTAACTTTGTAGGTGAAAATTTTGCTTATGAAGCAAGATCATTACATTATAATAAAAATAAATACAAAGATAAACATAAAGGTATCTACGGAAGAGCTTCCTTGACCGATGTTAAGGAATTAAAAGAAGAAGGTATAGAAACTGAAATGTTACCTTGGATTGAGGATAATGAAAATTAAACTTTTTCAAATTCAGTGATGTAATTAACCGATTTGTCTGATGATACCTTCCACTGATCAAATAATGGGTTAAATTTCATTCCATCAATTTTCTTTAATTTGAGAGAATTTTTTTGGCAAATACTTATAAGATTTTCAGGTTTGACAAATTTTTCCCATTCATGAGTACCTATTGGGAGCCATCTCAAAACATATTCTGCACCTATAATTGCAAACAAATAAGATTTTAAAGTTTGATTTAAGGTTGCAACAAACATTATACCATTCTTTTTTAAAAACTTTGAACTTTGCTTTATAAAATTATCAATATTTTCTACGTGTTCAACAATCTCCATATTTAAAATCACATCAAATCTTTTTGATGTATTTAAATTTTCTGGTGAACAATTTAAATAATTTATTTTTAATTTACTTTTTTTTAAGTGGTGTTTCGCAACATTAATATTATTTTGAGATGCATCAATTCCAGTTACATTCGCACCTAATCTTGACATTGGTTCCGAAAGTAATCCACCCCCACAACCAATATCTAAAATTTCTAAGTTTTTTAATGGTTTACTATTTTTTTTTAATGAAAAATGTTCAATTAGATTTTCTTTAATATACTTTATCCTAATTGGATTAAATTTATGTAATGGTTTAAATTTTCCTGTGGGATTCCACCACTCATCAGCAATTTTTGAAAATTTTTCTATTTCTTTTTTGTTAATTGTGTTATTTTTCATAACATTATTTACTTTATATAGAAGATGTATTTTATCAATATTTTTTATTAAATAATTATTTAATCATGAAAATTGTAGTTTTAAAATTTGGCGGAACATCTGTAGGTACTATTGAAAGAATAAAAAAGGTTTCTGAAATAGTAAAAAATTATGTAAAAAAAAGATACTCAGTTATTGTTGTTTCTTCTGCCATGAGTGGATCCACAAATGAATTAATTAAAAAATCAAAAAAAATCAGCAATAATTTTTCAGATGCTGAATACGATGTACTAGTATCATCAGGTGAGCAAGTTTCATGCTCGCTTATTGCAGGAAGACTTGTGCATCTTGGACTGAAATCCAGATCATGGACAGCCTGGCAGATACCAATTTTCACAGAAAATATGCATAAGTTTTCAAGAATAAATCAAATAAATAAAAGTAAATTATTAAATTATTTAAAATCTGGTGGTGTTCCAATAATCACTGGTTTTCAAGGCATTGATCGGAATGAGAGAATTACCACAATTGGAAGGGGAGGGTCAGACTCAACAGCAATAATGTTAGCTAAATTTTTTAAAGCAGATAAATGTATTATTTTTACTGACGTAGAAGGTATTTTTACAACCGATCCTAATAAACTCAAATCAGCTAAAAAAATAAAAGTCATATCATACGAAGAAATGCTGGAGATGGCTTCATTAGGCGCAAAAGTAATGCAACCAGAATCCATTCAAGATGCTAGATTAAATAGGATTAATATAGAGGTAAAATCATCTTTTAAAAAAAAATCAGGAACATTAATCACTAAAAGAAAAAATATAGTAAACAATAAAATAATTACAGGAATTTCATCTACCCAGAATGATGCAAAAGTGACTTTAGTTGGAGTAAAAGATAAACCTGGAATTGCAGCATCTATATTTAAACCATTATCAAAAAATTCAATTAACGTTGACATGGTAGTACAGAATATTTCTGCCAATGGAAGAGAAACAGATTTAACATTTACTATTAAAAATGAGGATTTAAACAAAACAAAAAAAATTGTTAATGAAAACAAAGATATTAATTTTAAAAAACTAATTTTTGATAAGAATGTAAGTAAAATTTCTATAATTGGTGTAGGAATGGTAACTACACCAGGTGTTACATTTAGAATGTTTCAAGCATTAGCCAATCAAAAAATTAATATTCAGGTTATTTCAACATCAGAAATAAAAATCTCAGTTTTAGTTGACAAAAAGAATATAAAAAAAGCTATTTCTGCATTGCATAAGGAATTTAAGTTAGATCGATAAAATGAGCATAAGACCTTTTAGAGATATTAATAGAAAAAAAACAAAAGAAATAAATGTTGGAAATTTAAAAATTGGAGGAGATAATCCAATATCTGTTCAATCAATGACTAACACTTTAACAAAAGATGTTAAGTCCACAGTCAAACAAATAATAGAAATAGAGAACGCAGGAGCTGATTTAATAAGGGTTTCATGTCCGGATAAAGAGTCAACAGAGGCTTTGAAGCAAATTGTAAAACAAGTTAAAGTTCCAATAGTTGCAGATATTCATTTTCATTATAAAAGAGCAATTGAGGCTGCAGAAAATGGCGCACATTGTTTAAGAATTAATCCTGGTAATATAGGGGATAGACAAAAAATAAAAGAAGTAATTAAATCCGCAAAAAATAATGGTTGTGCGATTAGAGTTGGTGTTAATGCAGGATCGCTTGAAAAAGATATTCTTGAAAAATATAAAGAACCTTGCCCGGAGGCTCTTGTTGAAAGTGCATTAAGAAACATTGAAATATTAGAGAATGAGGATTTTTTTAATTTAAAAGTAAGTGTTAAATCATCTGATGTATTTTTATCAATTGGAGCTTACAAACAATTATCAAAAAAAATAGACTATCCTCTTCACATCGGAATAACAGAAGCAGGCAGCTTTTTGCCTGGTACTATAAAGTCATCAATTGGCTTTGGATCACTTCTTTTAGATGGAATTGGTGATACTATAAGAGTATCTCTTTCTGATGATCCAGTAAAAGAGATAAATGTTGGTAATGAAATTTTAAAATCACTAAATCTTAGAAATAGGGGTGTTAGAATTATTTCATGTCCATCTTGTGCTAGACAAGCATTTGAAGTTATTGACACAGTTAAAATTTTAGAGAATAGACTTTCACATATAAAAACTCCAATTACACTCTCAATAATTGGCTGTGTTGTAAACGGTCCAGGTGAAGCTGCACAAACTGAAATTGGAATTACTGGAGGTGGTAAGGGAAATCACATGATGTATTTAAATGGTGTTGAGAGTGAAAAAATTAAAAGCGAAGAAATTATTTCAAAAGTAGTTAGCATGGTTGAAAAAAAGGCCAAAGAAATAGAAGAAAAAAATTAATAATAATGCTTCCTTTAGACAAAGTTCAGGGATTGATATCTAAGCATTCTAAACTAGAAAAAGACTTATCTTCAGGAGAGATAGATAAAAACACTTTTGCTGAAAAATCTAAGGAATATTCTGATTTAAATGAGATTATTAAAGAGGCAAAGGAATATAATCAATTTGAAAAAAATAAATCTGAATTAGAAAATATAATCAATGACACCAGTTCTGACGCGGACATGAAAGATTTAGCTGAAATAGAACTTGCAGAATTACAACATAAATTCCAATTAAATGAGAAAAAAATAAAAATATTTTTATTACCTAAAGATGAAGCTGATAGAAAAAATGCTATTATAGAAATTAGAGCTGGAACAGGTGGATTAGAAGCAAGTTTATTTGCTGGTGATTTGTTTAAAATGTATGAAAAAGTAAGCCATAAAAAAAAATGGCAATTAGAAATTATTTCAATTTCAAAGAGTGATGCTGGAGGACTTAAAGAGATAATTGCCTCTATTAAAGGTCAAAATATTTATTCCTCTTTAAAATACGAAAGTGGAGTGCATAGAGTTCAAAGAGTTCCAGACACAGAAACACAGGGGCGAGTACATACCTCTGCAGCAACAGTTGCTGTTTTACCAGAAGCCGAGGAAGTTGATGTAAAAATTGAGGATAAAGATCTAAGAATAGATGTATTCAGAAGTAGTGGCCCTGGTGGACAAAGCGTAAATACAACTGACTCAGCTGTAAGAATAACACACTTACCATCAGGAATTGTTGTTAGCCAACAAGATGAAAAATCACAAATAAGAAATAAAGAAAAGGGACTTAAAATTTTAAGATCCAGAATATATGAGCTAGAAAGACAAAAAAGAGATGCAGAAAGATCAAAGGATAGAAAAAGTAAAATAGGAACTGGTGATAGATCTGAGAGAATTAGAACTTATAACTTTCCACAAGGAAGAGTAACCGATCATAGAATTAATTTAACACTTCATAAATTGGAAGAATTTATGGAGGGAGAAATATTCGATGATATGATAGAAAATTTAAGTATCCAAGCTCAGGAGGAACAGCTAAATAAATTATCATAATGAACTATCAACAAATTTTAAATAAAGCTTCAAAGGAGTTACAGCTTAAAAACTTGAAATCACCTAAATTGGACTCGGAATTGATATTAGCAAAAACACTTAATGTACGTAGAGAAGAAATTCTACTAAATTTAAATAAAAAAATAAATAAATCTCATTTAAACAAATTCAATTATTATTTAAATATGAGAAGCAATCATAAACCTATAGCACATATATTTAATTTTAAATATTTTTGGAAATATAAATTTTTCGTTGATAGAAATGTTTTGATCCCACGCCCAGAAACAGAATTAATAATTGAAAAAATTTTGAAAATTTTGCCATCATCATCTAATAAAAATATTTTGGATATTGGTACTGGGTCAGGATGTATTGCAATATCATTAATTAAAGAGAGGCCAGACTGCAGAATTATAGCTATTGATAAGTCTAAAAAAGCTATAAAAGTGGCAAAAAGAAATGCAGAAATGCATCAAGTTGGAAAAAAAGTAAAATTTATAAATATCGATGTTGACAAATACTTATGCAATAAATATGATCTAATAATATCTAATCCTCCTTACATAAAAAACAGCGAATTATTAAGTTTAGATAAGGATGTTAAATTAAATGAACCAAAACTAGCATTATCTGGAGGTTCTTCAGGATTAGAAACATTATTTAAGATAATAAATAAATGCAAAATGCTTTTAAAAATTAATGGTAAGCTTATTTTGGAAATTGGACATAAGCAAGGTAATGAATTGAAAAAATACTTAATTTTAAATGGTTTTAACCAAACAAAAATTTATAAAGATCTTTCTGGTAAAGAAAGATGCTTAGTAAGTACAAAAAATTAAAAATGAACAGTTTTAAGAATAATCACAGAAGAAATAGATTTAGATCAAACGATAGAAACTTCAAAAAAAGAAATAATGGACATAAATTAAATGGAGATTTTAATAATAACTCTGAATTTAAAAGGAAAAATCCTGGAAGAAACAATCAAAATGCAGCGAAACTAATTGAAAAATATAATGACTTAGCTAGAGAAGCACAATCAAATGGAGATAAAATATTATCTGAAAATTACTTACAACATGCAGACCATTTTGCGAGAATATTAAATTCACAAGAACAATCTAAAGTAGTAAATTTAAATACAAATTCTAGTGAACAAAATTCTGAGGAAAAAGCCGATCAAATTATTGATGAAAGTGATGATAAAGAAATAAAAGAAGAAATTAAAGTAGTAGATTAATTTAAACCCGCAATCAATTCAGATTTTAAAACATCAATTTTGATTTTACTGACCTCAAAATTTTTACGTTGATTTCCTTTAAGAGTTTTTCCTGAAGGCAGCTTTAGTTTTTGTGAATTAATTTTTTTGCCATTTTCTATTACCTCGTAATGTAAATGAGGTCCAGTCGATAATCCTGTTGAACCTACATAGCCAATAATTTGACCTTGTTTAACTCTAGCACCTTTTTTAATTCCCCTTCCAAATTTTGACATGTGAGCATAAACGGTCTGGTAAACTGAATTGTGTTTTATTTTCACACAGTTTCCACCTCCACCACACCATTGAGCTCTAGTAACAACTCCATCTCCAGACGCCATGATTGGTGTTCCAGTCGGTGCAGCAAAATCAGTTCCAGTATGCATTTTTGTAAATCCTAAAATAGGATGCTTTCTTTTTCCAAATGGCGAAGAAAGTCTTGCGCCATTTATGGGAGTTTTCATTAAAGTTTTTCTCATACTTTTTCCGTTTTCATCAAAATAATCAAATTCTTTTTTATCTAATTCGAATTTGTACAAATTGAAATCATTGCCCTGAGTATTTAAATTTGAGAAAATTATATCACCACTTTCAATTAATGAACCATCTTCGTTTTCAAATTGTTCATATATGATCTGAAAAGAATCTCCCCTCCAAATATCCCTCTGGAA
>CACKVV010000002.1 GCA_902603665.1 uncultured Pelagibacteraceae bacterium | reverse complement strand
CCTGCTTTTGCCAATCAACCAGAGAAGTGGCAATTGAGTTTTCAAGAGCCTGCATCTCAGACAATGAGAGATATTGTGTGGTTCCACGACTATATGTTGCTTCCGATTATTGTTGCAATAAGTGCATTTGTTTTGTTTCTGATGTTATATGTGATGGTGAGATTTAGAGAATCTAAAAATCCTAATCCGTCAAAAAGAACTCATAATGTTGCAGTGGAAATAATTTGGACATTGGTTCCATGTTTAATTCTAATAGTAATGGCTGTTCCATCATTTAAGGTTTTGTATTCTCAAGATACAATTCCAAAAGCGGATGTAACTATTAAAGCAATTGGATATCAGTGGTACTGGGGCTATGAATATCCAGATGAAAATATAATTTTTGACTCATACATGATTGAAGAAGAGGATTTAAAAGAGGGTCAACCAAGACTTCTAGCAGTTGATAACGTTGTAGTGGTGCCAGTAAACAAAGTTGTAAAAGTATTAATTACAGCAAATGATGTATTGCATGCATGGGCATTACCTTCATTTGGAGTTAAAAGAGATGCAATGCCAGGAAGAATTAATGAAACATGGTTTAAAGCAGAAAAAGTTGGAACATACTATGGTCAATGTTCAGAATTATGTGGAATAAAGCACGCATTTATGCCAATTGAAGTAAGAGTAGTTTCTGATGAGGATTATCAAGCGTGGTTGTCAGATGCGAAAATAAAGTTTGCAAAAGATGAAAGTTTAATTAATAAAAATTTAATAGCGAGTAATTAAATAATGAGTACAGCAACATTACACGGTCACGACCATCATACACCAACTGGATGGAAAAGATGGGCATATTCTACAAACCATAAAGATATAGGAACAATGTATTTAATCTTTGCAATTATTGCAGGGGTAATCGGAACTGCATTTTCAGTTTTAATGAGAATAGAGTTAATGCATCCTGGTGATGGAATTTTAGGAGGTAACTATCACTTATATAATGTCCTAGTAACAGGACATGGTTTGATAATGATTTTCTTCATGGTGATGCCAGCAATGATCGGTGGTTTTGGTAATTGGTTTGTACCAATAATGATTGGTGCACCTGATATGGCATTCCCAAGAATGAATAATATCTCTTTTTGGTTGCTTCCTGTGGCTTTTATTTTACTTCTAGCTTCAATATTTGTTGATGGACCTCCAGGAGCGCAAGGCGTTGGAGGAGGTTGGACTATATATCCACCGCTATCTTCAAAGGCAGGTCAACCAGGTCCAGCAATGGATTTGGCAATTTTAAGTTTACATATTGCAGGCGCGTCATCTATTTTAGGTGCAGTAAACTTCATAACTACAATTTTAAACATGAGAACACCAGGTATGACATTGCATAAAATGCCATTATTTGCCTGGTCTATACTTGTTACTGCTTTTTTACTTTTGTTATCTTTACCAGTTTTAGCTGGAGCAATAACAATGTTATTAACAGACAGAAATTTTGGGACAGCATTCTTTGAGGCTCAATCAGGTGGTGACCCAACTTTGTTTCAACACTTATTTTGGTTTTTTGGACATCCAGAAGTTTATATTTTAATTTTACCAGGTTTTGGAATGATAAGTCATATCGTTTCTACTTTTTCTAAAAAACCTGTGTTTGGATATTTAGGTATGGCATATGCAATGGTTGCAATAGGGATTGTTGGATTTGTAGTATGGGCTCATCATATGTATACAGTAGGTCTTGATACTGATACCAAAGCATACTTTTTAGCTGCGACCATGATAATAGCCGTCCCAACTGGAATAAAAATTTTTTCTTGGATCGCAACAATGTGGGGTGGATCAATATCATTTAAAACCCCAATGGTTTGGGCACTTGGTTTCATATTTTTATTTACAGTCGGTGGAGTAACAGGGGTTGTTTTAGCAAACGCTGGAGTTGATACAGCATTACATGATACATATTATGTAGTTGCTCACTTCCACTATGTTCTATCGCTTGGAGCTGTATTTGCAATCTTTGCAGGTTTTTATTATTGGTTTGGAAAAATGTCTGGTTATGAGTATTCAGAGTGGATGGGGCAACTTCATTTTTGGCTTACATTCATTGGTGTGAATATAGTATTTTTCCCACAACACTTTTTAGGTTTAGCGGGTATGCCGAGAAGATATGCAGATTATCCAGATGCATTTGCTGACTGGAATTATATTTCATCCATAGGGTCATATATATCGATCGTAGGATTGGCAGTATTTTTTGCAAATTTAATTTACGCATTTGCTAAAAAGAAAAAAGCAGCTCAGAATCCATGGGGTGAAGGGGCAACTACCTTAGAGTGGACAGTTCCATCACCGCCTAATTTTCATACTTTTGATGAGCTTCCTAAGTTCGAAAACGTCGAGGGTGTAGAAAAATCTAGTAGTTAGATTCTAGTAAAAATATATAATATTAAAATGCATTCTACTATCTTAAGAGAAAAAAGATCTAACACAGATCTTGGAATTATCTCAGAGCTAATAAAGCTCATGAAGCCAAGAGTAATGTCTTTAGTAATATTTACTTGTGCAGTTGGTTTGCTCACGGCTCCAAATTCCATACCTTTCACTCAGGCAGCTATTGGTATTCTCATAGTGGCCATTGGGGCAGGCGCGGCAGGCGCATTGAACATGTGGTATGAGGCTGATCTTGATAAATTAATGACTAGGACATGTTTAAGACCAATTCCACGAGGCAAACTTAATAGAGCTCAGGCTTTATACTTTGGAACAACATTATCTATTATTTCCGTCTTTAGCTTATATTATTTTACTAATGCTATTTCAGCTTTCTTATTGTTTTTTACAATTTTCTTTTATTTGTTTATTTATACAATTTGGTTAAAGAGAAGAACTCCCCAAAATATAGTAATTGGAGGAGCAGCAGGTGCGTTACCACCTGTTATTGGCTGGACCATAGCAACAAACTCTTTATCAATTGAACCTTTAGTTTTTTTTCTAATAATTTTTGTTTGGACCCCATCTCATTTTTGGGCCTTAAGCCTTTATAAGGCTAAAGATTACAAAAAGGCGAAAATTCCAATGTTGCCAATTACTAATGGAATTGAAGACACAAAAAAGAATATATTTATATATTCATTGCTAATGTTACCAACAGTGGTTCTTCCATATGCGATTGGATTTACATCAGAATTATTTCTTACACTTGGATTGACCTTGACTATTTATTATAATTATCTTTGCTTTAAACTTTATAATTATAAGAAAAATAAATTTGAGATCAAAATTGCAAAACAAATTTTTGCTTACTCAATATTTTATTTATTTTTAATTTTTGTATTATTTTTAATTGATAAACTTATTTAATGATAAGAGACGAAAAAACAAAAAAGAAAAATTTATGGACCGCGCTAGGTCTTGTAATTTTTATAGTGATATTGTTTGTTTTTACTTTATATAACGTAGGTGTCTTTGAGAGATCAATATGATAAAAAAAAATACATTAACACCTCTTTTGCTAGCCGGAATATTCGTTTTTATGTTAGGATTATCATTTGCGGCAGTACCACTTTATGATTTGTTTTGTAGGGTAACAGGATTTGGAGGCACTACCCAAATCTCTAAAGAGGCACCAAAGATAGTATTAGATAAAATAGTAAATGTAAGGCTTGATACAAACGTGAATTCTCAGCTAGATTGGGATTTTGCAGTTAATGAAAAAACTTTGGATGTAAAACCAGGCAAAGTTTATAAAATAAAATTTAATGTTGAAAATTTGGGTGATCAACCTTCATCCGCAGTTGCAAGCTATAATGTTTCCCCTTCGTCCTTTGGTCAGTATTTTAACAAATTAGGCTGTTTTTGTTTTGAAAAACAAACACTTAAGCCAGGAGAAAAAGCATCTTATGATTTAGTATTTTATCTAGACCCTGAATTAGTAAACGACCCAAAAACTAAAAATATAGAGGATGTTACTATGTCCTATACTTTTTTCTCCTCTGACTACTATAAGGTTGAGAAAAACGAGAGTTAAAAATGTCATCAGCCCAAAAGCATGATTATCACTTAGTTGACCCTAGTCCGTGGCCGATCGCTACTTCTTTCGCTACATTAATTACTGCACTAGGAACAGTTTATTATTTGCATGCACAAGCAATGTGGGCAATGTTGCTTGGATTTGCTCTGCTAATTTATTGTGCATTTATGTGGTTCCGAGATGTTGTTATTGAGGCCGAGCACCAAGGCCATCACACTCCAGTTGTACAACTCCATCATAGATATGGAATGACTTTATTCATTGCCTCAGAGGTAATGTTTTTTGTTGCTTGGTTCTGGGCTTATTTTGATGCAAGTTTATTTCCGAATGAATTTACTGGTAATGTTTGGCCACCAAAAGATATCGAAACATTTGATCCATGGGATATTCCTCTTATAAATACTCTAGTTCTTCTTTTATCGGGTACAACAGTTACATGGGCTCATCACTCTTTACTTGAAGGTGATAGAAAAGGATTTATTAATGGTCTGATTTGTACAGTTGCTCTAGGAGCATTCTTCACTGTTTTACAAATATATGAATATCAACATGCTTCATTTAGTTTTTCAGGTCATATTTATGGAGCAACTTTTTACATGGCTACAGGGTTTCATGGTTTTCATGTGGTTGTTGGAACAATCTTCCTAGCAGTGTGTCTATGGAGGGGAAAACTTGGTCATTTTACAAAAGAACATCACTTTGGTTTTGAAGCAGCAGCGTGGTATTGGCACTTTGTCGATGTGGTATGGTTATTTTTATTTGCAGCCATATACATTTGGGGAAGTTAAAATAATTTGAAAAACAAGTTATCGTTTTCATTATTTGTATTTTTTTTTATTTTAGTTTTTTTAGCCCTAGGTACTTGGCAAATTATAAGGTTAAACTGGAAACTTGAATTAATAAACTCAATCGAACAATCTTTTAAAAGTGAACCAATAGAGTTTAACGGTAGCAATCCAACTAATTTTAAAAAAATTAAATTTGAAGGAACATTAGATAATTCAAAAATCATTTACTTGTATAGTTTAAGTGAAAAAGGAGAGCCAGGTTTTGATATTGTCAATCCAATAAGTATCAATAATAAAAGTTACTTGATTAATCGTGGATGGATTCCTAGAGACTTTAAATCAAAAAAATACTTTTCAGATGAAAGCAAGTTCGAGGGGATTTTGAAACTAAAAAGTAAATTTAATTATTTTAAGCCAGATAATGATTTAAACAAGAACTATTGGTTTACATTAAAAGATGAGGATTTATTAAATTATACTGGTAAACAATTTTCTCCATTCATTATAAACAATATCAGTAAGCAAGAAGGAATTTATCCAAAGCCAAAACAAGTGGGAGCCAATGTTTCCAACAACCATCTAAAATATGCATTAACTTGGTTTTCATTAGCTGTTTCTATATTTTTAATATATTTATATTTCAGAAAAAAAAATTACTGATGGAATATATTAGTACCAGAAATAATTCAGATCATTTCTCATTTAAAAACGTTTTTCTCAAAGGTCTAGCAGATGATGGCGGTCTATTTGTGCCAAAATCAATTAAACCATTTAGCAAGGAAGAATTAATCAAACTTAGCAGCCTTAAATACAATGAATTAGCAGCTGAAATTATTTTCCCATTTATTGGAAATTTTATGACAAAAAAAGAATTATCTTCCTTGATATCCAAATCTTACTCACATTTTAGATGTGAAGATGTTGTAAAAATCTCTGATTTAGGAAAATTTAAAATTTTGGAATTGTTTCATGGTCCAACACTCGCTTTCAAGGATATTGCGATGCAATTGATAGGTAATTTCTACCAATATCACTTAGAAAGTGCAGAGAAAAAAATTAATATTATTGTAGCAACTTCAGGAGATACAGGGGCTGCAGCTATTGATGCATTGAAAGGCAAAAGTAATCTAAATGTTTTTGTATTACATCCTCATAATAAAATTTCACCAGTTCAGAGACGATTGATGACTATTCATGAAGAGAGAAATGTTTTTAATATCGCAATCGAAGGTAACTTTGATGATTGTCAAAATTTAGTAAAATCTATGTTCAATGATCAAAATTTTTCAAATAAGATCAACATGTCAGGAGTAAACTCAATTAATTGGGCAAGAATAATAGCTCAAGCCGTTTATTACTTTTATGCATATTTTAAAACAGGTAATGGACAACCTTTATCATTTTCTGTTCCAACAGGTAATTTTGGAGATATTTATGCTGGTTACTTGGCAAAAAAACTTGGCCTACCTGTTGACAAACTTATAGTAGCAACAAACAAAAACGACATTCTTCACAGAGCAATTTCTGGAGGTGATTATACTCAAAAGAAAGTTGAAGAAACAAATACTCCTAGTATGGATATTCAGTTAGCAAGTAACTTTGAAAGACTTTTATATGATGTGAAAGACTGTAATTCTGAATTTATGAAAGATGTTATGAGTAAAATAAAAAATAATGAATATAAAATTGATAATAATGACTTAGAGAAGATTAAAAGAAATTTTATCTCTGAAATGTTAGATGAAAATGAGACTGTTGAAATGATAAAAGATATTCATGAAAAATATCAAATAGTAGTTGATCCTCACACTGCAGTTGGAATTGGTGCTGCAAAAAAACTAGAATTAGAAAAAAACTGTGTTGTATTGTCAACAGCTCACCCATGTAAATTTCCAAAAGCAATAGAGGATGCAATCTCAAAAACTGAAAAACTGCCAGGAAGCCTAAGATATGTTTATGATAGAGAGGAAAAATTTGATGTCTTATCAAATGATTTAGAAAAAGTTAAAAATTATGTAATAAATTCATTATGAAAATTAAAATAAAAGATCAAATTCCTGACACTGAAATTTTCCATCTAGTAGAGGGTGAGCCAAAAATAAGCAAAATTAAAGAAATACTTGGCACAGGCAAAATTATTCTATTTGGGCTACCTGGTGCTTTTACTTCAACCTGTTCCAAATTTCACCTTCCAGGTTATGTGGCGAATTCAGACAAATTAAAACAGAAAGGAATACAAAATATATTTTGTATATCTGTTAATGATCCATACGTTATGGATGCTTGGGGACAAGCTCATAACATTGCAAATAAAATAACAATGTTATCTGATCCTTATTTATCATTTACAAAGGCAATCGGTGCAGAGGTTGATAGAAATTCTAGAGGTATGGGAATAAGATCAAATCGATATTCTATGGTGATTGAAAACTTGAAAGTATCAAATATTCAAGTTGAAAAAGAGACTAAAGAATGTGGTTTATCTTCAGCAGAGGGTATTCTAGATATATTATAAAGTGGATTGCAGTTCTCTTTTAGGCACCTAGATATTTGCTGAAGTTCGTGCCAACAAATCCACCTCATTGTTAAGCTTATCTGATGAGTGAGCTTTTACCCAGCTCCATTTAATTTCGAAAGAGTTTGATAGACTATCTAATTCAGTCCAAAGCTCTTTGTTTTTCACTTCCTTTTTATTAGCTGTTTTCCAACCATTTTTTTTCCAATTATGTATCCATTCAGTAATTCCAGATTTTACATATTTAGAATCTGTAAATATTTGAACTTTGCTACCTTTTGCAATTTTTTTTAGAGCTTTAATTGGAGCAAGTAATTCCATTTGGTTATTTGTTGTATCTTTTTTACTACCTTTAATTCTAGTTTTATTTCCATTTTTAATTATTATCGCAGCCCAACCACCATTTCCTGGGTTTCCAATACAAGAACCATCTGTATAGATTTTTATCATTAGCAATAATCTTTAAATGAATTTAAATTTTTATGAAAATCAAGTTTTTGAATATATTCTTTTGGATCTTTGATTTTGATAATTGCTGTTTTGGGTGTGTTCAGATAATCATAAGATCTTGTTAGTAAGTACCTTAGGGCCGAGCCCTTACAAAGAGTATTAAAACTATTTTTCTCTAATTTCGTTAATTTTCTGACAGATTGATATCCTTTCAATAAATTTGAAGATTTATTCTTGTTCATAATAAATTTATTATTTTTTTTATTGAAGCATAAAGCATTCACACATATCGCAAGATCATATGCATAATAATCATTAGAAGAGAAATAAAAATCAATAAAACCATGAAAGCGACCCTTATAAAAAAATATGTTATCTAAAAACAAATCACAATGAATAATTCCTGTTGGAAGTTTTTTTGGCCAAAGTTTTTTAATTTGAATATAATCTATTTTCATATTATCAGTTAAATCTTTAAATTTTTTATTTATTTTTCTACTAATTTTTTTCAAAAGCGGTCTCCATGAATTTACTGAAAGTGAATTTTTGCGAAATATTCTTAATTTTTTAGATGAGTTGTGCAATCTTGCTATATTTTTTCCTATGACAAAGCATTCTTTAGAATTTAAATTGTTCTTATCTTTTCCTTCTAAGAAGGTTACCAAACATGCATTTTTACCTTTTAACTTAAATAAATATTTACCCTTTTTATTTTCAACTGGTTTTGGACACTTTATTTTAGATTTTGCAAGACCCGACATTAGTTTCATAAAAAAAGGCAGATCTCTTGAATTAACCCTCTTCTCAAAAATAGTTAATATAAACTTTCTTTTTTTTGATTTGATAAGATAATTTGTGTTCTCAATACCTTTTTTAATACCACTATAATTTAATATTTTTCCAATACTAAAATTTTTTTCAATTAGATTTATTTCATCTAAACCTATTTTTGTGTAGACTGCCATTTGTTTAATTTTCCGGGAACTTTAAATGTAATATTTTCTCTTGTGATTTCTACTTCTTCTATATCAATAGTAAATTGTTTTTTTAGACTCTCAATAAATTCGGTAACTAAAATTTCAGGCGCTGATGCGCCCGATGAAATTCCTATTGTTTTACAATTCTTTATTTGACTGAAAGGAATTTCGCTTTCAGAATGTATTAATTCTGCTGATTTTGAACCATTTTTTTTTGCAACTTCAACTAATCTGACTGAATTGGATGAGTTACGGCTACCAATTACAAAAAACATCTCACATTTTGAGGCAATTTTTTTTACTGCTTCTTGTCGATTTGTTGTTGCATAACAAATGTCCTCCTTTTTGGGCTCATAAATATCTGGAAATTTAGATTTTAGGACCTCAATTATCTCTTTGGTATCATCTACAGAAAGAGTTGTTTGAGTAATATAAGCCAGTTTTTTGTTAGAATTATTAATATAATTATTAGCATCTTCAGTGCTCTCAATTAGGTCTATTGATCCTTTAGGTAATTGACCCATAGTACCAATGACTTCAGGATGATTTTTATGGCCAATAAGGAGAATGTGCATTCCTTGTTTCTTAATATTTTCAGCTTCTCGGTGAACTTTTGAAACTAGAGGACATGTAGCATCCACATAAGTCATTTTTAAATTTGATGCATTTTCTGACACTGATTTTGGAACTCCATGAGCAGAGAAAATAACTGGTCTAGTTTTATCTTCAATCTCATCAAGCTCCTCCACAAAAATTGCGCCTATTTTCTTTAAACTTTCTACAACATGTTTGTTATGAACTATTTCATGCCTGACATAAACTGGAGAACCATATTTATTTAAACTTTTCTTAACAATTTCAATTGCTCTATCTACACCAGCACAAAAACCTCTGGGTGCTGCTAAAAAAACTTTAATTTTATTATTTTTCATTTTTCTCTATTAAGTATTCAAGCAATATATGTGGAAATGTTAATGAGGCCAATCCAATAAATATTACCATATTCACACTTTCATTTAGTTTAAACTCATGATTCAAAAAATTTAAAACAACTATAAAAATAATTCCAGTTATAAAAGTAAGTGGAAGCGCTTTTTTAATAAATAGAAAAACTCCCTTTTTAAAATTCTTATTGAGTTCAAATATCAATTTAATGGAATGTCTAAATGAATGTAGAAAGCAGAAATAAATTGTAAATGCCAGCAAAGGGTTTAAAAAAATATTTAACGTAATTATTGAAAAAAAATCCATTAATAAAACAGACTTTTCATCATAATTTTTATTAAAAGATAATATTAAATTTGATATAAATGATAGAAGAAGTAAAATTACTAAAAACTCAGTTTTAACTAGCAAAGTATTAGATAAATCAAAATTTATAGAATTAAATATTTCTAAAGTTTTATTTTGATTAAAGAGTAATGGTGAGACTATTATAATTGATCCTTTAAAAGTTTTTAATAAAAAACTTTGTTTTTGATTTTTACTTATAAATTCTGAGTCTTCCTTACCAAAATGGTAAGATGCAATTATCAAAAATAATAGCAATAAACCTTGTGGAAATAGTATCCACAACAAAATAATGCCTAAACCAATCAAAATATATACCAGATAAAAGTAAGATATATTTTTAATTTTTAGAATTTTAATTAATTTTCTTCCTTTAATATTATCCAAAGCGCCATGTGAAACACCCAAGATTAAAATTAAAAAAAAACATATTAAAATAAATGAATTTGATCTCAAGTAATCAAAAGAGGATAAAAAAATGCACGATATAAAAAAAATCAAAGAGTGATTATAATTAATTTTTTTAATCATTTTTGTTGGAATATAGCTTTTAAAAAAACTATTTTAGGCATTTTTAATATAATTGATAAATCTTCACCCAAATGACTTTTGTTGGATAAAAAATTTATAATTGCCTCTGATTTTGAGTTAAACATTTTATAAAATACATTGGGAATTATTTTTGGACTTTTTTTTAAAACTCTTAAGAAAATTTTATCTAAAAACTCATATTTTGTGCCTATTTTGAAAGCTTTATTAGATCTAAATTTTTCTATGTTTTTTGCTAAATATTTTGATTGTTCCTGAATGTTTAAAAACGTATATCCCGTACTTAGCCTAGTCATGCCACCTGCAGTTCCAATATTTACTAAATTTTGATTATTTATATTAGAAGTTCTAAATAAAGGGATTTTACCAACTTCTTTGTACTTAATCCTATAATTTTTAAGATTAAGATGATTTTTGATATAATCTATAAGTTGTTGGTCGTATTCTTCTTCTTCTTGATTGTTCATTGTTGATAACCATGTGGTTTCAACTAGAGCTTTATTTTTTGAAAATGGAAGAGTATAAAAAAAATGAACACTGTCCTTTTGATCACAATCAAAATCCATAAGATTCATAATTTCTTCATCAAAAAATTCTTTATCGGTTTCAATCTCATATCCACAAAAGTGTTGCCAAAGCTTATCATCAGTTTTACTAATCTCTGGAACGCTATTAAAAACTATAGAAGAATTTGTGTTAATCTCGTTTTTGCTTTTAAAAAAATAAATATTTTTATTTTGTTTAAGTTTATTTAAAATTTTATCATAGAACAAACCACTATCTATTGATTGATATGGATATTTATTACAATCCTTATATAAAGTTCCATTTTTAGAATTTACTGAAAACTGTTTCCAACTTTTTATCACACAATCTTCAAAATCATGTTGATTTACTTTCCAAAAAGACCAAGTTTTGTCTCTAAAATATCTATCTCTATTATCAATTATAGCCAAAGATCTACCTTTTAATTTTGAATTAATTTCTAATTGATAGGCTAAAGATAATCCACTACACCCCCCTCCAATAATTACAATATCAAAATCTTTCATTTAAATTAATCTCTTCCATGATAATTTTGTGCTTATTTTGAGTATAACCTGTTTCTCGATTAGTCATTAAGCTCAGCTTAATCATATCCAATAAAGATATTAAAGTTTGTATAATTTTACCAAAATTATTTACAAATATTTTCCCAGAATTTTTATACTCTTCAAAACTACTTTTTTTTTTAATTTGATATCCTATTTCTCTATACACTCTTCTTGCGACACAAATTGAAAATCTTAAACGAAAAGGGATATCTTTTATGTAATAAAAACAACTTCTGTAAAAAGTTTCAGCAAGTTCTAAAGTATCTTTGATCTCTTTGATATCAGACTTTATATAATATCTATTACGATTTTTATCTTCAATCACATCTCTAGATATATTTGTTAATTGCATAGCTATCCCTAAATCGATTGCGGCTTTAAAGGCACTCTGTTTTTTAACATTAAGAATTTTTGCCATCATTAATCCAACAGTTCCAGCAACTCTATATGAATATATCAATAATTCTTTTTCAGACTTCAATTCTACTTTTTCCTCTAAATCACTTTCAACACCATCAAATAAATCATAAATAATATTTGTAGAAATATTTGTATCAGCAACTAATTTCCACATTTTTTCAATTATTGGATTTGAGAAATTTTTTGATTTAAAGTCATTTTTAAATTCTTTGAATTTTAATTTCTTAGTTTCTAATTCACCAGTTTCATCTGCAATATTATCTAAATATCGACAAAAAGTGTATAAATCAGAGCACTTTTGATAAGCCTCTTTATTTAGAAAAAACCCTGCCCAACTAAATGATTTTGCATAAATCGATAAATAGTTTTGATTATTCATTAGAGTATCTTGTCTAGTACCTTCGCTGAAGACAAAACTCCAGGTACACCTGCGCCAGGATGCGTCCCTGCACCAACAAAGTATAGACCATCAAATATCTCAGATTTATTATGAAATCTGAAATATGCTGACTGAGTAAATTTTGGTTGTATTGAGAAGCCAGAGCCAAATTTTGTATTTAATTCTTTTTCAAAATAATCAGGAGTTAAATAGAAGTCCTCTACAATGTTTTTTCTAAGATCTGGCATTAAATTTTGCATTTTATCGATGACCAGATTTTTCATTTCCTCACCTTTCTCACTCCAATTAATGCCAGACTGATTATTAGGCACAGGAACTAAAACATAAAAACAATCATGACCTTTTGGTGCCATCGCCTCGTCAGTAGCAGTAGGTCTATGTAGGTAATAGCTTATATCTTTATTCAATATTTTATTATTAAATATGTCATTTAAATGTTCCTCGTATTTTTCTCCAAATTTTATGGTGTGATGCTCAATATTTTCATATTTTTTTTTTGTACCAAAGTAATACACGAATAAACCCATAGAGTATTGCATACGTTTCATCTTATACTTAAAAAATGTACTTAATTTTTCATTCATTAGACTTGAATAAACTGCTGGAGGATCTGCATTACAAATAACATTATTTGCATCTAATTCACTTCCATCATCAAGCTTTACAGAATTAATTTTTTTATTCTTTGTAATTACTTCTACAACTTCTTTTCCTTTTATAATTTTAATTTTTTCTTCGAGCATAAGTTTTTCTAAACCACTTACTATTTGACCTGTACCACCCATGGAGTAGTGAATTCCCCATTTTTTTTCTAAATATAATATTAATCCATAAATTGATGTCGTGGTGAAAGGATTTCCTCCTACCAATAAAGGATGCATGCTCAATAATCTTCTCAACTTATCATTTTTAACATAAGAAGATACCAAGCTATACACTGATTTATAGCTTTTTAGTTTAAGCAATGATGGTATTTGTTTAAACATAAATAAAGGTTTATCAAATGGGACATCTGATAATTCAGTAAATCCTTTATCAAATATTTTTTTTGTAAAATTTACTAAGTTTTTATATCCAATAAAATCTTCTTTACTTATTTTCTCAATTTGAACTTTCATTTTCTCATCATCACCTGAGTAATCAAATTCACTACCATCTTCAAAAACAAATCTGTACCAAACATTTAAAGGCTTTAATTCAATGTAGCTTTTTGAAGTCTTGTTAAATAATTCAAAAAGTTCCTCGATTAAATAAGGAGCTGTAATAACTGTTGGACCAGCATCAAAAGTAAATCCATTTTTTTTAAATACTCGCGCTCTTCCACCCAAATCATTATGCTTTTCAATTAAAGTTACATTATGATTTTTTGCTCTCAATCTTAGCGCTGAAGCTATACCCCCAAAACCAGATCCAATTACTACTGAATTCATCTTTTAAATTTATCTTATTTTTGAAAAAAAACGAACTTTACAATATCGGTTACGAATTAACCTTTTTTAATTCAATTTTGGTTTCCTCAAGATTTTTTTCAAATAGAGTATCTAACTTTGATTTATCTACCGAGGTTGATATTGTTTTTTTTACTGCTTCAATTGCAATCTTTATGGATATATCTTTGACATCTTTAATTGCAGCATCTTTCATTTGAGATATTTTTATATTAGCTAAATTTTTCTTTATCTCTGCAGATTTTGTGAATTTTTCACTCATATCTTTTATAAGCTTTTCTGCTTCAATGTTTGCTTGGTTGATAATTTTTTTCTTTTCCTGTTCTGCAGAATTTAACTTGCTTTGTGCATCATCTAATAATTTTTTTGATTCAGATCTTAGTTTTTCACTCTCATCAATTTCGTTTTTAATGTCAACGATCATCTTCGTCAGCAAACCATTCACATTTTGAGGAACTTTTAAATAAATCAAGCCTACAAAAAATATTACAAATGAAACAGCTACCCAAAAAGTTGCATCAAACATTTTTTCTATTCTCCTTAGAATTATTTGTTAGATCATTTACAATTGATGAGATGTTTTCTTTGTTGATCTCTTCTCCAATGAGTTGTTTTATCAAACCCGAAGAAGTTTCTGTGGCTATTTTTTTTATATTCTCTGCCGAACTTTTATTTAAATTTTGAATTTCTTTTTCGGCAATTTCTATCTCTTCCTCTAAATTCTTCTCTAATTCAGATCTTTTTTTATCTATATCATCCAGTACTTTTTGACGAGCCTCATTAAACAAATTTTTTGCCTCTAGTTTGCTATTTAAAATAATTTTATCAAATTCTTTTATTTTATCTTCACTTTCCTCTCTTTGTTTTTCTGCAATCTCTATATTCTCCAAAATTTGTGACCTTCTACTTTCTAAATTATCACTTATTTTTGGCAGTATTATCTTCGACAAAATAATATACAAAGCACCAAATGTTATGACTAACCAAACAATTTGAGATATCCAAAACTCTGGATTTAATTGTGGCATACCTCCACTTTCAGCGCTTTGTACTTTTGTAATTAGTACAAAGCTAAAAAGAAATTTAATAATTATTTTTTTTAGCATTAATTAAAATGCGAATAAAATAATCAGTGCAACTACTAGACCAAATAATCCAGTTGCTTCGGCTAATGCGAAACCTAAAAGCAAATTTGGAAATTGTTTTTGAGCTGCAGATGGATTTCTCATCGCGCCTGATAGGTAGTTTCCAAAAATTATTCCTATTCCTACTCCAGCGCCCGCAAGTGCTATCGCTGCAAGTCCTGCTCCAATCATTTTTGCTGCTTCTAATTCCATTATATCCTCCTTATAAGTTGTTAATGGTGTAAATTTAATGCATCATTTAAATAGATGCATGTTAATATTGCAAAAACATAAGCTTGAAGAAAAGCAACTAGTATCTCCAAACCTGTTAGCGCAACTGAAAAACTTAATGGTAGCCATCCTCCTACTATTCCAAGACTAACAACAAATCCTCCAAATACTTTCATCATGGTATGACCAGCCATCATATTTGCAAATAATCTTACTGACAAACTAATCGGCCTACTTAGATAAGAAATAATTTCTATTACAACAATTAATGGTAAGAGAACCATTGGAACTCCACTTGGCACAAATAATTTTAAGTAACCAAGGCCGTGTTTAATAAATCCAATAATTGTAACTCCAATAAATATAAAAGCTGCAAGCACAAAAGTAACAATTATGTGACTTGTAACCGTAAATGAATAAGGGATCATCCCAAACATATTGCAAAAGAGGACGAACATAAAAAGTGAAAATATAAATGAGAAATATGGTTTTGCTTTTGTTCCAGCTGTGTCACTGATCATTTTTGATACAAATGAATAACTTAATTCGGCAAGTAATTGCAATTTATCTGGTATTAGTGATTTTTTTTTAGCTCCTAAGTTTAAAACAATCAAAATAGCTATTGTACTAATAACCATAAATAAACTTGCGTTAGTAAATGAAATATCAACGTTACCTAATTTTATTTCTGGACCAATCCGGTAAACATTGAACTGGTTCATAGGGTTTGCTGCCATCTGTAATCTATTTTTGCATTTTTTTTGCGGTTTTAACCACGTTCATAATTCCAGCAGCCACCCCCACAAAAAAAAATATTAAAATTAACCATGGCTTAGTACCAAACCAATTGTCTAAAATAAACCCAATAATTGTCCCAACAGCTACTGCAGACACCAATTCTGTGCTCATTTTGAACGCTGTTCCCATGTTAGAGCTAGATTTTGGATTTTTTTGATCCTTGTGAACTTCTGCTTTATTTTTTGCAATTTTTAAGCGAGATTTGAATTCATCTTCTGACATTTGTCCTAAGCAACCATGCTCTCAGCTTTTTGAAGATCAACAGCAACAAGTTGGCTTATTCCTTTTTCTGGCATTGTAACTCCATAAAGTCTATCCATCTTTGACATTGTTAAAGCATGGTGGGTAACAATTATAAATCTTGTAGATGTTATTCTAGTTAATTCAGTTAACAAATTACAAAATCTTGTAACGTTAGCATCATCAAGAGGCGCATCAACTTCATCCAGCACACATATTGGTGATGGGTTCGTTAAGAATACTGCAAAAATTAAAGACAAAGCTGTTAAAGCTTGTTCTCCTCCTGATAATAAAGTAATTGATTGAAGTCTTTTGCCAGGAGGACTAACTAACATTTCTAGTCCAGCATCTAATGGATCATCAGAGTCAACAAGCTCAAGTTTTGCATTTCCACCATTAAATAATTTAGTATAAACTTCATTAAACTTTCTATTAACTTTTTCAAAAGCCTCAAGCAATCTATCTCTTCCTTTTTGATTAAGCTCAGAAATACTTTCTTTTAGTTTAATTATAGCAGTTACAAGATCTTGTCTGTCTTTTTCCATTTTTTTAATTTCTATTTCATATTTTGAAGTTTCTTCGTCAGCTCTTAAATTTACCGATCCTAATTTTTCCCTTTGTCTTTTTTTCTCATCAAGCAACTCTTCTTGTGTAACCACATCAGGAAATTCAACTTCTTTTTCTAAATTTGAAAATTCTAACAATTTTTCTTCACTTAGATTTAATTCTGTACTCACTCTTTCTAGCAAATCACTTCTTCTCTTACTCAAACCATCTATAGTTGCACCTGAACTAGCTTTTCTCTCCCTAATCTCAATAGAATTTTCTTTTGTATCTTTTAATTCATTACTTAATTTTAGTATTTTATCATCTATCTCTACAATGATAGTCTCATTTTCATTTTGTTCTTTTTCTGAAATTCTTAAACTTTCAGAAATCTGTCCTTTTTTCTCTGCTTGCAGTTGGGGTTGTTTTTCAAGATCATTCAATTTTAATGTTTGTTTATTTTTTCTATCGTTTAACTCCCTCACCATTTTTTCAGAATTAGTTAATAGATTTTTCCAACTTTCAGTTTCTAGATCTATCTTTTGAATTCTTTCATTTCTTTTAACAGACTCTTTTTTAATATTTTGGTTATTGCTATAAATATCAGCGTATTTTTCTTGAAGATTTTTAATTATTTCATTTGTTGCGTTCAATAAAGTGATTTTATCACCTTCTTCTGCATCTTTAATCTTTATATTTAAATAAGATAAGTTTTCTTTACATTCATCTAAAACTTTTAAGGCAGCAGAATTATTTTGTTCATTTATTAAATTTTTTGCTGCTGTTATCTGATCAATAATTTTGTTTATTTGTTCGATATTCTTCTTTAAATTTTCTGAACTAAATGTATCTAAAATTCTATCTACTTTATCTTGTTCTCTTTTCAAATTTTCTTTTGCAACATCAAGATCTTGATTAGATAATTTTTCAGTTTCGTAATATTTGGAATCTATTTCTATTAACTCGCTTTTTTCCTCTTTAAGTCTTTTTTCATTTGAGTTTGCATCAATCACAATACTTTTTTCCCTATCAATATCTTCATCGATCATTCTTAGTGAATTTTTTAAAGACTTTATTTCTTCTTCAATTCTCTCATTTTCTTCATCAAGACTTTTTAATTCTAAATTAAGTCTTTGAATTTTAGACAGATTTTCAATGTTTCTTTCTTTAATCGGTGTTACCTTGTTAGTTTCATCTGTAATTCTTGTTTCTAAATTTTCTAATTGTGAATTAAATTCTTTAACCTGATCTTCCGCCTCAGTATTTATTTCATTTTCTAGTTTTATTTCATGATCAATATCTTTAAGTTTTAAATAATATAGACCTGCCTCAACTCTTTTAATTTCCTCAGATACTGATTTGTATTTTGCTGCCTCTTCTGCTTGCTTTTGCAAATTTGCAAGTTGTCTTTCTTGCTGTCTTCTCAATTCGTCTGCTCTTTTCAAGTTATTCTCTGCTGCACTTAATCTAAGTTCTGCCTCGTGCCTTCTAACGTGTAAACCTGCAATTCCCGCTGCTTCCTCTAGTATTGCTCTTCTGTCAGCAGGTTTTGCTGTAACCAAAGCCCCAATTCTACCTTGGCTAATTAAAGATGGTGAATGTGCACCAGTAGATAAGTCTGCAAAAAACATTTGCGCATCTTTTGCTCTAACTTCCTTATTATTTATGTAAAATTTCGATCCTTTATCTTTTTCAATTTTTCTTCTGATTTCTATTTCGTCAAGCTCGTTGTATTGTATTGGTCCGTCTTTATTTTCATTACTTAAAGAAATAGATACTTCTGCAATATTTTTTGACGGTTTATTTGATGTTCCAGAGAAAATAACATCTTCCATGCCAGAGCCTCTCATACTTTTTGCTGATGTCTCTCCCATACACCATCTTAAAGACTCAACAATATTTGATTTCCCACAACCATTTGGACCAACAATACCTGTCAAACCTTCTTCAATAAGAACGTTGGTTTTTTCTGCGAATGATTTAAATCCAGTTAGCTGGATTTTTTTAAATTCCATTCGCTAACTTATATCAGTTTTTCGATGTATTTTTTTAATTTTTTATAGTCTGTTGGATTATCAAACTTTTTACCATTAATTATTAGGGTAGGGGTTGCTTTAACTTTATATTTTTTTACACCATTGATTCGGTCTTCGAGTATATGATCTTCTACAGATTTATCAGCTAAACAACTCTCAATATCTATTTTGAAACTAGAATTTTCTATAAGTTCTTTAATGTTTTTGTTTGCATCATCAATTGAACCACCTCTTACCCATTCACTTTGCTTCTCATAGAGATAGTGCAAGACTTCAGAATTACCGTCGTTCTTACAATGAGCAATTTTTGCTGCATTAAATGCTGCGATATCTAAAGGAAAATTTTTATATTCAATTGAAACAAAACCTTTATCAATAAACTCTTTCTTTAATTCTGGATAAATTTTCTTATGGAAGTTTGCGCAAAAACCGCAGGTTAAAGATTCAAATACTACTAACTTGACTTTTGCATCAATATTTCCATCAATTATTGGTCTTACATCAGAACTTGAGATATTAGGGAATAAAAAGAAGGATAATAAAAAGGTTAATAAAATTTTTTTCATTTTTTTTTGTATAAATTGCTTAACTCTATTAAAGAATTTCTAACTTTTTCATTTTTAATATTACTTATGTCTTTTATGTGTTTGTTTTTTGTCGCATAATCAGCGCTTTTTTTGATCTTTTTTTCCAAAAATCCATCAAATGTATTTAGTTTTATAGTTTGAACAACATCATATCCAAAGAATGCATTCATTTTTTTTATAATTTCATTTTTAGAATATTCTAAGTTCACTTCAGACCCTCTTTTAACCATTATAGTCAAACAACTATTTTTAATCTTATTAGACCCCTTAAATGATTTTGGATAACAATCTTTGAATAATTCTTTGCCAACTATATATTTCCAATTATCAAGAGTTTTATTATAAACATCCCCTTTTTTATTAAGTATTCTTTTTGCCTCTTTGGGCAAAGTATCTTTAAAAGATCTTAAACCTTGAATGGATTTATATCTCTGCTTAGTATTGTATTTAATATTCATATGAGAAATCAAAACATACCAAAAAAAATTCTATATTGGTACGATAATAATAAAAGAACCCTACCTTGGAGAATAAAAGTTTCGAAAAAAAAACAAGACTATTTTACTCTTGTAAGTGAATTTATGCTTCAACAAACACAGGTTAAAACTGTTATTCCTTATTTTGAAAAGTTTATAAAAGAATTTCCAAATTTAAAATTATTGGCTAAATCAAGTGATTACAAAATTTTAAAAAACTGGGAAGGACTTGGGTATTATTCTAGAGCGAGAAATTTAAAAAAAACTGCAATAAAACTATTAAAGGATTATAAAGGTGAGTTGCCAGAGGATATTGAAACACTTAAATCTCTCCCAGGAATTGGTGAGTATACTTCTAGATCAATTTTAGCAATTGCGCATAATAAGCCTTATATCCCAATGGATGGAAACGTCGAAAGAATACTAAAAAGAGTTTTTCTACTTAAAACTGATTATGAAATATCAAAAGAAAACTTAAATAAAAAAAAATCTTTTTTTGGATTTTCAAAAAGATCAAGTGATTATGCACAAGCAATCATGGAGATAGGAGCATTAATTTGTAAACCTTCACTGCCATATTGTATTCGCTGTCCACTTACACAAAATTGTAAATCTTATAAGAAAAAAGATTTTTTAATCAAATCTAAAAATAAGTTTAACAAAACAAAATACTTTGAAGCAAATGTTAATAAATATAAAAATAATTATATATTAATTAAAAATAAAAAATTCAATTTTTTAAAAAATTTGATCATTTTTCCAATGATAGAAATAGATGAAAATAAATTTGAAAATTCAACTCAAAAAAAAATAAATGTAAAAATGTCAAATATGGATATGAAAATTATTATTAATAAAAATATAAAAGTTAAAAAAACAAATAACAGTATAATGTTGAACAAAGAAAATATTAAAAATTATATTTTACCTTCATTTACAAAAAAAATATTAAATTCGGTGTCACAATAAAATGAAAAGCATTGCAATAATTGGATCTGGAATTTCTGGTCTTTTTCTCGCAAATCTTTTAGAAAAAAATACCTCTTTTTCTTATAAAATTTTTGAAAAAAAACCCTCATTAGATTTAAGCGATGGTTATGGGATACAGTTGTCAGTAAACAGCATTAATCTTCTAAATAAAATTGGATTTCAAACAATGAATGCGAGCGAAGTATTTTTTCCAAAAAAAGTAAATTTCTTTGATGCAAAAGTGTTGAAAAAGATATGTGACATTGATTTATCCCAATTTAACTTTGAGAATAACAGATATACAACATTAAGAAGATCAAAATTAATAGAATTTTTGTTAAGTAATATCCCAAAAGAAAAAATAATTTTTAACTATGATCTCATTAATATAGAGGAATATGGGAAATTAAAATTATCTTTCAGCGATAATAGCAAAGAGGAATTTGATTATATAGTTGCAGCTGATGGAGTTTTTTCAAGAACAAAAGAAATTTTGTTTAAAAAAGAGGGTACACCAAAGTATTTTAATTCAATTGCACTAAGAGGGAATATTCAGAACTTCGAAAATTTAGATATTTCCCTATATTTAGGGTCAAATTTTCACTTTGTTATCTATCCTATCAATCAAAATAACGAATTTAATTTTATATCTATATTAAGAAAAAAATTAGTAGAATCTGAGATTACAAATAGAAGTCTATTTAAAGATAAAAGTTTTATAAATAACTTAATGAGCCAGATTTCCTCAAAATCTGATTTAAATTTAACTGAGTTGGTAAATGAAATTAAATGCTTTCCAATTTTTGTGAGTAAAAAAATTAAAATACCAAGTAATAAAAATATTTTTTTAATGGGTGATGCGTTCTTTTCATTTCCACCCTCTTTTGCGCAAGGAGCATCACAATCAATTGAATCTGCAAATGATCTTTTTAATGATCTAAATAATAATTTATCAAATTATTATAAAAAAAGAGTTTTAAAGACGAAACAGATAAATTCTAGATCTTCTATCAATCACTATGCATTCCATATTGCAAATCCTATAAATGTTTTTTTTAGAAATATTTTTCTTAAATATCTTTCTAAAAATAAAAGTTTTTTAGAAAATTATTTGGGTAAAATTTATAAGAATTAAGCTCTTGGCCGTAGACGTTGCCTAAGTTCATCAATAGGCTTTAAACTATTTCCTACTTGATAATGCCAATAGGTCCAACCATTGCAGCTTTCTGCGCCTAATATCTGAGCAGCTACTTTGTGAATAGATCCCTCGTTCTCTTTATGTTTAATACTTCCATCAACCATAACTTTTGCAAATACTTTCTTTTTTTGGTCGTAAATTTCTGTACCAGGCTTTATAACACCTAATTCAATTAATGAACCAAAAGGCACTCTCGGCTTTGATTTATTATTCGGGAGTGTATCCAAATATTCATCCATAATAATTTTAGTATTTCTTATTCGTTTGTTCGCAGCTTCAAAATATTTTTTTTCTTTTTCTATTCCAAAATAAGATCGTCCTAGTTTTTTTGAAACCACAGCAGTTGTACCTGATCCTAAAAAAGGATCTAAAATAAAATCATTTTTATTTGTAGAGGCTAATACTACCCTATGTAGTAAAGCTTCTGGTTTTTGGGTTGAATGTACTTTCGTTCCATTATCTTTTAATCTTTCTTTACCGTTACAAATTGGTAAATTCCATGTGGACCGCATTTGTAGATCATCGTTGAATGACTTCATTGATTGATAATTAAAAGTATATTTTGACTTTTTACTTTTTGATGCCCAAATCAATGTTTCGTGAGCATTAGTAAACCTGGTACCCCGGAAGTTTGGCATAGGGTTATTTTTATTCCAGATTACATCGTTTAAAATCCAGAAACCAAGATCCTGAATTATTTTTCCTACTCTAAAAATATTATGATAACTGCCTATGACCCAAATAGACCCATCTTTTTTTAATACTCTATTTGATTGTTTTAGCCATTCGTATGTAAACTCATCATAAGATTTAAAACTCTCAAATTGATCCCATTTATCATCCACTGCATTCACTCTAGATCTGTCTGGTCTAATTAAACTGTTTTGTAATTGTAAATTATAAGGCGGATCTGCAAAAATTAGATCAAATGTTTCATCAGGAATTTTTTTTAATTCTTTTAGACTGTCCCCATTTATAATTTTGTTATGTAATTTTTTAACTATCATTTTTAAAAAAGTAATTAGACTCCAGGGTAGATTCTGCGTCAACCAGAGATTGAAAAAAATAGACTCTACTTGTTGTAAGTTTTAGTTATGACTCAATATATTGTGTATAGGCCTAAAGTTTTTTCGATGATGCTTCGTTATACCAAATTTCTTAATGGCTTTTAGATGTTCTTTAGTTCCATATCCTGCATTTTTATCCCAAGCATATTCTTTAAATTTTTTGGACATATTTGTAATTAGCCGATCTCTTGCAACCTTAGCAATTATAGATGCTGCCGATATTTCAGATATTTTTTGATCTCCCCTAATTACAGACTTAAGTTTGTAACCCTTCATTTCTGGTAATTTATTTCCATCAATTAATGTTGATGTAGGTTTTATTTTAAGTTTTTTAATCGATCTTTTCATGGCCAATAAAGATGCATTTAGAATATTTAATTTTTCAATCTCTTTTAAAGAGGCAGATCCAACACTCCAGATAGAGTTTTTTTTAATATATTTTTCTAAAATATCCCTTTTTTCTTTTGAAAGTTTTTTAGAATCTTTGATCTTACATTTATCTATATTTTTTTTAAATATTACTGCAGCAGCATATACTGGACCAACTAAACTCCCTCTTCCAACTTCATCAACTCCAGCTACTTTTTTCATTATTTAAAAAAAAAATGATAAATAATTAATCCAATAAATAAACCCTTGAAGAAAGATATCAAAACCAAACTATAATCTGAAAGATTAAATTTTTTTTTAAAAAAATCTAAGTACTTTTTGTGCAGTCCTATCATAAATTTATAAGTTTATTTCTAATTCATCAATTTTTTTTCTTATTTCTTTAAGATCTGTCCAAGAGTATTTTTTTTGCTCTGGTTGCCTTAAAAGATACGCTGGATGAAATGTTATCATTGTTAAGTAGCTTTTATTGTTTATAATCACATTTTTCCAATTTCCTCTTTCTTTTGAAATTTTAATTTTTGATCCAAATAACGACTCCATTGCGGTGCTACCCATTAAAATTAAAATCTTTGGGTTTATTATTGATATATGTTTTCTTAAGTATTCTGAGTATCGTGTTATTTCAGCAGGTTCCGGTTTTCTATTATTAGGAGGTCTATAATTTACAACATTAGTAATATAAATATCTTGTCTATTAATATTTATTGCTTTTAGCATTTTATTTAATAATAAGCCTGCATCTCCTACAAAAGGTTTGCCGACCTCATCCTCTTTTTGACCAGGTCCTTCTCCAACAATCATTATTTTGCTATTGGAATTTCCATCACTGAATACAAGTTTTTTAGCACTTTCCTTTAGCTCACAATTTTTGATATTTTGTAAATCATTTTTTAGTTTTGCTAGAAGAGAAATCTTATCTTCTACTTCTGGTTTAGTTTTAAATCTATTTATTGGTTTATCGCTAAAGATGAATTCTATGTCGTTGGGATCATTGAATTCATTCAAAATGTCATTTTGATTTTTTTCCTCTAAAGTCATAAATTAAATTATGTTCTTAAAAATTTTTTATATTATTATTGCTCTTTTATACCAAAGTGTAGGTTATACTAAAACAAGCGATAAAAATGATTTTAATTATAAGTACCTTTCAAGCTATTTTTCTGCGTTAATTTCATTTGATAATCAAAAAAATAATAAAGCCTTAGAATTTTTTGAATCTTCAAAATATCTCAAAAAAAAACATAACAATTATTTAAAAGAATACGTATATTCTCTTGTTTTAGATGGCCAAATAAAAAAGGCTGTAAATCAAATAAAATCATCGCGTAACATGAAGAATTCAAATTTTTTTGAAGGTAAACTTTTAATAGTTTTAGATTTGATCAATAGGAAAAAATATGTACAAGCCTCAAAAATTATTAAGACTTTTAATTTATCTAACGAAAATACCTACGAGTTTATAATTATTAAAACTTTAGAAAGCTTCAATAATTTATTTAAAAATAAAAAATTACAGTATTCTACAAGTGATTTTGGAAAGTTAAGTTTGATTGTGAATGCTTTTCAAAATTGCTATCTGAATTCTAACAAAACAGAAAGTCATTTCTTAAATTTAATTAATTCTGCTGAAGGAGATTACTCAAGATATTTATTTTTTTACTTATCAAATGTAATTGAAAATAAAGACTATAAAACTGCAAAACAAATATCAAAAACAATTGAACCTTTTTCGAGTACATTATTAATATCCCAATCAAAAAAATGGATAGATAATGAAAATTATAAAAAATTTAATAAACATTTTTCATGTCAAAATGAAAATGATCTTTTATCTGAATTTTTTTTCCTGATATCTAACTTATATTCATCACAAAATATTATTGAAACGTCGAATTTTTATTTAAGTGTATCTAATTACCTAAACCCAAAATTTTATTTTAATTTATCTTTATTGGCAGAAAATTATTATGATAACGACAATTTTGATATTTCGAGAAAAATATTAGAAAAACTCAGTTCAGAGGATGAAATTTATTTTTGGTACAAAATAAAAAAAATTGCTCAGATTATTTCCCAAGAGGAAAATGATGATAAATCTTTAAAATATATTGAAGATAATATTTTCGATTTAAAACAAAAATCACCAAAAATTCTTTTTGACTTAGCAAATATATATAAAAATTTTGAAAATTATAAAATAGCTATAGATTACTATACGCAAGTTTTAAATCAGATTGATAAAAATTCAAATATGTATGCGGATGTTTTATATAGAAGAGGAGGAACTTATGAGAGATTAAAAAATTATTCAAAAGCAGACAAAGATTTGTTGATGTCTTTAAATATTCGACCTGATCATGCCTACACTCTCAATTACCTTTCGTATAGTTGGCTTGAAAGAAATATTAAAATAGAGCAGGCTATGAAAATGCTAATGAGAGCCTACGAGTTAAGAGAGAACGACCCATATATAACAGATTCAGTTGGATGGGGATATTATTTGATTGGCGATTTTATAAACGCAGAAAAATACTTAAGAAAAGCCGTTGAACTAATGCCAGATGACCCAATTGTTAATGATCACTATGGAGATGTTCTATGGCAACTAGATAGAAAATTACAAGCAAAGTATTTTTGGGAACACGTATTAGAACTTGAAGATACAGAAGAGGAAATGAAAAAAGATATTGAGAATAAACTTATTGATGGTCCTCGCAAAATATAATCGATGAGATTTGACAAAATCCGATCCCACGCAAAAATAAATATTTCTTTAGGTGTATTAAAAAAATTAAAAACTAAACACCATAAAATTGAAAGTTTAGTGAGCTTAATTGATTTATATGATCAAATTTACATAAAAAAAATTAAAGGTAATGGCCACAAAATATTATTTGATGGAGAATTTTCTAATGGAATAAATAAAAAAAATACTGTTTCAAATCTTATTCAAATATTAGATCGAAAAAAACTTTTAAATAATGAAAAGTATTTAATTAAAATTAGAAAAAATATACCTCATAAATCAGGCTTAGGAGGTGGCTCAATGAATGCAGCAAGTATCTTAAAATATTTAATTAAAAAAAATAATATAAAAATTAAGCGAAATGATATTTTTAAAATCAGCTCAAAGATAGGTTCAGATACTATTTTAGGCTTAAACAAGAATTCAATTATTTCAAAAGAATTGAGAATAAAATACGCTAAACTTAAATCGCCGCTTCATTTAATAATAATTAAACCAGATTTTGGTTGTTCTACAAAAGATATATATTCAAAGGTCAAAAATTTCTCCAGAAGTAAGTTAAAATTAAAAAGTAACAAATTTTTGTCACTCAAATTTTTATCAAAACTAAGAAATGATTTAGAAAATCCAGCATTTCAAAAATATCCAAAACTAAAAAATATAAAATTATTTGTTGAAAAATTAGATAATATTTTATTTACCAGAATGTCTGGCTCAGGATCTTCAATTGTCTTATACTTAGATACAAAAAATAATGCAAAAAAAGCTCAAAAAATATTAAAAAAAAAATATAAAAACTATTGGTGTATTTTATCTAAAACTATATAAAGCTTTTTTTTTGTGTTATACGAAAATAATTTTGGGGTGTAGCCAAGTGGTAAGGCAGCGGTTTTTGGTACCGCCATTCCTAGGTTCGAATCCTAGCACCCCAGCCAAATATGAACAATATATTTACTAAATTTTTCAATTTTAAAAAAAAATTAAATCAAAAAGAAATCTTATTTCAAAATATTAAAAATACATCAGATGTAAAATCTATTTTTAATGCAATTTCCACTCATAATGAATGGAGCGATGTAAGATATGTTGGTGGATGCGTAAGAAAAATTTTAAATAACGAAAATTACGATGACATAGATTTAGCGACAAATCTTAATCCTGATCAAGTAAAAGAATGTTTGACATTAAAAAAAATCGAGTTTTTTGAAACTGGAATAAAACATGGAACAATAACTGCAAGAATAGGTAATCAAAATTTTGAGATAACCTCTTTAAGGAAAGATGTTAAAACAGATGGAAGACATGCTGAAGTAATTTTTACAAAAGACTGGAAAGAGGATTCGATCAGAAGGGACTTCACAATAAATTCAATATATGCCGATATTGACGGAAATATATTTGATCCAAATAATGGAGTAGATGATCTGCAAAATGGAACAGTAAGATTTATTGGAAATTCTTGTGAAAGAATTCAAGAGGATTATCTAAGAATCTTGAGATATATAAGATTTTTTCTTTTGTATAGTAAGAAAGATCACAACAGTGAAATCAAAAAGACAATAAAACAAAATATTAACGGTGTTTCCAATCTATCCAAAGAAAGATTATTAGATGAATTAAATAAAATATTTAAATCAAGGGCTTTATTTAAATTAGTTAAGGATAATTTTTCATTTGAGATTATCTCACTTATATTTCCTCAATTGATTAATCTTAAAATATTAAAAAAATTAGAAAAGAAAAAAGAAGAAATACTAATAAATAAAAGTTTCGATTTTTTATTAGCTATATTAATTTTAGACGAGACGGATAATGCAGATTATTTTCTTTACAAATTCAATCTATCTAATGACGCTAAAAATAGAATAAAATTCCTAAAGACAAATTTTGAATATTTAAAAGAAAAAGATTTTTTTTCAAAAAAAAACCTTGAGAAAATCTTTTATTATAACAATAAATCAAATATAATTGATTTAATTGACTTTGAGTTAATTAAAACAAATTCAATGAAAAAAAAATTAATTGAGCTTAAAAATTATTTTGAGAAAAAAGAAAAACCAGTTTTTCCAATAAAAGCAAAAAGTATAATGGAAAAATTTGATATAAAAGAGGGTCGTGAGTTAGGGCAAAAACTCAAAAATTTAGAAAATATTTGGGTAAACAATTCATTTAGTATTTCAGATAAAGAAATTGAAAAAACTTTTTCTAATTAAATATATTTTACATCAATAATTTCAAAGTTTTTTACTCCTGCTGGCGTATTTACTTCCACAAGATCTCCTTTGTTTTTACCAATTAAACCTTTTCCTATTGGAGATTTAAAATAAAGTAACTTTTGTTTTAAATCGGCCTCGTCTTTACCAACAATTTTGTAATTTATTTTTTCATTTGTATCTAAATTTTGTAGATAAACAGATGAACCAAAAATAACTTTTCCATCATTAGAAATTTTGGTTACATCAATTACGTTAGCTCTTGCTATAATATCCTCAACTTCTTGAATTCTTCCCTCATTATGAGACTGCTGTTCTTTTGCAGCATGATATTCTGCATTTTCTTTTAAATCTCCATGAGACCTTGCTTCTGCAATTGCCGCAACTATTTCTGGTCTCTTTTTTTCTTTAAGAAATGTTAATTCCTGTTTTAGTTTTTCTAAACCATTAACGGTGATAGGTTCTTTTTCCATTTTTTATTTCCATTTAGCAATTGGTGGTAGAGACATTAATATACCATCAACATTTCCACCTGTTTGTAGTCCAAATTTTGTTCCTCTATCATATAATAAATTGAACTCAACATATCTACCTCTCTTCAAATATTGAATTTCTTTTTCTTTGGTAGTCCATTTTTTTTTTGATTTTTTTAATATTATCTCTCTGAAAATATTTTTAAAACATAATCCTACTTCTCTTACAAAAGCAAAATCTTTCTCCCAATTTTCCTTTTTATAATCAAAAAATATTCCACCAATACCTCTTGGTTCATTTCTGTGTGGTAGATAAAAATATCTATCACACCATTTTTTATATTTTGAATAATAATTTTTATTATGTTTATTACATGCTTTTCTTAATTCAGAGTGAAACCACTTTTCTAAATTTTTATCTTTTAAACATGGTGTTACATCCATACCACCACCAAACCAACCATGAGAAGTAAAAATGTATCTTGTATTAAAATGCATTGCAGGAACATTTGGATTTTTCATGTGCATTACAACAGAAATACCAGATGCCCAAAAATTTGGTTTTTTACCTGTTCCAGGAACTTTATTTCTAAATTCTTTTGAGAATTTTCCATAAACTTCTGAGAAATTTACACCAACTTTTTCAAAAATTTTGCCATTTTCAAATATTCTAAATTGACCTCCTCCTTCGTTCGATTTTTTTCCTCTTTCCCAGTTTGTTATTTTGAATATATTTTTTTTACCCTCTAATTCTTCAATATCTTTACACAAAACCTCTTGAATAGTTTTAAACCAGTTTCGGGCTAATTTTTTTTTTATTTCATTATCCATTTTGTTTGCCTTAAATTTTCAGAAAGGGTTATAGCAACCGATACAGCTAGGTTTAAAGACCTTTTTTCCTTTATCATTGGTATTTTAATTTTATTCTTGATTTTTTTGTGAATTGAATCTGGTACTCCAGCACTTTCTCTACCAAAAAGCACTGTATCATTTTTTTTAAATTTGAAAACATCAAGACCTGTCTTAGCTTTGGTTGTCATGAGAATAACTCTTTCACCTTTCTTTTTTTCAAAAAAATCTTCAGAGTCTTTGTAAAAAGTAATCATTTTTTCGTCTATGTAATCCATAACTACTCTCTTAAATCTTTTATCATTAAAGAGAAAACCACAAGGTTCAATTATTTCAAGATGCGCCCCAAGACATGAGCATGTTCTTATAATCGAAGCAGTATTTTGAGGTATATCAGGCTCGTAGAGAGCGATTTTAGGTCCAGAAAATAACCGTTTATGTGTCATTGTTACCATAGAAAAATATCTTTTTTCTTATAAGAAATCATATATTACCAAAGTAATAAATTAATAAAGATGTCGGACAAAAACGATAAAAAAAAGACAGAACGAAGAGATTTTCTTTTTACAGCAACAGCAGCGGCAGGAGCTGTGGGAGTTGGAGCAGCAATTTGGCCAGTAGTAGACCAAATGAACCCGGATGCATCAGTTAAAGCTCTAGCAAGCACAGAGGTTGATATTAGCTCTGTTCAACCGGGACAATCTCTTACAGTGCTTTGGAGAGGAAAACCAGTTTTTATTAAAAGAAGAACAGATCAAGAAATTCAGAAAGCTCGAGAAGTAAGTTTAGGAGATTTAAAACATCCAGAAAAAGATGAAGATAGAGTTAAAAAGCCCGAGTGGCTTGTAATGCTTGGAGTGTGTACCCATTTAGGTTGTGTACCTCTTACAGATAAAGGAGACTATGACGGATGGTTTTGCCCATGTCATGGATCTCATTATGATACTTCTGGAAGAATTAGAAAGGGACCTGCACCAACTAACATGGAAGTTCCAAAATATGAATTTGTAAATAATAACACTATTAAGATTGGATAATAAAATATATGAGTGATCACGAATACACGCCTAGTTCAAAATTTGGAAAATGGTTTAATGATAGACTGCCGTTATTATCGCTTGTAAATCATTTAACTGATTATCCAACACCAAAAAACTTAAATTATTGGTGGACATTTGGTGGAATATTAACATTTTGCTTAATAACCCAAATAGTAACTGGTTTAGTTTTAGCTATGCACTACATCGCACATGTAGATCATGCATTTAGTAGTGTTGAACATATCATGAGAGATGTGAACTATGGATGGTTGTTAAGATATGTGCATGCAAACGGTGCATCAATGTTTTTCTTAGCAGTTTACATTCACATATTTAGAGCTTTATTTTATGGATCGTATAAAGCTCCAAGAGAAATTATTTGGATTATTGGAATAATTATTTATCTATTAATGATGGCTGCAGCCTTTATGGGGTATGTGCTACCTTGGGGACAGATGAGTTTTTGGGGAGCAACTGTAATTACAAACTTATTTAGTGCAATTCCACTTGTCGGTGAAAGTATAACAACATGGTTGTGGGGAGGATATTCTGTTGATAATCCTACTTTAACAAGATTTTTTACTCTTCACTATTTACTACCTTTCTTAATTTTAGGGTTAGTAGTTTTACACATTTGGGCGCTGCATGTACCAGGTAATAATAATCCTGTTGGAATTGATATTAAAAAACCATCAAAAGATACAGTTCCATTTCATCCATACATAGTAATTAAAGATGCATTTGCTCTATTAATGTTTTTAATCATATTTGCTATGTTTGTTTTCTATTCACCCAATGTTTTAGGACACGCAGATAATTACATTGAGGCAAATCCTTTAGTGACTCCCGCGCATATTGTTCCAGAGTGGTATCTTTTACCTTTCTATGCAATTTTACGTTCTGTTCCTGACAAGTTGATGGGAGTTATAGCAATGTTATCAGCTATTTTAATTTTAGCAGCTTTACCTTGGTTAGATACATCAAAAATAAGATCTGCTGTTTTCAGACCATTATATAAACAATTTTATTGGATATTAGTAGCTGACGTTTTAATTCTTGGATATGTAGGAGCAATGCCAGCAGAAGGTCTATATTTATTAATTGCTAGAATAGGAACAATTTATTATTTTGCTCACTTTTTAATTATTCTCCCAGTATTAGGCCTTAAGGAAAAAACACTACCTTTGCCATTAAGTATTACTGAGCCAGTTTTGGGAGGCTCACCAAATCTTGCGGCCGCTAGAGATAAAGTAGAGAAAATCAGTTAAGTGAGAAATATAATTAAATTTTTAATAATATTATTTCTTGTCTTAAATTCGAAATCCTTTGCTGCAGAAAATACAGCAAAATTTTTGGAGACAGACTGGACATTCAAAGGTCTTTTTGGAAAATTTGATAGAGCATCATTACAAAGAGGATATCAAGTATACACAGAGGTTTGTGCCTCATGTCATTCAATGAAGTATTTAAGTTATAGAAATCTATCTGAGAAAGGTGGACCAGAATTTTCTGAGGCTGAAGCAAAAGCTATAGCAGCGAGTTTTGAGGTAACAGACGGTCCAGATAGCACTGGAGAAATGTTCACAAGACCAGCAAAACTTTCAGATAAATTTGTAATGCCATATGCAAATAATGAGGAAGCAAAATCTGCAAATGGTGGAGCTTATCCACCTGATATGTCTGTTCTTGTTAAAGCAAGAAAGGGTGGAGCAGATTATGTGTATTCTTTATTACTAGGATATGAGGACCCACCGTCTGGCATAAAATTAGATGATGGTGTTTATTATAATAAATACATGTATGGAAACAAAATAAAAATGCCTAATCCATTATCGGATGATTTAGTAGAGTATTCTGACGGTACAAAAGCAACGCAAGAGCAAATGGCTAAAGATGTAGTAAATTTTTTAATGTGGTCAGCTGAGCCTCACCTAGAAACTAGACATAAAACTGGATTTAGAGTTATTTCTTATTTAATTATTCTTACTGTTTTGGTTTATTTTAGTATGAAAAAAATATGGTCACGTGTTGAATCTAAAGTTTAGTACATCGCCATCTTTTACAATATAATCTTTACCCTCTAATCGCATTTTTCCATTTTCCTTAGATTTTACCCAACCCTCATTTTTGATGAAATCATCGTACGATATAGTTTCAGCTCTTATAAATCCTTTTTCAAAATCAGTGTGAATTTCTCCTGCTGCCTTAGGCGCTGAGCAATTTTTTGTTATAGTCCATGCTCGCGATTCTTCTGGACCAGATGTAAAAAAGGTCACTAAAGATAGCAAATTATAACCTTTCTTAATCAAATTATTTAGACCAGTTTCCTTAATATTAAGCATTTCCATAAAATTTTTCTTTTCATTTTTGTCACCCAGATCATTAATTTGATTTTCTATATCAGCAGATACTATTAACGTGTTATCTTCACCAAATGTTTCTATAAATTCTTTTGTGTAATTGTTTCCTTTTGCAATACTATCTTCATCAACATTACATACATAAAGCTTTGGTTTTGTTGATAATAAACCACATATTTTGATATCTTTTTTTTCAAATTCATTATCAAGCTGTTCCAATTTCTCATCATTATTTATTAATAACATTGCTCTTTCTAAGATTTTAACGTGATCTTCTTCAATATTTTTTCTATTTTTTTTGTCTAATCTTTTTTGAATAGATTCTAAATCTGCAAGCCTCATTTCTGTTTCTATAATTTCCAAATCTCTTACTGGATTTACATCAGGGTTGACATTTTGAATATCGTCTGAATCAAAACATCTAATCATGTGGATTATTGCGTCTACTTCTCTTATATGGGATAGAAATTTATTACCCAAACCTTCTCCTTTGGATGCACCTTTGACTAAACCTGCAATATCAACAAATGATATTGTTGTGTAAATTTTTTTTTTGGATTTTGAAATATTTACTAAATTATCTAATCTCTCATCAGGAACTGGAACTAAACCGATGTTAGGGTCGATTGTACAAAAAGGAAAGTTAGCCGCTTGCGCTTTGCTAGAGTTGGTTAGTGCATTAAATAGAGTAGATTTACCCACGTTAGGTAATCCAACTATACCACATTTAAAACCCATTAAATTAATTATTGTTTACAGTACTAGAAAATAAATCTAATTTTTTATCAATTAAAATAGATAAAGATTCAATTATGTTTGATGTGATTTTCTCCAAGTGTTCTTGTTCATCATCAGTAAAATCATTTAAAACAAAGTCAGATACTGAAATCTTTTTATCTGGTTTTCCAATTCCAATTCTCACTCTAGAGTAATCTTTACCTATGAATTTATCGATTGATGCTATTCCATTGTGACCTGCGCTTGACCCACCAAATTTTGCTTTTATTTTTCCAAATTCAACATCCAAATCATCATGAAAAACAATGACGTCCTCTGCATCCATTTTGAAGTATTCCAATAATTCTCGTATGCAAATTCCCGAATTATTCATAAAAGTTAAAGGTTTTATGGCATAAACTTTTTTTTCACCGATGTTACCAGTTGTAAGCAAGCCTTTAAATTTTGGCTTTTGTTTTGAAAGGCCAAATTTTTGGTTTATTGCATCAACGACTTTAAATCCAATGTTGTGTCTATTATTGTTTGAATTTGGGGTAGGGTTACCTAAGCCGACTAGTAACAGCATAATTTTTTAGATATATTTCACTATTAAGATTATTTTTTCTCTTCAGCTGGTTTGGCTTCTTCTTTTGCTTTATTTTCTCCTTCAGCTGGTTTATCACCTTCAGATGTAGTTTCGCCCTCTGCACCCGCTTCTTCTGTAGCCTCAGCAGGTTTTTCTGGTTCTTTAACTACAGTTGGAGCAGCAACAGTTGCAATTACAAAATCTCTACCTTGAATTGTTGGAGTCACATTTTCTGGCAATTTGATAAATGAAATTTTTATACTAGCTCCAATGTCTAAACCTTCAAGATCTACCACTAGTTCAGTTGGAATGTTTTCAGTTGGACACCTCAGTTCTACTTTTCTTCTAACAATATTCAAAACCCCACCTCTTTTTAGTCCAGGCGAAAGTTCGTGATTAATAAATCTTACTGGTATTTCTAAAATAATTTTTGCACCTTTTACGATTCTTAAAAAATCAATGTGCATAGGTTCATCTGTAACAGTATCAAAACTAATTTCTCTTGGTAAAACTTTTTGTTCATTACCATCTATAGTCATTGAAATTACATTTGATAAAAAGTTCTCTTTATTAATTAAATTAGTTACCTCTTTTTTGGATAGAGATATCTTTTCATTAGGGTTCTCTCCTCCATAAACAATCCCAGGAACTTGTCCAGTTTGCCTTAGAAGATTAACTTGACCTTTAGTTTTAGTATTTCTTATTGTTGCTTGGATTGTGCTCATAAAACTGAGCGTTTTAACTTATGAAATATAGATTTACAAGTAAATTATTTGAATAAATCTGATACAGAAGTTGAGTTAGATATTCTTTTTATTGCCTCACCAACTAAATTTGAGATAGTTAATACTTCAATATTCTTGATATTTTTTACTTTTGCTGCGTTATCAATGGTATCTGTTATTACTAAATTTTTAATATTTGATTTTTTTATTTTATTTTCAGCTCCTCCACTTAAAACGCCATGGGTCACATAAACATGAACATCTTTTGCTCCTCTTTTTTTTAAAGCAGCAGCTGCATTTACTATTGTGCCACCTGAATCGATGATGTCATCCACAATTATGCAAGTTTTTCCTCGTACATCTCCTATAATGTTCATCACTTGTGATTGACCTGCTTTTGGTCTTCTTTTATCAACAATTGCAAGTCCCACATTAAGAAGTTTTCCTAGTGCTCTAGCTCTTTCCGTGCCACCAACATCTGGAGCTATACAAATCAAATTTTTAGTTTTTATTCTTTTTTTTACATGTCTTGCAAAAATAGGCGTTGCAAATAAGTTATCAACTGGAATATCAAAGAAACCTTGAATTTGACCTGCATGCAAGTCTACAGTCACAACTCTATCAGCACCCGCTTTGGCAATTAAATTGGAGACTAACTTTGCAGAAATAGATGTACGTGGTACTACTTTTCTATCTTGTCTGGCATATCCAAAATATGGAATTACAGCAGTTATATTTTTAGCTGAAGATCTTTTTAATGCATCTATGCATAGTAATAACTCCATAAGGTTATCATTAGCTGGCGATGATACTGACTGAATTACAAAGATACTATTTCCTCTAATGTTTTCATTTATTTCAATATAAATTTCACCATCTGAGAATTTTCTTATACTTGAATTAACCAATCTGTTTTTTAAAAATTTAGATATTTTTTGACTAAGGTTTTTATTACTGTTACCCGTGAGAAGTTTCATCTTGAAGATACATCTATTTAATCATAATTACTGATATATTTCTACCATAATCATTAAATTTCTCATTAATTGATCTTCTAGAACTGAAAAACTTATTTTTTTTGGGGTAAGTATCTTTATTAATTATTTCAATTTTTTTGACGTTACATTTTTTTAATTGTGATTTTATATATGAGTTAAGACTAAAAAAAATTTTATCATTATAAAATTTAAAGTACTTTTTATTTTGAATAGATTTTTTGACAAATTTATTTAAGAAATCTTTTCTTACCTCATAATTCTCTATCGATATGCACGGACCAACAACAGCTATCAAATCTCTCATTTTTGATCCTTTTTCTTTCAATTTGTTTAATGTATTTTTGATAATATTTTTATAAGCACCTTTCCAACCCGCATGCAATGCAGCTATATTTTGCTTTTTAGGATCAAAAATTAAAATTGGCGCACAATCTGCTGTCAAAATTCCTAAGGCTAAATTTTTCTTATTTGTAACCAACCCATCACCAACAAATCTATTTAAAGTATTTTTATCTACAAACTTTACTTTATTACTGTGAATTTGGTTTAACAAAACTAGATTATTATTAGGTACCTTTACTCTTTTTGAAACTTTCTTTAAATTTAGCAAAACTCTTCTTTTTTTATCTTTTGATCCAATACCACAATTTAAACTTTTATAAATACCATTTGAATAACCACCCTCAGAATTAAAAAATCCGTGAGATATATTTTTAAAACTTGATAGCAATCTTGATTTAATCATTTAAATCCCATACTAAACTTATTTTTTTTGTTAGTAGCAAACATAACTTTAAATAACTTTCCCATTTGTTTATTATCGACTAATCTTTGTAGTCTGTAATATAAATCTGATTTTTTACTAAAACTTAAATTTTTACTAATCATCTCAGCTCTCTCAAATATTCCCATTTTAATTAAGAATTCACCCTGAGTTGTAATTTTTACTTTATCTAAATTTTTTTTAAATTTTCTTAAATAAAAATTAAAGTTTAATAAGTGAGTTATATCAGTTTCATAAATGTTATTTAAAAAGTCTACTTTTTTGTGATTTTTCACACATCGGATCGTATCTGACATTTTTTTTTCAAGGTATCCATAATCTATTATTAATATTCCTCCATTATTTTTTTTAACTATTGATGATATTTTGCTTATTTTTTTAATTGATTTTGGTGAAACCTCGATAAAATTTTGATTTTTTGTTATCTTCTCACCTAATATTTTTTCAATTTCACCTAATTTCCTTTTTTTATTTTTAAAAAAATATTTATTTTTTTTTTTGGTAATATATTTTTCAAACCATTCATTATTTTCTTTTATAAAATGTTTTACTGGAAGAGAATCAAAAAATTCATTAGCTAAAAAAATTGACGGATTTTTTTTAATCTCATTAAGATTATCAATCCATTTAATTTTATTTAAACCATTTCTTTTTTTTTGGATTTTAATCAATTCTGGGCTAATTTCCAAAATATAAAAATTGCAGCTTTTTTTGAACTGCTTAAAGCTGCTAATTGATTTATTTATTTGATACATCATTTCACCTGTGCCTGCTCCTAGCTCAATTATGTTTAGGTTTTTTGGTTTTCCCAATTTTTCCCAAAATCCAACTAGCCAAATTGCAATCATTTCAGAAAAATGAACAGATATTTGTGGAGAGGTAATGAAATCACCATTCTCACCAATAGGATTCTTATTTATGTAATATCCTTTTTTTTTATCGTATAAAGAATGTTCTATAAATTTATCTAGAGGAATTGCTTTTTCCATAACTAAGATAATATAAATATATTCCAGCCAATAAAGTGAATACACTTATTAATTGACCCATAGTAAAATTCATCATTACAAAACCTAATTGAGCATCAGGTTCTCTTGAAAATTCAATAACAAATCTAAATATTGAGTAGAGAATTAAAAACAAGGCCGAAATCAAACCAGTTTGCAGAGATAGCCTTTTGTATAGATAATTTAATACAATAAATAAAACTAAACCTTCAAATATTGCCTCATAGATTTGAGATGGATGTCGATTTAAGTCATCTACTTTGATAAATTTTACTGACCAAGATAACTCGGTTTCTCTTCCATAAAGTTCTGAATTGATAAAATTTGCAACTCTACCCAAAAAAATACCTACCGGCGCTGTTACAGCTACTAAATCTAAAAAATAAAATGGATTTATATTTTTATTTTTAGAAAAATATATTGTTACAATTATAATTCCAATTAATGCTCCATGGAAAGACATTCCACCACTCCATATCATGATTATTTCAACAGGATTATTAAGATAATAATTAAAATTATAAAAAAATACGTATCCCAATCTACCACCAACTAGAATTCCAATAATTAAGTAACTAATATAGTCACTAAATAAATCTTTAATCTTAGGGTCTTTAATTAAAACTTTGTTACAATAAATCCAACCGAAAATAATCCCAAATATATACGACAATGAGTACCATCTAATCCCAAAAGAAAATACTTGAAAAGCAACTGGATCAAAATTATTGATAAACATTATTAATTATAAATAATATAATTTAAGTATTTAATTATTATGTCAAAATCAAGATTTGTATTCGATAAATTTGCAAAGGTATTAGAACAAGGCCTAGTAAGTTACAAAGACTTAAGTGATGAGGTAATAAATGTTTTAAAATCAAAAAGAGATGAAATAATATTTAGAATGAAGCTTGCAAGCAAGGAGGAGATTGAAATTTTAAATAAGAGAATTGCTATACTTGAAAAAAAAATTGAACAAACAAAAAAAGTTAAAAAATCAAGAAGTTCTAAAAAGGCAAAGAAATAGAAACTTCTAAACCACCAAATTTAGATTTACTAAATTTAATATCTCCACCATGAGATCGACAAATATCAGATGCTATTGACAAACCTAGTCCTACACTAGATTTACTTTCAGATCTACTTTTATCAATTTTATAAAATGGTTTGATTATATTTTCATGCTCTTTTTCTGGCACACCTGGACCGTCATCTGATACTATTATTTTAAGATTTTCTTTTTGTTTATCTATATTTATCTCAACTTTTTTTGCAAATTTTAGGGAATTTTCTATTAAATTATTTATACATCTTGCAATAAGGTTTTTCCTTCCATTAAAGTAGATTTCTTCTTTAAAATTTTGAATTATATTTGGATTGTTATAATTATTTATTAATTTTAAAATTAGTTCTGTGATATCAAAAGTCTCAGTTTTGTCTTTTGCCCCAGTGCTTGCAAACTGTAAATATTCATTAAGCATTTTTTCCATATCATCAACATCAGATGATAATTTTTTTGATAAATTTTTATCTTCTATCATTGCGAGTTGAAGCTTAATTCTTGTTAAAGGAGTTCTTAAATCGTGACTTATACCTGAAAGCATTTCAGATCTTTGATTTAAATGGCGAATAATCCTTTTTCTCATTTTATCAAATTCTTGACCAGCTTTTCTGATCTCTAAAGCACCAGAGGGTCTAAATTCGTCTAGATCTTCCCCTCTACCAAATTTCTCTGAAGCTTCTGCTAATTTGATTATTGGTCTAGTTTGATTTTTTAAAAATATGATAGCGATAGCAATCATTAAAAATGCAGGAAGAGTAATCCACAATCCAAACAATCTCGCTGAACTTGTGGTTAATCTGCTTCTTGGAACAAAGAATTGAAAATATCCATCTATGTGTTGAATTTTTATATCAACTAAATCCTTATAGTTGGTTGTGTCGAACCAGTAAACAAAATGTTTACTTTTTAACTCTCTTCGCAGTGATCTATCAAGAGGACTAAACCACCTTTCAGGTATATCGTCAGGTATTACCTTTCCCTCTTTATGTTGAATTTCAATTTCAAGATTACTTTTAAATAAATTAATAATATAATCTTTATCTTGCTGATCATTCTCATAAGCATCTATAAATGTTTTGATCTCTGCAATAAGACCCCTTGTCATTCCTGCGTTTGTTTTGATCCACAAGCTGTCAAAAAAAACTAAAGATATTGTCACTTGTAATACCACTATAGGTACAGCTACAATTAATAAACCTCTATAAAATAATCTTTTTGGAAGTAAATTTTTTATGTAATTACTCAATCCATAAAACATATCCTTCTCCTCTGATTGTTTGAAGATATTTCGGGCTTTTTGGGTTTTCCTCGACCTTTTTTCTCAATCTTGTAATAATAACATCAATTGATCTTTCTTTATCTAAATCTATCATTCTTCCTATTTCCTCTCTTTTAAATATTTTACCAGGTGAGTTTATCATTTTTTCTAATATAACTTTTTCGGTGCTATTAATTTTTAGATTTTGACTTCCTCTATAGATGAACAACTTATTTAGATCTATTTTAATACTTCCAAATTCTATCACTCTTTTGTGATTGTCTTTTTTAGTCTTGCTTAAGATATTATTAATTCTTAAGACCAGTTCTTTTGGTTCAAATGGTTTAGGTAAATAATCGTCAGCACCAACTTCAAGACCCTCAACTCTTTCAGATGCTTCTCCTTTAGCAGTTAAAAGTATTATAGGTGTATTTAATTTTGCCTTATTTTCATTAGTAAACTCTAAGCCACTTTTACCTGGCATCATTATGTCTAACACTATTAAATCAAATTTAATTATTTTGACTTTTTCTAATGCATCTTCAGCACTCTTAGCTGTTGAAACTAAAAAATTATTTTGATCCAAATATTGTTTGACCAGATCTCTGATACCATCATCATCATCCACAACTAATATATGTGCATTAAAATTTTTCATTTATAATTTTCTTTAAAACATTATCAAAACTTACTACTTCATTTGAAGCAGAACTGAGAAAAGCTTTGTAAAACCTTCTTTTTTGTATGCTAAAAATCTCATCAAACAATTTCATTCCATTTTCAGTTAAATAAACGTGTTTTATTCTAGTATCTTTCTCGTCCTTTTTGTAATTAATAGCTCTGAGTTTAATAAGATCTTTTAAAACTCTATTTAAGCTTTGTTTTGTTACTTTTAATTTTTTTAAAAGTTCTGAAATAGTTATACCTTCGTATAATGAGATTAGATGAATTACTTTATTATGTGCAACCCCAATTGAGTATTTATCCAACACTTTTTTGGCATCTGATACAGTCTCTCTATATCCCATAAATATTTTTTCAATGTATTGTTTGAGCTCCTTATCTTTCAGATATAAAAGTTTTTTCATATTGGTAAGTTATATTGACATATCATATATACAAATATATTTTTAAAAAATATATTTTTTAATGATACCTTACGATAAACGCTCAGGAAAAATCTGGTATAATAATGAACTTGTGGACTGGCAAAATGTTAAGGTTCATGTTTTAAGTCATGGATTACATTATGGTAGCTGTGTATTTGAAGGAGAGAGAGTTTATAATGGAAATATTTTTAAATTAGAGGAACATACCGATAGATTTTTTTATTCAGCAGAAAGATTAGGTTTTAAACTTCCATATTCAAAAGAAGAAATTAATTTAGCAAGCAATAAAATTATTTCAGCACAAAATGTTCAAAATGGCTATGTAAGACCTGTTGCATGGAGAGGGAGTGAAATGATGGCTATCTCGGCGCAACAAACTAAAATTCATGTTGCTATAGCTACATGGGAGTGGGGTTCCTACTTTGATCCAAATTTAAAAATAAAGGGAATTAAATTAAACATCTCTAATTGGAGAAGACCCGCTCCTAACACAATACCATGGGATACAAAAGCATCGGGTCTATACATGATTTGTACTTTATCAAAGCATGAAGCGGAGGCACAAGGTTACACAGACTCTCTTATGTTGGATCACGAGGGAAACATTGCAGAAGCCACAGGTGCAAACGTTTTTTTTAAAGATAAAAATAATGAATTACATACTCCAATCCCAGATTCATTTTTGGATGGAATTACAAGAAGGACAGTCATTGAAATCGCAAAATCTAAAAATATAAAAGTAAATGAGAGAAAAATTCAACCAGATGAGATGTCAAATTTTGTAGGTTGTTTTCTAACGGGCACTGCAGCAGAAGTTACACCTGTCTCTCTAATAGCACAGCATAATTTTAAAGTTTGTGACACAATTTTAGATCTTTCTGATAGCTATCAAAAAGTAGTAAGAAAAAAGAAAGCCGCTTAATCTTTGCTATCCTCAGAGATGGCATGATCTATACCTTTTCTCAGATAATCGTAACCAGTATATAAAGTAAGAAAAGCTGAGAGCCATAAAAGAATGATTCCAATTGTTTGCGCATTATAATCCTGAAAGTTTAAAATTTTATTTCCAGTATCACCTAGTAAAAGTAAAGATATTGAGAACATTTGTAAAAAAGTTTTTAGTTTAGCCAAATTTGAAACTGGTAATTTAATTTTACCTTTAGCTAGAAATTCTCGTAATCCAGATATTAGTATTTCTCTTGTTAATATTATAATTGCTGCGATTACTTCATAATTTTTTATAGTCTGATCCATGACTAAAAGTAATAAGGCAGTAGCTACTATTATTTTATCTGCAATAGGATCAAGAAGTTCTCCAAGCTTAGACTCTTCCTTATAGATTCTGGCTAATAAACCATCTAAAAAATCTGTGAAAGAAGCAATTACAAAAAGTGCAAATGGCAAAATATCTCCATAAAATCCAGGCAAATAGAAAGTAAAAACAAATATAGGAACAATTATTATTCGTCCAATTGTTAGATAATTAGGAAATTTAAATCTCATTCGTGAAAGAAGTTATATATTTTTTTTGCTACCTTTTCCTCAACTCCTTCAACAGATTTTATTTCATCTAAACTGGCGGATTCAACAGCCCTTGCTGATCCAAAATGATTTAATAAAGACCTTTTTCTCACAGCACCAATCCCTTCAATTTGATCAAGCAAAGATTTGCTTATTCCTTTTTTTCTTTTTGTCCTGTGAGCACTTATGGCAAATCTGTGACTTTCATCTCTTATTCTCTGAAGAAAAAACAAAGTTGGATCATTTTTTTCAAATTTAAATTCTTTTCCGTTATGAAAAAAAGTTTCATTACCGCTATTTCTCTGTTTACCTTTGGCAATAGCTACAATTGGGATTTCATGCAGACCTAGTTCATTCATAGCCTCTCTAGCCACAGAATATTGACCTTTGCCCCCATCAATTAAAACTAAATCAGGGAAAGTCAGGTAGTTATCTTTCTCTTGAACAGCTCTTTTAAATCTTCTGTTAAGGACTTCTTTCATCATTCCATAATCATCTTGAGAATTTTTTTGTATCTTTATATTAAATTTTCTGTACCTCTTTTTAATAAAACCCTCATCACCGTATGTAATCAAAGCACCAACACTATTTGTTCCTTGAATGTGACTGTTATCATATACCTCCACTAAATTTATATTAGATTCAAGATTGAATTTTTTCGATACAGCATCGAAAAGATCTCTATTGTTTTGACTTTCGTAGAGTTTTCTATTTAAACTTTCTTTAGCATTACTTATTGCCTGATTTATTACTTTTAATTTTGTACCTTTTTTTGCAACAGTAATAGTAATTTGCTTACCTTCTTTCTGGGTAAGTGTTTTTTCAATTAATTCTTTTTCTTTAATCTCATTTGATAAAATTATTGATGACGGCACACTTTTATTTTCATAAAATTGAGAGACAAAAGAATTAATGATTTCATTTAAATTTTCGTCTGGATCGTGCTTTGGAAAAAATGCTTGATTACCCCAATTTTGCTTGGATCTGTAGAAAAAAACTTGAATACAGGTTTTTCCAGATTCTTTGTATCCAGCGATCACATCTGCTTCAATTAAATTAGCTTCATTTATTCTTTGCGATGATTGAATAATATTTAATGATTTAATTCGATCTCTTAATATTGCTGCTTTCTCAAAATCTAGGTCCTCACTAGCCCTTTCCATTTGATTAGACAAACTTTTTTGTATTTTTCTAGATTTACCTGATACGAACTCAATTGCATCGTCTACGGTCTGCTTATAATCACTTTCTCCTACATAACCAACACAAGGGCCAGAGCATCTTTTGATTTGATAAAGTATGCAAGGTCTCTCTCTTTTTTTGAAAACAGTGTCATCACAAATTCTTAGATGAAATATTTTTTGAATCATTTTTATAGTCCAATTTGCAGATCCAGCAGATGCAAATGGTCCAAAGTAAAATCCCTCTTTACTTTTTTTTCCTCGGTGTCTTTTAATTTGTGGCCATTTATCCTTGTTACCTATAAAAATAAAAGGAAACGATTTATCATCTCTTAATAAAATATTAAATTTTGGTTTGAATTTTTTAATTAAATTTGCTTCTAAAAGTAAAGCTTCACTCTCATTTGAAGTAGTTGTAATTTCGAGACTTTTTGTTTGAGAGAGCATCCTCTCTGTTCTAATGATATGATTTTTTTCTGAAACATAACTTTTTAATCTGTTGGGAAGGTTTTTTGCTTTACCAACATATAGAATGTCACCTTTTGAATTTAACATTCGATAAACTCCTGGTAACTTAGGGACTAAGGGTAATTCTTTTTTTATTACTTCTTTACCAATATCAGAGCTGATCATGGCTTCTTTTTTTAGAAATTTGGATCCCAACTGAGCTGCAATCCTTCATTATTTCTAATTTTTCTATTTGAAGAGTAATTTTATCTATTCTTTTATCTTTGAATAGCTCATCAAAAACATCTTCTGCCAATTTTTCAAGAAAATTATAATGTTTATTTTTTACTAGCTTTTTTATTAATTTAACTATCTTAGCATAATTAACTATAGATTTAATATCTTTGTCGTTTGA
>CACKVV010000001.1 GCA_902603665.1 uncultured Pelagibacteraceae bacterium | reverse complement strand
GCAAAAGGTCATCCCATGATCCATCTTGGACTTGGACAACCAGATTTTAAAACTCCAAAGCATGTTGTAGATGCTGCAAAAAAAGCGTTGGATGATGGACACCATGGATATGTAATGTCAAATGGAATACCTGAGTGCAGACAAGCTGTAACTAGATGGATTAAAAAAAGATACAACGCAGACGTTGATTTTGAAAGAATATTAATTATGCCAGGTGGAAAACCTACAATGACTTATGCAATCCAGTGTTTTGGAGAACCAGGTGCAGAGATAATACATCCGACACCAGCTTTTCCTATTTATGAGTCTATGATAAATTATACTGGATCCACACCAGTTCCTTATGATCTTACAGAAGATAAAGATTTGAAATTCAATGCTGATAAAATTTTATCTCTGATAACTGCTAAAACAAGACTTTTAATTTTAATCAATCCAAATAACCCCACTGGAAGTTTTGTTGAAAAACCCGAAATAGATAAACTTGCTAAGGGATTAGAAAAATTTCCACATGTAACAATTTTAAGTGATGAAATTTATAGTAGACAGATTTTTGATAATAAGGAAATGCCTACATTTTTCAATTACCCTGAATTAAGAGACAGATTAATAGTATTAGAAGGTTGGAGCAAAGCATACTCAATGACTGGTTGGAGACTAGGCTGGAGTTTTTGGCCTGAACATCTAGTTGAACATGTAAATAAACTTCTCATTAATAGTGTTTCGTGCGTTAATGCAGCAGCTCAATTTGCTGGAATAGCTGCTTTAGATGGTCCAGATGACTCAATTCATGAAATGATGGAAAAATTTACCGCAAGAAGAAAATTAATTCATGAAGGTTTAAATAGTTTGCCAGGTGTTGAATGTAGTTTGCCAGGAGGTGCCTTTTATGCATTCCCTAAAGTTACTGGAACTGGAATGAATGGTGCAGAGTTTTGTCAAAAAGCAATGCATGAAGCTGGAGTTGCAATAGTTCCAGGAACTGCATTTGGAAAAAGCTGCAACGAATACGTTAGATTTAGTTTTGCTGCATCTAGAGATAATATTTCTCAAGCTTTAGAAAATATCAAAAAAATGCTCGGATAATTAATGACTGAATTAGCTTTACCACAAATAGATAGGACTACGGTTTCAAAAAAAAGTCTTATAGTTTCTCAATTAAAAAAATTTACTAATGAAGAAAATGTCTTAAGTGAAAACGAGGAAATAAAGCCATATGAAACTGATGGTTTAGCTGCTTATAAACAGACCCCACTAGCAGTTGTTTTGCCAGAAAATACAAAAGAGGTAAGTGAAATACTAAAATTCTGTAATGAAGAAAACATAAAAGTGATCCCAAGGGGCGCAGGAACAGGTTTGTCAGGGGGAGCGTTACCACTTCAAGATGCAATATTGTTAGGACTTGGTAAATTTAACAAAATTCTTGAAATTGATTTTGATAATAAATGTGTAGTAACTCAACCAGGAGTTACAAACCTTGGAATTACTCATGCTGTGCAACACAAAGGATATTACTATGCTCCAGATCCTTCAAGTCAGTTGGCATGTTCAATTGGAGGAAATGTAGCTGAAAATTCAGGAGGCGTTCACTCTTTAAAATATGGAACAACCACAAATAATATTCTTGGTGTTGAAATGGTAATGATGGATGGGACGATTACAAGAATTGGCGGTAAAACTTTAGATCAAGAGGGATATGATTTATTAGGACTAGTATGTGGATCCGAGGGACTTTTGGGAGTGATTACAGAAGTAACAGTAAAAATTTTAAGAAAACCACAATCTGTAAGAGCAGCTTTAATTGGCTTTCCAACCGTCGAGGACGGAGGTAATTGTGTCTCTGATATTATATCTAGTGGAATAGTTCCTGCTGGTATGGAAATGATGGACAAAGCATTGATTGATGCAACAGATAAATTCTCAAAAGCTGGTTATCCTAAAGATGCAGAAGTTTTAATGATCGTTGAGCTTGATGGAACTAAATCTGAAGTTGACGGTCTTTTAGATAAAGTAAGTGAAATTGCAAAACAAAATAATTCTAACAGTATGAAATTAAGCAATAATGAAAAAGAAAGATTAGCTTTTTGGTCTGGAAGAAAAGCTGCTTTCCCAGCCTGCGGAGCAATGGCCCCAGATTATTATTGTATGGATGGCTCTATTCCAAGAGGAAAGCTGTCTTTAATTTTAAAAGAAATAAATCAACTATCAAAAAAATATAACTTGGCTGTAGCAAACGCTTTTCATGCTGGAGATGGAAACTTGCATCCTCTAATAATGTTTGATGGTAGTGATAAAGAACAGTTGAGAAAAACTGAGGAATTTGGTGCGGAGATTTTAAAAGCTTGTGTAAAGCATGGAGGAGCATTAACAGGCGAACATGGTGTAGGAATAGAAAAAAGAGAATTGATGTGTGAAGCTTTCAATAACGATGATATTCAACAACAATTAAATATCAAAAAGTCTTTAGATGAAAAAAACCTATTAAATCCAGGAAAAGTTTATCCGATACTGAGAAAATGTGCAGAGGAAGGAAGAGTCCATGTCCACAGAGGAGAAGAAAAATTCCCAGATCTCCCTAGATTCTGAAACGTTAAGTCCAAGTACTGAAAAAGAAGTATCAGAAATAGTAAGAGAAATTTACTCAAAAAAACTTCCTATAGAGATAACAGGAACAGGAACAAAAAAAGTTTTTGGTTATAATTTACAAACTGCAAAAAAACTCAGCCTATCACAACTTTCTGGTATCATTGACTATCAAAAAGAAGAACTTTACATCAAAGTAAAAGCAGGAACTCCTATTGAAGACATTGAAAAAATATTAGAGGAAAACAATCAAGAGTTAGCCTTTGAACCAATTGATTTTGGATACATGATAAATGGTCAAACAAATAAAGGGACTATTGGTGGCTATGTAGCGTGTAATTTTGCTGGATCAAGAAGATTTAAAGTTGGAAGTGTTAGAGATCATATTTTAGGTTTTAAAGGAGTTAATGGAAAAGGTGATATTATAAAGTCGGGTGGGACTGTAGTTAAAAATGTTACTGGTTATGATCTTTCAAAATTAATATCAGGTTCATTTGGAACACTTGTTGTTTTAACTGAAATAACATTAAAAGTTTCTCCAAAAAAACAATCTCAAATTACAGTTATTGTTTATTCTGATGAAATTAAAAAAATATCAAATTTATTTGATAAAATTCTAAGCTCTAGTAATGAAGTTTCAGCAGCAACATTCATACCTGAAGAACCCAATAACAAAAACTATGAACATACAAAAAATAAGATTTTCAAATTTAACGATCTGGATCAAGAAGGTTCTTTTTTAGCTTTTAGAATTGAAGGAGACAAGAGATCAATTGACGAGAGATTAAAAGAGTTAAAAATAGAGTTAGATTTATCAAATTTCAAAAGTTCAATATTAGATGTTCACCAATCGGTACCTTTTTGGAAAAAAGTCAATAATTTGGAGTTATTTAGTGGGACAAAAAATAATATTTTGAGAGCTGTTATGCCTCCCGCTAAATGTGAGACATTTATTAAATTTCTTAATAAAAATTATAAATATTACATTGATTGGTGTGGATCATTGTTTTGGATCGAGGTCCTCGACAAAGACGATGAAAAAATAAACAAAATAAAAAATTTTATCCTTGAAAATAGTGGATATCTAACGATTCTTAAAAAATCTGAAAATTTTGATTTTCAAGACACTTTGTTTACTATCGATAGTACAAGATTAATGATATCAAAAAAAATAAAAGATAGTTTTGATCCAAAAAAAATTTTTAACCCTGGAAGAATGTATAGAGAACTTTAATGCAAACCAATTTTTCAGAAAATCAACTAAAAGATAAAGACAACCAGTCTACAGAAAAGATATTTCAAAAATGTGTGCATTGTGGAATGTGCAATGCAACTTGCCCTACCTATGGAATCTTAGGCGATGAATTAGATGGACCAAGAGGAAGAATTTATCTAATTCAGGATATGTTGGAAAATGAGAGAAAGCCCTCCAAAAAAGTCGTTAAGCACATAGACCGTTGTCTATCATGTTATAGCTGCATGACGACTTGTCCAGCCGGTGTTAATTATATGCATGTGATTGATCATGGCAGAAAATATATTGAAAAAAATTATGACAGACCTTTATTTGATAAAATTTTAAGAAATTTTTTATCGAAAGTTCTTCCAAATACTCAATATTTTAAATTAACAAGTTATCTAGTTAAGATCGGAAAGTTATTTAAATTTTTATTTCCAAAGAAAATAAAAGATATGATGGAATTGATGCCAACTTCTTTTCCAGAAAAAACTATCAAAGTAAAGGAAATGTATCCAGCAAATGGAAAAAAAATCGCAAGAGTAGCCTTATTGACTGGATGCGTGCAAAAAGAACTATCGCCACAAATTAATGAGTCCACAATAAGATTATTAAATAGACATGGCGTTGAAGTTGTTGTTCCAAAAAAAATTAGATGTTGTGGCTCTTTAAATCATCATTTAGGTAAAGAGGACGATGCAAATATTGATTTTATAAATAATATTGAAACCTGGTATGAAGAACATAAAAAGGGAAATCTTGATGCAATATTATCTAATACCTCTGGATGTGGAACCACTTTAAAAGACTATGGATTTATATTTAGAAATGACAAAAAATTAAAAGCTAAAGCAAAAACAGTATCTGAGTTAAGCAAAGATGTTACTGAATATTTATCAGAAAACTTAAAACTAAATATACAAAAGAAAAATAAGAAGTATAAAATTGCTTATCATTCTGCATGTTCAATGCAACATGGTCAAAAGGTTCATAATGAACCGATCAGCTTACTTCAAAAAACTGACAATGATATTATTGAAATACCTAATGGACACCTTTGTTGTGGCTCTGCTGGAACTTATAATATTCTGCAAACAGAAATCGCGAAAAATCTTTTAAAAGACAAAGTTAAGAATATAGAGAGTACAAATCCACAGATTATATCTACTGGAAATATAGGCTGTATCACCCAAATATCTAATGGTACTAATATACCAATTTTACATACTATAGAACTGCTAGATTGGTATACAGGTGGTCCTAAACCAAAAATTTTGAATAAAATTTAATATGAAAAAAATTCTAGTAACAAGAAAATTACTAAGATCTTGTGAAGATAAAGCATTAAAAAGTTTTGATGCTAATTTAAACTTAAATGACGAATTATATTCGCAAAAAAAATTAATTGAAATGAGTGAAGGAAAAGATGGAATATTATCTTCTTTAACAGATAAACTTGATGCTGAAACAATAAATAAATTGCCAGAAACTATAAAAATTATTTCAAATTTTGCAGTTGGTTTTGGAAATATAGATTTGGAGGCAGCTAAGGCGAGAGGAATAGCGGTTACAAATACACCTGACGTTTTAACAGATGCTACAGCTGAAATTGGTATCTTGCTAATACTTGGAGCATGCAGAAGAGCATCAGAGGGAATAGAATCTGCTAAAGAAAGCAACTGGAAGTGGTCTGCAGATTATTTAATTGGAAAGCAACTAACTGGTGCAAGACTTGGAGTATTAGGTATGGGAAGAATTGGTCAAAAGATTGCAAAAATTGCAAAGTCTTTAGGAATGATAATACATTATCATAATCGATCAAAATTAGCTGAGGAAAAAGAACAAGGTGCTGTTTACCATGATAATTTAAAAAGTTTATTATCAGTATCTGATGTTTTATCTATTTGTTGTCCAGCCTCGAAACAAACAATTGATATGATTAATAAAGATACTATTGAGTATTTGCCAAAAGGTGCAGTTGTCACTAATGTTGCAAGAGGAGATATTGTAGACGATGAAGCTTTGTTAGATGCACTTGAAAGAAGAAAAGTCTATGCAGTTGGTTTAGATGTCTACAAAAATGAGCCAAATTTAAATCCAGGTTACCTGAAATATAAAAGCGCTTTTATCCTTCCCCATTTAGGAAGCGCAACAAAAGAAACAAGAACTGCAATGGCTAATCTTGCGATTGACAACATTGACGAATTTTTCAAAACAGGAGAATGTAAGAATAAAGTAAATTAGGACTTTTTGACCTAATTATACAATCTCAAATTGTATTTAATTTATAAATGTAATCGATTTTAGAATGACTCTAGCAATTTTACATGTTTAAATCTTAAGAGTTAATTAACTTTAAAGAGGAGAAATAAATGGTTAAAGAAAAAAAACCTTTGAAGGGTAAAATTCCTTCAAGACGTAAGTTCTTTAAAACGGCAGCTGCAACTGGTGCAGCGGCAACAGCAGCGGTAGCAATGCCTAATCTTGCTTTGGGAGGTGGTCATACCACTCTTAAAATGCAAGCAGCTTGGCCTAGCGGAGCAAATATCTTTTTCGAAATGGCAGGAGACTATGCGAAAATGGTTGACCAGATGTCAGGCGGAACTTTAAAAATTGACTTACAACCAGTTGGAGCAGTTGTTAAAACTTCCGAAATTGGACAAGCTGTAAGTTCAGGAGTACTTGATATGGGTCACTGGGTGACTGCATATTGGTATGGAAAAAACCCTGCGGCTTCATTGTTTGGAACTGGACCATCATACGGCATGTCATCACAAGAGGTAATGGGATGGATGGAATATGGTGGAGGAAGAGCTCTATACGAAGAAACTTTAGCAAAAGTTGGTTTTGACTATGTTGGTTTCTTTCATATGCCTATGCCAGCTCAACCATTCGGATGGTTTAAAAAGAATGTAACTAAAGTATCCGATGTAAAAGGAATGAAGTACAGAACAGTTGGTCTTGCAACTAACGTTCTTACTGCAATGGGAATGGTAGTTAGACAGTTACCAGGTGGAGAAATCCAACCAGCAATGAAAACTGGTTTGATTGATGCAGCTGAGTTTAACAACCCAACTTCAGACTCTCAATTTGGTATGCAGGATGTATCTAAGCATTATCACTTAGGTAGTTTCCACCAATCTCAGGAGATGTTTGAAATTCCTATTAACAAAAAATCATACAACAACCTTTCGCCTGCACATCAAGCAATATTGAAAAATGCTGCTTATGCTGCGAACACTGATAACTACTTTAAAGCTTTAGTAAGATATTCAGCTGACTTATCTAAGTTAATGAATGAGCATAAAGTAAATGTATATCAAACTTCAGATGCAATTCTTTCTGAGCAGTTAAAAGGTTGGGACAAAGTAGTCGGTGACTTTTCTGGAAAAGATCCATTCTTCAAGAAAATCATAGACTCACAAAAAGCGTATGCCAAGAGAGTAATGAAGTACTTGCTGATGAATCAGCCTAATTACAAACTTGCTTACGAAAATGAGTTTGGTCCAATAGCAAAAGTAAAAATCTAATAATTTTTAATAAATTAGAAAAAAAAAGGGGGGCTTTTTAGCCCCCTTTTTGTTATTACTTAGACAGTTTTTTATGAGATCATTTATTAAGTTTGCAGATCAATTAAGTACATCAATGGGTAAGGCATTCTCATGGTGTATTGTAATTTTAATGGCTGGAACTTGTTATGAAGTGGTGATGGCATATGCATTTAATGCTCCCACATTATGGAATTTTGATTTTAGTCTTCAAATGTATGGAGCCATTTTTATGATGGCAGGGGCTTATACTTTGTCGACCGAGGCTCATGTAAGAGGTGATGTAATTTACCGATTGTTCAAACCCAGAACTCAAGGTTGGATTGATCTAATTTTATATTTTGTATTTTTCTTTCCAGGTGTTTTGGCTCTAGCATTTTATGGGTATGAATACGCATCTATGGCTTGGAAAATAAAAGAAACTAGTTGGAATAGTCCAGCACAAATTCAAATTTATATGGCAAAATCTTTGATACCACTTTCTGGTTTATTATTAATCATTCAAGGAATAAGTGAGGTATTCAGATCAATCATTTGTATTCAAACTGGTCATTGGCCTGCAAGAATGGTTGTTGCCGAGGAGACAGAAAAAATTTTAATGAGAACAACTCAAGACGAGGATCAAAAAGATGTTATTTAGTCTAACAAATCCCGAAATAGCTATCTTAATGATGGGCATATTTCTCTTTGCAGTACTTTTAGGTTTTCCAATTGCTTTTACCTTAATGGCAATGGGAATTGGTTTTGGTTATTTTGCATATTATGATCCGTCAAGAATGGATCATTTGTTGGATAATAGGATATTCCAATTATTTGTTCAAAACACATATTCTGTAATGGACAACACAGTGCTTACCGCCGTCCCCTTATTTTTATTTATGGGTTATCTTGTTGAAAGAGCAGGAATTGTAGCAAGATTATTTAATGCAATTAGACTAGCTTCACATGGTTTGCCAGCCTCAATGGCTGTAGCTGCTCTTGTCACTTGTGCATTATTTTCTACAGCCACAGGAATTATAGGTGCAGTAGTTACATTAATGGGACTACTTGCATGGCCTGCAATGATAAGAGCAGGTTATGACAAAAAATTTGCATCGGGAGTTATATGTTCGGGTGGTTGTTTAGGTATTTTAATTCCTCCAAGTATTATGCTTATAGTTTATGCAGTAATTGCTCAATTATCTCCTCTTAGATTATTTGCAGCAGCAATATTTCCTGGACTAATGTTGGCAGGGCTTTATATAATTTATGCAATAACTAGGGCATACTTTAATCCATCCATTGCACCTAAGCCTCCAAAGGAGGAAATACCACCAAGAGCAGTGATATTAAAAGAGGTTTTAGTTTCATTTGTACCATTATTTTCTTTGATAATATTAGTTTTAGGTACTATTCTTGCAGGTCTTGCAACACCTGCAGAGGCTGCAGCGGTGGGAGCTCTTGGATCTTTAGTCCTATCTTTAATTTATAAGTCTTTAAAATGGAAAAGTTTTAAAGAGTCTGTTTTCCTTACAGCAAAAACAACTGCAATGATAATGTGGTTGTTTGTTGGATCATGGACTTTTGCAGCAGTGTTTTCTTATTTGGGTGGTCATGAAGTTTTTGAACACTTTTTTAAATCTATGAATTTAGCTCCTTGGCAGTTTTTAGTGATAACTCAAATAATTATTTTTATTCTAGGATGGCCTTTAGAATGGACAGAAATTCTAATTATTTTTGTACCTATATTCCTTCCACTGGTAGAATTTTTTGGTGTTAATCCGTATTTCTTTGCTATGTTGATTGCATTAAACTTGCAAACATCTTTCTTAACACCCCCCATGGCAATGTCTGCATATTATCTGAAAGGCGTACAAACAAAAAATGTAGAATTGTTGGAAATATTTAAAGGTATTATGCCTTTTTTAGGGATAGTGATTTTTGCAATGGTATTGATGTACATTTTTCCAGGAATAGCTCTATGGCTTCCCGATGTACTTTTTGCTGATTAAAGAAGAAATTGATGAATGAAATATTTTCACAGAGTGTAGAAAACCTTGCTTTAAAAATAAAAAATTCAGAATTAACCTCAGTAGAATTATGCGAAAAATATATTGAAAGAATCGATAAATTTGAAAAAGAAGTAAAAGCTTGGGCATTTTTTGATAAAAAAATTTTATTAGAGAAAGCTAAAGAGGCAGACGACTACAGAAGATCAGGTAAACCAATTGGCTTCCTACATGGTATACCTGTAGCTGTTAAAGATATTATTGGAACAGTTGAGATGCCAACTGAATGTGGCACAAGCATAAGAAAAGGCAAATCTTACTCACAAAATGCAGAAATTATTGATTTACTGATTTCGGAAGGAGCTATTGTGATGGGCAAAACTGCAACTTCAGAATTAGCTTTTCTTGGACCTCCAAAAACTACGAACCCACATGATTATTCTAGAACACCAGGTGGTTCCTCGAGTGGATCAGCTGCATCAGTTGCATCATACATGGCACCCCTTTCAATTGGATCTCAAACAGGTGGATCAGTAATAAGACCTGCTTCTTACTGTGGTGTAGTAGGCTATAAACCAACTTATGGCTTAATATCAAGAAATGGTGTTTTAAGAACCTCTCAAACTTTAGATCATATTGGTATGTTTGGAAGAAATGTAGAAGACGTTGCTTTATTGGCTAAAGCTTTAATTAAGAAAGACAAACAGGATCCAGCTTCAATATATTATTCATCAGAGAATATTCTAGCAGAGACAAAAAAAGGCCCATTATTTGAACCAAAATTTATATTTTATAAAACAAATCACTGGAAGATGATTGAAAAAAAATCCAGAGATGCTTTTGAATATTTTATTAAGTCTTTTAAAAATATTGAAGTTTTTGATACTCCTTCTTACTTTAAAGATATACATAAATATCATCAAGTAATACACGAAACAGACTTAGCAAACAATTTTTCAATTTATTATAAAAAGTTTAAATCTAAATTGTCTAAATACATGCAAGATGCAATTTCTAGAGGAAATAAATACTCTGCAAAAGAATATGCAGAGGCTATTGATTTTAGGAAACAAAGTTATGAGTCTTATAAAGAAGTTTTTGAGGATTACCATGGGGTGCTAATGCCGTCCAGTCCAGGGGTCGCACCTAAAGGATTAAAAAGCACAGGTACTGCAGAATTTAATAAGGTTTGGTCTTTTCTTGGTACGCCTTGTATTTCTCTTCCTTTACTTAAAGGTGAAAATAAATTACCATTGGGCGTTCAATTAATCGGTGATAAATATGATGATCACAGATTTTTAGGAGTTGCTAGATGGCTAGAGAAGGAATGTAAAGATTAAATATGAATAAATTAACAACAGTTATTGGAATTTCGTTTGCTCTATTCTTTTTAGTTGGCTTAGCTACTACTCTAACTAGATCTATGATGATAACTTTTTTAGACGTATTACCTGTATATATCTTTATGGGTGCAGCAATTATAATGATGATTTACGAAGCTTTTTTTGACAAGCAATAAATCTTTCAATCTAAACATATCTTCTTAAAAATAAAAATTAAGCTATAAAAAATAAAGATGAACAAACAAAATCTTTTTCCTTATCTATTACTTTTTATTCAACCAATTTTTATGGCAAGCAACTTAATAGTTGCTCGTGGGGGTGTTGAGTTTATACCTCCAATTTCATTAGCATTTTGGAGGTGGTTTTTTGTTTTTTTAATTCTGTTATCTTTTACTTTTTTTTCTATTAAAAGAGAAATTAGGATCATAAAAAAAGAAATCTGGAAACTTTTATTTTTAGGCTCAATGGGCTGTGGTGTATGTGGCGCCTTCCCTTTTATAGCTGGAAAAACAACTACGATAATTAATATGGGAATTATTTATACCTCTTCTCCAATTTTTATTATTATAATTTCCTCTTTATTTTTTGGTGAAAAAATCAATAAACTAAAAATTTTTGGTTTAGTTTCCTGTTTAGTCGGAGTTCTTATTATTATAATCAAAGGTGATATTTTGCTTTTATTCAATTTAACTTTTAATCAAGGTGACTTATGGATGTTGGGGGCTGCAATTGGTTGGGCATTATATTCAATTTTCTTATTTTACTGGAAGTCTGATTTAGATGTTTTTCCAAGGTTTACTATTATCTCACTTGGCGGTATCATTAGCTTGTTACCTTTCTACTTATTAGAAGAAATATATTTTGCACAAACTCAATTTGACTTAAATTTTTATTTTTGGGTATCGTTTGCAGCAATTTCACCAGGAATTATTGCATTTGTACTTTATACTTTAACGCAACAAAAATTAGGAGCGTCTGTAACTGGATTTACATTATATTTATTCACTGTTTATGGGGCATTTTATGGAATATTTTTATTCGATGAAAATTTAGAAAACTACCATTATCTTGGAACCGTCTTAGTATTTTTTGGAATATATTTAGTTAAAAGAAAAGTTGATAATGAACAAAAAGCATAAAATGATTTTTTTTAAAATATTATTTTATATTTTTGTAATTTATTTTGGGGTCTCGCTTGTAGTATATTTTTACCAAAGAAAGTTACTTTATCATCCAGGCGAAAATAACTACTTAGATGAAGGATCGCTAAATCATAAAATAGAAAAAGTATATATTCAGTCTGAAAATAAACTTGTAGCTTGGAGATTTGTAAAAAATAAAAACTTTAAAACTATTCTTTTTTTTCACGGTAATGCAGGAAAAATAGATAATAGAATTTATAAACTTAATGAATTTTCTAAGTTAGATATTAATTATTTAATATTTGCTTATAGAGGTTTCAGTGGAAATAAAGGCAAACCGACTGAGCAAGGACTTTATGAAGATGCGAGGTCTGTGAAGAAATGGCTTAATTCAAACGGTGTAGAGGACAGTTCAATTATATTATATGGAGAATCTCTTGGAACAGCAATTGCTGTAGATCTTGCAAGCTCTAATAGTTTTTCTGGTTTAATATTAGAGTCACCTTTTACTTCAATGGAAATCCTAGCTAAAAAATATTACCCATATTTGCCAGCTAAATTAATTTTAAAGGACAAATATAAGTCCATTGAAAAAATATCAAAAATAAATTCACCTATTCTAATAATGCACGGAAGAGAGGATAAAATTGTTCCTTTTAGTATGGGTGAAGAAATGTACAAAAAATTTGATGGTGTTAAATACAATTTTTTCAGTGATAATGACGATCATATGATGAATTTTAATGAAAATTTAATAAATACAATTAAAAAATTTATTTCCAGCTTAAATTAGAACACAATTTAACCAAAGCATTATCTTTTTCTTTAGTTAAAAATTATAATGAAAAAAATTATAATTTTTCTATTTTTTATTTTTTTCAATAATGCTTATGCAGAAAAAATAAATAAATATTTTCACATTGGTCTAATGGAGTCTTATGATAAAAAATTCACTCTTTATTTTAAGACTAGAGAAAAGGCTATAATTGCAAAAGGAGAGCATAGAAATTATCTCAATGATTATCCCCAAGACCTTTATATTCATGACCATAAAACTAAGAAAGATTATCCTCTTATCTCTTATGAGTGGTTTCCAAAAAGAGTAAAAAAAATTACAAACAATTTTGAATATCCAATGTTCCCTGAGGACTTTGCATATTATTTGTTAAATGATAATGATACATTGATATTAGTAAGCGCATCAAAAAATTTTTTTAAAAATCTTAAATTCAGTATTTCAAACAAACATTTGTCTACTGCAAAATCAAACGGAAAATTAGAATTTATTGTCTCAAGTTTCGCAAAAAACTGTGGCTATAGAGATTTGAAAACAAACTTTGAATGTAATATTTACAAGCCACTGATTTCAAAAAACTTAATTACATCTTTTGAGTAAATGCACTCGCGAATTGTTTTGCATTAAAAACTTGCAAATCATCTTCTTTTTCACCTAAACCAAGTCCAACAATTGGTATTTTATATTTTTTTGAAAGTGCAATTAGAATTCCTCCTTTTGCAGTACCATCTAATTTTGTCATTATTAATCCTGAAACTGGAATAATTTTATTAAATTCCTCTAATTGATTAATAATATTTTGACCTGATGTTGCATCTAAAATAAGTATTACCTCGTGCGGTGCGCCCTCAGAACTTTTTTTAACTACATTTCCTATTTTTTTAAATTCTTCCATAAGATTTTTTTTATTCTGTAGTCTTCCGGCAGTATCTATTAAAACTTGATTGATATTATTTTGCTTAGCATATTCAACAGCTTTAAATGCAACTGAAGCTGGATCAGAACCAGCGTTTGATTTTATAATCGTAGCCCCAACTCGATTTGACCACTCCTCTAGCTGTTCAATTGCTGCAGCTCTAAAAGTATCACATGCAGAAAATATAACTTTATTCTGATTTTCAATAAAAATTTTTCCAATTTTCCCAATCGTTGTGGTTTTGCCCACACCATTAACACCTGAAATTAAAATAATATTCAAATTCTCTTTTTTTTCAAAAAAGTTTTTTTTTTCGAGTGGTTCCATAAGATTGATAATATATTCTTCAAGTATTTTATTAATTTCATTTACAGCATTATTTTTTGGATCAATTTTTTTTTGTGCTATTATTTCTTTTATTTCTGAAGAAGCATCAATTCCTACATCTGAGCTAATTAAGAATTCCTCAATTTCATCTAATGTTTTGTCGTCTATTTCTTTTTTAATTATTATTTCTCTTAGACCAGAAGAAATATTATCGGCACTTTTTTTAAATCCGATTTTAAATTTTTCAAAAATTCCCATTAAAGTTTAATTGTTATTTTTTGTATCTCCGAAACAGGACCTTTCATATGTATAAACTTATCTTGATCAATTTTTATTTGTAATCTCCCTAGTTTAAATTCTATCTCAGTGACTGTATTTTCCAATTCATCAATATTAGCAGCAACAGCTGTTGCACATGCAGCTGTACCACAAGCTTTTGTTAGTCCAGCACCCCTCTCCCAAACCTTTATTTTTATATGTTCATTACTTATTTTCTGAGCCAATGTAACATTGCATTTTTCTGGAAATATTTCATTATTCTCTATTTGCGGACCAATTTTTTTTAAGTCAAATAACTCAACATCATTTACAAAAAAAATTACATGGGGATTACCAACATTGATACCTACACCTCCAGTAATTTTATTATTGTCAACATCTGAAATGGTTAACTCTAAATTTCTTGTATTCAATTCTCTATTAATCGGGATATCCTTCCAATTCAGTTTTGGCTTTCCTATTATTGTTTCAACCTGTTTACTATCTAAAATTTTAGAATTAAGTATTTGATTATCAACATTTAAACTTATGTTTTTATTTTTCACCTCTTCCGAAATCAAATATGCAACACATCTTGTTCCATTACCACATGCTCCTGATGTACTCCCATCTGAATTATAAAATTGCATTGAAGCATTTGATATAGTGCTATTTTGTATAAAAATTAATTGATCACATCCTAAAAAATTACGATCACAAATTTTTATAATTTGATCCTTAGTAAGACTTACTGATCTTTTTCTTTGATCAATAATGACAAAATCATTACCCAAACCGTCCATTCTAAAAGCATCAAATTCCATAGATTAAATACTTAACTTATTTATTGACTTTTTGAACCTCTATTATAGTTTACCGCAGTTTCCGCAAAATACAGCAATTTGCGGTGTCTTTGGTAACAAAGAGATCGACACCAGTCAGCGAGGGTTCGCCCACTGGTGCGATACCTGCTGTGTAAAATTATGTTTGAAAATTTAACAAATAAATTTGAGGAAATTTTTTCCTCTTTAAAAAAAGCACCTTCTCTTGATGAAAAACAAGTAGATGAAGGATTGCGTGCTATTCGTCTTGCTTTATTAGAGGCTGATGTATCTCTAGATGTTGTAAAAGAATTCATAAACAGAGTTAAACCAAAAGCTCTAGGTAAGGAGATTGTAAGATCAACATCACCTGGGCAAATGGTTGTTAAAATTGTTTACGATGAACTTGTATCATTTTTAGGTGATAAAAATTCAGACATTCTCCTTAATGCCGTTCCACCTGTTCCTATTATGTTAGTGGGATTACAAGGATCAGGAAAAACTACCACCACTGCAAAGCTGGCTAAATTTCTAGAAAAAAATAATAAAAAAAAAGTAATGATGGTTAGTCTTGATGTGTACCGGCCAGCTGCACAAGAACAATTAAAATTACTTGGTGAACAAAATAACATAATTACTTTACCTGTTATTGAAGGTCAATTACCTGCAGACATTTGCAGAAGAGCTTTAAGTGCAGCAAACCTGAATGGCTCCGAGGTAATTCTTTTTGATACAGCAGGAAGAACTCAAATAGATTTCCAAATGATGAGTGAAATTAAACAAATAGAGGGAATTATAAATCCTTCAGAAACAATATTAGTTGCAGATTCTTTAACAGGTCAAGTTGCTGCAAATGTGGCTAAAGAATTTAAAAATACTGTAAATTTAACAGGTATAGTTCTTACCAGATCAGATGGTGACGGAAGAGGTGGCGCAGCATTAAGTATGAAGTATGTTGCAGATGTTCCTATAAAATTTTTGGGAATTGGAGAAAAAATAGATAATTTTGAAATTTTTTATCCTGACAGAATAGCAAATAGAATTTTAGGAATGGGAGATATCGTTTCTCTTGTTGAAAAAGCTGCTGAAGATATAGATCAAGAAAATTTAAAAAAAACTGAAGAAAAATTAAAAAAAGGTCAATTTTCCTTAGAAGACTATTTATCACAATTACGGCAAATGAAGAAAATGGGTGGGATCGAGGGTATAATGTCTTTTCTGCCAGGTGTTTCAAAAATTAAATCTCAAATGGATGAAGCAGGTGTTGACGAAAAAATAATTACCCAAAATGAAGCTGTAATTTTATCTATGACTAAAAAAGAGAGAGAAAATCCAAAGATAATTGATGGATCCAGAAAGAAAAGAATTGCTAATGGCTCTGGTACTGACATTGCCACTATCAATAAATTGTTAAAACAATTTAAAATGATGTCTGAGATGATGAAAAAGATGTCTAAAGGAAATATGAAAGGAATGGCGGACAAAGGAATACCACCAGAACTTTTTAATCAACTTAAATAAAAAAAGGAGAAAAAATGTTAAAAATGAGATTATCAATGGGTGGTACGAAAAAAAGACCTGTTTATAAAATTGTTGTTGCTGACAGTAGATTTCCAAGAGATGGAAGATTTATTGAAAAGCTAGGTTTCTTTAATCCGTTACTTCCAAAGGAAAAAAAAGAAAGAGTAGGACTAGACCAAGAGAGAATTAAATATTGGTTAAGTCAAGGAGCGCAACCAACAACTAGAGTTGCCAGAATTCTTGGTGAGAACCAGATAATCGAAATGCCAGCTAACGGAAATAACCCTATTAAAGCAGTTCCTAAAAAAGAAAGAAACAAAAAAGATAGTGAAGGAGCGGAAGCAAAAACTGAGACGAAATCAGATAATAATGCAGAAGCACCTAAAAAAGATGCTACAAGCGAAACACCAAAAAATGAAGATACCAAAGAAGCTCCTAAGACTGAAGCTGCTCCAGAAGCTCCAAAGGGAGAAGAAAAAAAATAAATGTTTAAGTCTCGAGTATTCACTTTGTATCCAGACTATTTTCCAGGCTACCTAGAAAAAGGTTTATTTGGCAAAGCTATGAATGAAAAAATTTGGAGTTTAGAAATTGTGGATATTAGAAATTATGCTGAGGACAAGCACAAGACAGTTGATGATACACCGTATGGTGGTGGTGATGGTATGATAATGAAAGCAGATGTATTAGCAAGATCATTGGATAAAAATTTACCACAGGATGAAAAAATAATTTACCTAAGCCCAAAAGGAAAAATTTTTGATCATAATTGTGCAAAAAGATTTTCAGAATTTGATTCAATTAATTTTATATGTGGTCATTTTGAGGGTATTGATCAAAGGATAATTGATAGCAGAAATATAGAGGAAATAAGTATTGGAGACTTTGTTTTGTCTGGAGGTGAAACAGCTGTATTTGTAGTTCTTGATGCGATTTTAAGATTTGTTCCTGGTGTTTTAGGCAATGTGAACTCATCTAAAAATGAAAGTTTCGAAAATGGTCTTTTGGAATATCCTCAATATACTAAACCTCAAATTTTCGAGCAAAAAGGTGTGCCAGAAGTGTTATTATCAGGAGATCATGCCAAAATTAAAGACTGGCGTTTATCACAATCTGAGGCTATAACACGCGACCGAAGACCAGATTTGTGGGAAAAATATAAGAAGACTAAAAAGAACTAAAATGAAAAATATTGAAGAAATCAATCAATCCATTGTAAAAAAAATTGTTTCAGAGAGAAAACATCCTGATTTTTTTCCAGGAGATATAGTAAAGGTTGGAGTAAGAATTACCGAAGGTAAAAGAGACAGAATTCAGTATTTTGAAGGAGTGTGTATTGCAAAAAAAAATAGAGATATAAACTCATCTTTTACTGTTAGAAAAATTTCATTTGGTGAAGGTGTTGAGAGAACATTTGCATTGTACAGTCCAATTGTTGATACAATTAAAGTTGTAAGATCTGGAAAGGTAAGAAGAGCAAAACTTTATTATCTTAGAGATAGAACAGGTAAATCAGCAAGAATAGCTGAAAAGATTAAAAAGAAAATTGGAATTGATATAGAAACAAAAATTCAACAAGTAACTGAAGAAAATGTTTTGCCAGCAACAGATGAGAATTCAAAAGAAGTTTCAAAATCTGATGCAAGCTCCGATGCAGCCAAAAAAGAAGCAGTAGTAGAAGCTCCAAAAGAAGAAGTTAAAAAAGAGGCAGTAGCAGAAGCTCCAAAAGAAGAAATTAAAAAAGAGGAGCAAAAACAAGAAAGTCCCGCAGAGAAAAAATAATATTTTTCTAAATGTCACAAACTATTTACGATAAAATTTGGGAAGAGCATCTTGTTCATGAACAAGATGATGGTACATCTCTACTATTTGTCGATAGACATCTAATTCATGAGGTAACCAGTCCCCAAGCATTTGAGGGTCTGAGAAACACAAACAGGAAAGTAAGGCAACCTAGATTAACACTTGCGGTCGCAGATCATAATGTTCCAACTACAGATAGATCTAAAGGAATTTCAGACGAGGATTCGAGAATTCAGGTAGAAACTCTTGAGAAAAATTGTAAGGAATTTGGTATCCAATTATTTGGAATGGATGATAAGAGACAAGGCATTGTTCATATAATTGGTCCTGAACAAGGTTTTACCCAACCAGGAAACATAATTGTCTGTGGTGATAGTCATACTGCTACACATGGTGCATTTGGTGCTTTAGCTTTCGGAATAGGTACTTCTGAAGTTGAACATGTACTGGCAACACAAACCTTAGTCCAAAAAAAATCTAAAAATTTTAGAATAAATGTAAATGGTAGTTTACCTATAGGTGTAACATCAAAAGACGTAATTCTTCAAATAATTGGTAAAATTGGTACCGCAGGTGGAACAGGATATGTAATTGAGTATGCAGGAAATTTAATTTCAAGTTTAAGTGTCGAGCAAAGAATGACAATTTGCAATATGACCATAGAGGGAGGGGCAAGAGCTGGCCTTATCGAACCTGACACAAAAATTTTTAATTATCTGAAGGGAAAACCAATGTCACCGAAAGGTGAAAGTTGGGACAAAGCTATTGAGTATTGGAGTAAATTGAAAACTGATAAGAATGCTCACTTTGATAAAGAGATAACATTGGATGGCGCTGAAATAAAACCAATGGTTACATGGGGTACATCACCCCAAGACGTTGTTGAAATAGATGGCAAAGTTCCTAACCCTGATAATGAAAATGATGAGGATAGAAAAAACTCAATTACAAGATCTTTAAATTATATGGGTTTAAAACCTAATACTTTCATTAAAGATATTAAAATTGATAAAGTATTTATAGGCAGCTGTACAAACGGAAGAATAGAGGACCTCAGAGATGCTGCTAAAATTTTAAAAGATAAGAAAATTGCTTCACACGTTAATGCTATTATTGTGCCTGGCTCTGGGTTAGTAAAAGAACAAGCAGAGCAAGAAGGTTTAGATAAAATTTTCAAGCAATCTGGTTTTGAGTGGAGAGAGCCAGGTTGTTCCATGTGCCTTGCTATGAATGCCGATAAACTTAAGCCTGAAGAAAGGTGTGCCTCGACCTCAAATAGAAATTTTGAGGGAAGACAAGGAAGAGGTGGAAGAACTCATTTAGTTAGCCCAGGTATGGCAGCTGCTGCTGCAATATCTGGAAATTTGGATGATGTGAGAAAGTACGAAAATTAATGAAAAAATTTGATACGTTAGAGAGTATACCCGCATATCTTCCAATAGTTAATATTGATACAGATATGATAATCCCAAAACAGTTTTTAAAAACAATTAAAAGGACTGGTTTAGGAAAAAACCTTTTCTTTGAAATGAGATATGATGAAACAGGTAAAGAAATTGAAAATTTTATACTTAATAACGAACCTTATACAAATTCTAAAATTTTAATAGCTGGTAAAAATTTTGGCTGTGGTTCATCAAGAGAACATGCACCATGGGCTTTATTAGATTTTGGTATTACTTGTGTGATTAGCTCAAGCTATGCTGATATATTTTATAATAACTGTTTCAAAAATGGAATTTTACCAATCACCATCAGTGAAGAGCAAATAAAACAAATTTCAGAATATTCAAGTAGAAAGGAAAAAATTTTGATTGATCTTAAAGATCAAAAAATAGTTTTTGGTAACAATGAAATAAAATTTGAGTTAGATGAGTTCAAAAAAAAATGTTTAATTGAGGGTTTAGATGACATTGCTTTATCTCTAGAGAAATCAGACAAAATTGACTCCTTTGAAAAAAAATTAAAGTCTTCAAAACCTTGGATTTTCAATGATTAAAATTAAAAAAAGAAAATTTCTGTTGCTTCCAGGTGATGGTATTGGTCCGGAAGTAATTGCTGAAGTCAAAAAAATTATAAACTGGTTTAACACAAATAAATCTTTAGACTTTGAAATTGATGAAGATTTAGCTGGCGGGGCATCATATGATAAGCATGGTACTCCAATTACAGATGAGGTTTTTTATAAAGCATTGGAGTGTGAGGCGGTTATTTTAGGAGCTGTAGGTGGTCCTAAATGGGATAATCTAGAATTTTCAAAAAAACCTGAAAGAGCTTTACTAAAATTAAGAAAGGAACTTAAACTTTTTGCAAATTTAAGACCTGCAATCTGCTTTAAGCAATTAGTTGATGCTTCTACCCTAAAGCCAGAAATAGTTTCTGGTCTAGACATCATGATTGTAAGAGAGCTGACCGGTGGAATTTACTTTGGAGAACCTAGAGGAATTAAACCAATAGATAATGGAGAGAGAAAAGGAATAAATACTCATACATATACAACTAGTGAAATAGAGAGAGTTGCAAAAGTAGCTTTTGATCTTGCTAGAAAACGAAAGAACAAAGTAACATCATGTGAAAAATCAAATGTCATGGAGGCAGGATTGCTTTGGAAAGAAGATGTTCAAGCTTTACATGATAGAGAATATAAAGATGTAGAATTAAGTCATATGTTAGCTGATAACTGTGCTATGCAATTACTTAGAAATCCTAAACAATTTGATGTTATTGTAACAGATAATTTATTTGGCGATATGCTTTCAGATGAAGCTTCGATGTTAACAGGATCTCTTGGATTATTACCCTCAGCATCACTTGGTGCAAAAAATAAAGATGGCGAAATGAGAGCTATGTATGAACCTATTCATGGTTCAGCTCCGGATATCGCTGGTAAAGGTCTTGCAAATCCTATTGCTACTATATTAAGTTTTGCAATGGCATTAAGATATTCTCTTGATTTAGATAAAGAGGCTGATTTGTTAGAAAAATCAGTTCAGGACGTTTTAGACAAGGGTTTAAGAACAAAAGATATTATGTCTCAAGGCACTAAGGAAGTATCCACCTCACAAATGGGTGATGCAATCATTGCCTGTTTGCAAAATTAAATATTTTAATTTAATTTGTTAAAATAATTATGACAATTTATTCAGCTCCCATAGATGATATGATGTTTCTTTTTGAACATCTAAAAGACAATAAAGAATATAACGAAATAGAAAAAAACAAAGAAGTTACATCAGACCTAGTAAAAAATATATTAGAAGAGGCTGCGAAAATAAATCAGGATTTAATTTTACCATTAGCAAAAGTTGGTGATGAAAAACCATGCATTTATGAAAATGGAGTTGTAAGAACACCTCCAGGTTATAAAGAAGTGTATTCAAAATTTATAGAAGATGGGTGGGTATCTTTATCTTGTGACCCTGAGTATGGCGGACAAGGAATGCCAAAAACTGTCAGTGCATTTTTCGATGAAATGTTGTCTTCTTCTAGCTTGTCATTTAAACTTTACAGCGAATTGAGTATTGGAGCTTATAACTGTCTTAAAACTCATGGATCAGAAGAGATTAAAAATAAATATCTTCCTAAAATAGTAGAGGGGAAGTGGAGTGGTACAATGTGTTTGACAGAACCTCAGTGTGGTACGGATTTAGGACTTATAAAAACAAAGGCTGTTAAAAATGGAAACGGCTATAAGATAAGTGGACAAAAAATTTTTATAACTTCTGGTGATCACGATCTAACAGAAAATATAATTCATTTAGTTTTAGCTAGAACACCAGATGCACCTAAAGGTACAAGAGGTATAAGTTTATTTCTAGTTCCTAAGTATGAAATAAATGAAGATGGTTCAGTAGGTTCGAGAAACGGAGTTAATACAGTGTCTATTGAGTCTAAAATGGGAATTAAAGGTTCAGCAACTTGTGTACTAAGTTTTGATGAAGCGAAAGGTTATATGATTGGTCCTGAAAATAAAGGACTAAACTCAATGTTTACTATGATGAATTTAGAGAGAATTATTGTCGGAATTCAAGGTTTAGGGATTTCAGAAACAGCTTATCAAACTGCCTTAAGTTATGCAAAAGAGAGAAAACAAGGCAAGTCAAATGAAAATAAAAATGGGGATACAGACTTAATAATTCAGCATGCTGATATTAGAAGAAGTTTAATGAATATGAAATCGATTATCGAGGGAGAAAGAGCCTTATCATTTTGGATGGCACAACAAATTGATGTCAGTTTAAATCATAATGACCAGAATGTTAAAAAAAAAGCGGGTGAAATGGTTTCATTAATGACTCCTGTTATTAAGTCTTTTTTTACCGATATGGCGATGGATATTACAAATGAGGCTATTCAAATATTTGGTGGATACGGATATACCAAAGATCAAGGGATAGAACAATTATTCAGAGATAACAGAATTACCCCCATCTACGAAGGTACAAATTCCGTTCAAGCCATAGATTTTGTATTTAGAAAAGTAAGCCAAAAAAATATATTTACTAATTTTTTATCTTTAATTGATGAAGAAATTAAGCTTTGTAAATCAATTGATAAAATTAAAGATAAAACATTAATTTTAGAAAATTTAAAAGATGTCCTAATAGACTTTACCAAATGGATGGATCCAGAGGGCAATACACCAAAAGATGACATTAGCGCATCATGCAATGATTATTTGAAGTACTTTGGTTATACATCTTTAGCATTTGTTTGGTTAAAAGTGTTAAGAAAAAGTTATGAAAATCATTCAGCTAATAAAGAATTTTATGATGATAAAATAAATACTGGCAATTATTATTTTGATAAAATTGTACCTAGGGTTGATAGTCATTACAAATCAGCAATTTCTGGTAGCAAATACACAATGAGTGCTAAGTTTAACTAAGTGAATAAATACAATCAAAATCTTGATAAAAACGACGCAAATTTTGTTCCATTAACTCCATTAAGTTTTTTAGAAAGAGCTAAGGATATTTATCCTGATTATGTAGGAATAGTTTATGAAGACAGATCACATACTTGGTCTGATATATATAAAAGATGTATTAAATTTGCGAGCGCATTAGAAAAAATTGGAATTGGTGAAGGAGATACCGTCTCTGTAATGGCTTGTAACACGCCTGAAATTTTTGAGGCTCACTATTCAGTTCCGATGACTGGTGGAATATTAAATACAATTAATATTCGTTTAGATGCAAAAACAGTCTCATATATTTTGGATCATAGTGAAGCAAAAGTATTAATTGTAGATAGACAATTTCATGCTGTTGTGAATAAAGCTTTAGAAACTGTTAAAAATAAACCTCTCATAATTGATATCCAAGATAATTTTGCTGATCAATCACTACTAAAAAAAATTGGAGAAAAAGAATACGAAGAATTTTTGAACACTGGAGACGAAAACTTTCAATGGAAAAGACCTAAAGATGAGTGGCAGGCAATATCATTGAGTTACACCTCGGGTACTACTGGAAATCCTAAAGGTGTTGTATATCATCATAGAGGCTCATATTTAATGTCTACTGGAAGTGCTGTTGCGTGGAATATGCCTGCTAGGCTCAATTTTTTAACAGTTGTTCCAATGTTTCATTGTAATGGTTGGTGCTATCCATGGACAATACCAATGTTAAATGGAAAAACGGTTTGTCTTAGAAATATTGACATAAAAAAAATTTTTGAATTAATCGAAGAGCATAAGATAACACATTTTGGCGGCGCCCCAATTGTGTTGAATATGATTACAGGAGCATCTGAGAAAGATCAAAAAAAGTTAGGTCATAAAGTATATGTTCTAACAGCAGGAGCACCTCCTCCAAGTATTATATTTAAAAAAATGCAAGCACTAGGCTTTGAAGTAATGCATGTATATGGACTTACTGAAACATATGGACACATTTTACAGTGTGCTTGGAATGATCAATGGAATGATTTAGACGATGATAAACAAAATGAAATTAAAGCACGTCAAGGTGTTAGATACCCTAATACAGAAGATGTCATGGTTATGGATCCAGAAACCTTAGAACCCGTTCCAAAAGATGGAAAAACAATGGGCGAAATAATGATTAAAGGAAATGTTGTCATGAAAGGATATTTTAAAGATAAGAAGGCAACAGATAAAGCTATGGCAGGAGGTTGGTTTCACTCGGGTGACCTAGCAGTTGCTCATCCTGACGGCTATATAAAAATTCAAGATAGATCAAAAGATATAATTATTTCTGGGGGTGAAAATATATCTTCAATTGAAATTGAAAATACTTTAGCTAAGCACCCAGCAGTTTCAATAGCTGCAGTTGTTGCGAAGCCTGACGAAAAATGGGGTGAAGTTCCATGTGCATTTATTGAAAAAGTTCAAGATAAAGAAACAAGCGAGAAGGAATTAATTGATTTTTGTAAAGAAACTTTAGCAGGATTTAAAGTACCAAAGAAAATTGAATTTTGTGAATTACCAAAAACTTCAACAGGAAAAATTCAAAAATTTGAACTTAGAAAAAAAGCTAAGGAATAATGTTTGAAAAATCTTTTAAAATAAGAGAAAAGATCTCTTAATTTTAAAAAATGAAAACATTCTCTATAGCTAAATCAAGAAGATTAAGAAGCACTCCTTATACCTCTAGAATAGAAGAACAAGGAGTTACAGCATATACAACATATAATCATATGTTGCTACCAGCTGCTTTCGGATCACTTGAAGACTCCTATCATCATTTGAAAGAGTCTGTTCAAGTTTGGGATGTTGCAGGAGAACGACAAGTTGAGATAAATGGAAAAGATTCAGCAAAGCTAGTCCAGCTTATGACATGTAGAGATCTATCAAAATCTAAAGATGGTAGATGTTACTACTGTCCAATTATAGATGACAAAGGTGGAATAATAAATGATCCAGTAGTTTTAAGACTAAGTTCAGATAGATGGTGGCTATCTATAGCAGATTCAGATGTTTTACTTTTTGCAAAAGGACTGGCCATTGGTAACAATTTTTCTGTAAATATTTTTGAACCAGATGTGAATATAATAGCTGTTCAAGGACCAAAATCTTTTAAATTAATGGAAAAAATATTTGGTGAAAAAATTACTCAACTAAAGTTTTTTGGATTTGATTATTATGATTTTAAAGGAACAAAACATTTAATTGCTCGATCAGGCTGGTCTAAGCAAGGTGGATACGAAATATATGTTGAACATACTAAATCTGGATTAGATTTATACGATACTTTGTTTGAGAAAGGTAAAGACCTTGATGTAAAACCAGGCTGTCCCAATTTAATAGAAAGAATTGAGAGTGCACTTTTATCTTATGGAAATGATATTGATATAAATGACAATCCTTTGGAGTGTGGTTTTGATAAATTTGTAAATGTGGATAGTGATATTAATTTTTTGGGAAAAGAAAAATTGATAAAAATTAAGTCTGAGGGTGTAAGTAAAAAGTTAATGGGAGTAAAATTAGATTTGAAAAAAATAAATATTACAGAGTCAATTGATATAATGGACGAAAATAGTAATCCGATTGGTGAATTAAGATCTGGATGTTATTCACCCTATTTTGATCAAGTCATTGGAATAGCTATGCTAAATAAGCCAAATTGGAATGCTAATCAGGCAATAAAAATAAAAATTAATGATCAAGCTTTTGATGGAAAAGTTTGTGATTTACCTTTTATTTAGTATAAAACTATTCAAAAAATACCATGGATATTGCAATTGTAGGGGCAACAGGAAACGTAGGTCGTAAAACTTTGGAAGTTTTACAACAAAAGAATTTAAATATTAATAATCTCTATTTGGTTGCATCACCAAACAGCGCTGGAAAACAATTAGAATTCAATGGAAAAAAGTATTCAATAGAAAATCTTGAAAATTATGATTTTTCTAAAGCAAAAATAACTTTCTTTGCAGCAGGTGGAAAAATTTCTGAACAGTATGCAGAAAAAGCTGCAAAACACACAACAGTAATTGATAATTCTAGTTATTTTAGAATGGATCCAGATGTTCCATTAATAGTTCCTCAAGTAAACGCAAAAGATATTCAGAACATGAAAAAAAATATAATTGCTAATCCGAATTGTTCCACAGCACAATTAGTTTTAGTACTAAAGCCTTTGCATGATTTATTTAAAATTAAAAGAGTTATAGTATCAACTTACCAATCAGTTTCCGGAGGAGGGAAAGCTCCAATGGATGAATTAATTCAACAAACTAAAATGTATTTAGAAAGTAAAGAAATCAAATCAAAAAATTTTACAAAACAAATTGCTTTTAACATAATTCCGCACATTGATGAATTTTCGGATGATGGTTACACAAAAGAGGAATTAAAAATGACCAATGAGACAAAAAAAATTTTGGATACAAGAATTGAACTGACAGCAACATGTGTAAGAATACCAGTCTTAGTATCTCATTCGGAATCTGTAAATATTGAATTTGAACATGAATTTTCTTTAGATAAAATTAAACAGGTTTTAAATGACTCTCCCGGTTGTTCTGTCATTGATAAAAAAGAAAATGGTGGATATGCAACACCAATTGAGGCTGCAGGAAAAAATGAGACTTTTATTTCGAGGATAAGAGAAGATAAAACAAAAAAAAATTCTTTAAATATTTGGATTGTTTCAGATAATCTTCTTCGTGGGGCGGCATTAAACTCTGTCGAAATTGCAGAAGCTATTATAAATAATAATTAAAATGCAAAATAATCCTTTATCACCTCATATACAAATTTATAAATGGCACATTTCATCATTAGTATCAATTACAACAAGAATTACGGGAATAATAAATACAATTGTTATTTCACTTTTATGTTTATGGATCTCTTCTTTGTTGCTAGGCGAAGAAACTTATAAGTCGGTAAATTACTTTTTAAGCTCTTTTATTGGAAAATTTTTTGTTATGGGTATTATTTGGTCTTTCAGCTTCCAAATGTTAAGTGAGATCAGGCACATTATTATGGATTTAGGTTACGGTTTTGATTTAAAAACAACAAAAATTACCGGCTCTATTGTAATCATTGGATCATTTATACTAACAATTTTAATTTATTTAATTGGGAGAAATTTAATCTAATGAAATCTGTTACTAAAAAATGGGTCTTTTTAAAAATAAGCTCGCTGATTTTAATACCATTGATGTTTTGGTTCATTTTAAATTTTGTTTCCATTTATGATAATGATTATCAATCTGTAATCAGTTTCTTGAATTCTCATCCATCAAAATTTTTAGTTAGTATTTTTTTAATATTTGCCTATTTTTTTTCTGCTCTAAGTATTAGTGAGGTATTTGAAGATTATATACGTGATGAAAATATCAAAAATGCCGCAAACAAAGCTTTAAATTTATTTGCTATAGTATTTCCATTATTTACAATTATCATATTATTTAATTTAAACTAATGACTGCATATAAAATTATAGATCACGAATATGATGTAGTTGTTCTTGGAGCTGGCGGTTCAGGTCTAAGAGCGGCTGTAGGCTTAAGTGAAGCTGGTCTTAAAACAGCATGTATCTCAAAAGTATTTCCAACTAGAAGTCATACTTCTGCTGCTCAAGGTGGTATTTCAGCTGCACTTGGAAATATGGGAGAGGATGACTGGCGTTGGCATATGTATGATACTGTCAAAGGTGCAGATTGGCTAGGTGATCAAGACAGTATTGAGTATCTGTGCAAAGAGGCTCCAAAGGCAGTTATTGAATTAGAAAAGTATGGTGTCCCATTTAGTAGAACAGAAGATGGAAAAATTTATCAAAGACCGTTTGGAGGAATGACTAAAAATTATGGTAATGGAATAGTTCAAAGGACCTGTGCAGCGGCAGATAGAACAGGTCATGCAATTTTACATACTCTTTATGGGCAAGCACTTAAACATAACACAGAATTTTTTATCGAATATTTTGCATTAGATTTATTAATGAAAGATGGTCAGTGCAAGGGACTAATTGCATGGAATTTAAATGATGGAACTATACATAGATTTAGATCGCATATAACTATAATTGCCACTGGAGGTTACGGTAAAGTATACTATTCAGCTACTTCTGCTCATACATGCACAGGAGATGGAAACGCCATGGTATTAAGAGCTGGATTGCCATTACAAGATATGGAATTTGTTCAGTTTCACCCAACTGGTATTTATGGACATGGCACTTTGATTTCCGAGGGTGTAAGAGGTGAAGGTGGCTACCTTGTTAATTCCAAAGGTGAAAGATTTATGGAGAGATATGCTCCTAATGCGAAAGACTTAGCATCTAGAGATGTAGTAAGCAGGTCAATGTCAATTGAAATTAATGAAGGAAGAGGAGTCGGTAATGACAAAGATCACGTTCATTTATATTTAAATCATCTAGATAAAGATGTTATCGAAAATAGGTTGCCTGGAATTACAGAAGCAGCAAGATTATTTGCGAACGTTGATGTAACCAAAGACCCAATTCCTGTTGTACCAACTGTTCATTATAATATGGGTGGGATACCCACAAATTATAAAGCCGAAGTTTTAACAGTTAATGGTTCAGAAAAAACTGTACCTGGACTAATGGCTATAGGTGAGGCTGCATGTGTATCAGTACATGGTGCAAACAGATTAGGCTCTAACTCTTTAATTGATCTTGTTGTTTTCGGAAGATCAGCAGCGAAAAGAGCAGCTGAACTTGTTAAGCCTGGTACTCCTCACGAAGAAATTAGTGAGACTGAAACTGAAAAATGTTTGTCGCGGTTTGATAGATTAAGAAATGCAGATGGTGAAAATTCTACAGCAGAATTAAGACTTTCAATGCAAAAAACAATGCAATCAAAATGTGCAGTTTTTAGAACTGAAAAAAATCTTAAAGAGGGAGTAGACGAAATAAGAAAAACCTATGATGGAATGGATTCTATTTCAGTAAAAGATAGATCATTAGTATTTAATACAGACTTAGTTGAAACACTTGAATTCGATAACTTAATTCGTCAAGCAATAACAACTGTCGATTCGGCTTTTCAAAGAAAAGAAAGCAGAGGCGCACATGCAAGAGAAGATTATCCAAAAAGGGATGATCAAAAATTTATGAAACACAGCCTTGCTTGGTGTGATGGTAAAAATACTAAAATTGAATACAGAGATGTTCATAAATCAACTTTAACAAATGAAGTCCAATATTTTCCACCTCAAGAAAGAGTTTATTGATGGTTCAAATAAATTTACCTGAGAATTCAAAAATTCAAAAAGGTAAATATTTTAAAGATAAAACTAACTCAAAAAATATTAGAAAAGTTAACATTTATAGGTGGGATCCCTCAACAGGCGATAAACCAAGAATAGATACCTACGAAGTAGACATGGATAATTGTCCATCTAAAGTTCTAGATATTTTAAATAAAATAAAAAACGAGATTGACCCAACAATAACTTATAGAAGATCATGTGCTCATGGAGTTTGTGGTTCATGTGCAATGAACATGGGAGGTAAAAATGGTCTTGCATGCACTACCCCACATTCTGAAATTAAAGGAGATATTAACATTTATCCTTTGCCACATTTAAAAGTAAAAAAAGATTTAATAGGTGATCTTGATGGTCTTTACAAACAATATAAATCTATAGAACCTTGGTTGAAAAATAAATCCACATCAGAAAGTAAAGAAATACATCAATCCCAAAAAGATAGATCAAAACTAGATGGAGCTTACGAGTGCATTATGTGTGCTTGCTGTTCAACATCTTGCCCAAGTTACTGGTGGAATGGAGATAAATATCTTGGACCAGCAGTATTGTTGCAAGCTTATAGGTGGATAGTTGATAGTAGAGATGATGAAAGAAAAAAAAGATTAGAAAAAGTTGCTGATGAATTAAAACTTTATAGATGTCATACTATTATGAACTGTACAAATGCTTGTCCTAAAGGATTAAATCCAGCAAAAGCTATTGCTGAGATAAAAAAAATGCTTGCAACGACTTAATTACTTAATTAAACAATTTTATCAATGAATTTAATCGAACACTATATTGGTGGGAAAATAGTAACTGGATCATCAAGTAGAAAAGGTAAAGTATTTAATCCTGCAACTGGCACCCAAGAGTCTGAAGTTTTGTTAGGATCTAAATCAGATCTTGATTTAGCTGTACAAAAAGCAAAACAATCATTTGAAAGTTGGTCTAATACACCCCCTCTTCAAAGGGCGAGAATTATTTTTAAATATAAAGAATTAATAGAAAAAAATTCTGATCTCTTAACTAAACTTATAGTTTCTGAACACGGAAAAGTTTATGAAGATGCCAAGGGTTCACTAACTAGAGGTTTAGAAGTTGTTGAATTTGCATGTGGGATTCCTCAGATGTTAAAAGGTGAATTTACAGAAAATGTTGGAACTAACATTGACAGTTGGTCTATTAGACAACCTTTAGGAGTTTGTGCAGGTATTACCCCTTTTAATTTCCCTGCTATGGTTCCTATGTGGATGTTCCCAATGGCAATAGCGTGTGGAAATACTTTTATTTTAAAACCATCTGAAAAAGACCCATCTTGCTCACTCAAGCTTGCTGAACTATTTTCAGAAGCTGGTCTACCAGATGGAGTTTTAAACGTTGTCAATGGAGATAAAGAAGTTGTAGACGCAATATTAGAAAATAAAGATATAGCAGCAGTTAGTTTTGTAGGCTCAACACCTATAGCAAAATATATTTATGAAACAGCTGCAAAGAATGAAAAACGTGTTCAAGCTTTAGGTGGTGCTAAAAATCATTGTGTAGTAATGTCAGATTGTGACTTAGATCAAGCGGTAAATGGTTTAATGGGAGCAGCCTATGGTTCTGCCGGAGAAAGATGTATGGCACAATCAGTTGCTGTTGCAGTTGGAAATGTTGGAGATAAATTAGTTGAACAATTAGCAAAAAAAGTTGAGGCATTAAAAGTGGGACCAGGAATGGATAAATCTTCAGAAATGGGTCCATTAGTAACCAAAGAACATCTCGAGAAAGTTAAAGGATATGTTGATTTGGGAGTACAAGAAGGTGCAAAATTAGTTGTTGATGGCAGGGATATAAAATTGCAAGGATATGAGGAAGGTTATTACATTGGTGGCTGTCTGTTTGATAATGTAAAAAAGGAAATGAGAATTTACAAAGAAGAAATTTTTGGACCTGTATTGTCAGTAGTAAGAGCAAAAGATTTTGACGAGGCTATAAATCTAATAAACGATCATGAGTTTGGAAATGGGACCAGTGTTTATACAAGAGATGGAGATACAGGTAGGACTTTTGCAAATAAAATTAAAGTTGGAATGGTGGGAATTAATATTCCAATACCAGTTCCAGTAGCCTTTCACAGTTTTGGAGGGTGGAAACGTTCATTATTTGGAGATCAGCATATGCATGGTCCAGAGGGTGTTAGATTTTATACAAAATTAAAAACAATAACATCTAGATGGCCTTCAGGAATAAGAATGAATCCTGAATTTGTTATGCCAACAATGAAATAATATGACCAAAATATCATTAATAGGAGCAGGGCAAATTGGTGGAACTTTAGCTCATTTAATTGGTCTCAAAGAATTAGCCAATGAGGTTGTACTATTTGATGTGGCTAGTGGAATTGCAAAAGGAAAAGCACTTGATATCGCACAATCTTCATCAGTAGATGGATTTAATGTAAAATTTTCAGGAACAGATAATTATGAAGATATTAAAGATTCAGATGTAATTATTATTACTGCAGGCGTTCCTCGAAAACCAGGGATGAGTAGAGATGATCTTCTAGGAATTAATCTAAAAATAATAAAACAAGTTGCAGAAGGAATTAAAAAATATTCACCTAATGCTTTTGTAATATGTATTACTAATCCTTTGGATGTAATGGTTATGGCATTTCAAAAATACTCGGGATTACCAACAAACAAAGTTGTTGGTATGGCTGGTATTTTGGATAGTTCAAGATTTAAATTATTTTTGTCTTTAGAACTGAATGTTCCAGTTAAAGAAATTCATGCAATGGTAATGGGAGGTCATGGAGATACGATGGTCCCTTTACCAAGATTTACAAAAATCTCAGGAAAACCGCTTAATGAATTTGTTAAACAGGGAAAAATATCAGAGGAAAGACTAGAAAGTATTAATCAAAGGACCAGAGACGGTGGAGCAGAAATTGTAAAGTACCTAGAAAAGGGTTCTGCCTTTTATGCACCAGCTGCTTCTGGTGTTGAAATGGCAAAAGCATACATGAATAATGAGAATAAAGTTTTACCATGTGCTGCATATCTGAATGGAGAATATGGAGTGAATGGTATCTATGCAGGTGTACCAGTTGTAATTAATAATAAAGGAATAGACAAAATTGAAGTTATTGAGTTAGATCAAATAGAAAAAGAACAATTTGATCACTCAATTGAGGCTGTAAAAAAACTATGGGATGCTGCATCTGCAATTGATCCAGATTTAAAGAAGTAGGTCATGAATATACATGAGCATCAGGCTAAAGAAGTTCTAAAGAAATACGGCGCAAATGTCCCAAACGGTTATTTTGCTCTCAACGTAAAAGATCTAGTTGAAAAAGCAAAAAATTTAAATACTGAAAAATATGTTTTAAAAGCACAAATCCATGCTGGGGGAAGAGGAAAAGGTGGTGGTGTAAAAATTATAGATAATTTAAAAGATTTAGAAAAAGAAGCATTAAAACTTTTAGGGAAAAATCTAGTCACTCATCAAACTGGACCTAGTGGAAGAGAAGTAAAGAGGTTATATGTTGAAGAGTCTTCTAATATTGAAAGAGAATTTTATTTATCATGTTTAGTTGATAGAGCAAGCTCAAAGATAGCATTTATATCCAGTGATCAAGGCGGAATGGATATAGAAAAAGTTGCTATAGAAACACCCGAAAAAATTATTACTACTAAAATTGATTTAATAAATGAAATTTTAGATGATGACTGTGAAAAAATTATAAATATTTTTGGTCTAAAAAATGAAGCTAAGATAGAAGCAATTCACCTAATTAAATCGATATATAAAATGTTTATAGATACGGATGCAAATTTAGTTGAAATCAATCCATTAATACTTACTAAAACTAATTCTGTTGTTTGTTTAGATGCAAAAATGAACTTTGATAGTAATGCATTATTTAGACAATCAGAAATTTTAAAGTTCAGAGACCTCAGTGAAGAAAATGAAACAGAAATAGAGGCGAGTAAACATGATCTTGCTTATATCAAACTAGATGGAAGTATAGGCTGCATGGTCAACGGAGCTGGTCTTGCAATGGCTACTATGGACATAATAAAACTCTATGGCGAAGAACCAGCGAATTTCTTAGACGTTGGAGGAGGAGCCTCTAAAGAAAAAGTCTCAGCTGCATTTAAGTTAATTCTATCTGATGCTAATGTTAAAGGAATATTGATTAATATATTTGGAGGCATAATGAGATGTGATATTCTTGCTCAAGGGGTAGTTGATGCTGCTAAAGAAATAAATATCTCAGTTCCATTAGTAGTAAGATTAGCAGGTACAAATTTCAAAGAGGGAAAAGAAATTTTAAAAAAGTCACGTTTAAAAATAATTCCAGCTGAAAATTTAGATGATGCTGCAAAAAAAATAGTAGAGGCGATAAGATAATTTGTGTCTATTTTAGTTAATAAAAATACAAAAGTTATTTGCCAAGGTTTTACTGGTGCTAACGGTACCTTCCACTCTGAACAAGCAATAAAATATGGAACAAATATAGTTGGAGGTGTTACTCCAAACAAAGGAGGTCAAACGCATCTTGAAAGACCTGTTTTCAATACTGTTAAAGAGGCAAAAGATAAAACAGGCGCTAATGCATCAATGATTTATGTGCCAGCAAAATTTGCTTCATCAGCAATTATAGAGGCAATTGATGCATCCATAGAATTAATTGTTTGTGTGACAGAGGGTATACCTGTCCTTGATATGTTAAGAGTTAAACAGCATTTAAATAAATCTAAATCAAGATTAATTGGACCTAACTGCCCAGGCATCATCACGCCAGATGAATGCAAAATAGGAATTATGCCTGGAAATATTCATAAAAAAGGATCAGTTGGTATAGTTTCGCGATCAGGAACATTAACTTATGAAGCTGTTGCTCAAACAACTGAAAATGGGTTAGGGCAAACTACTTGTATAGGTATTGGTGGGGATCCTATTAATGGAACAAATTTTATTGATTGCTTAGATCTTTTTTTGAATGATGAGGATACAAAATCAATCTTAATGATAGGTGAAATAGGAGGAACAGCAGAAGAAGAGGCTGCTGAGTTTGTAAAAAATCATAATATAAAAAAACCAATAGTTGGATTTGTAGCAGGATTAACAGCACCTCCTGGTAGAAGAATGGGGCATGCTGGTGCAATAATTTCAGGAGGTAAAGGTGGCGCAGAAGATAAAATAAAAAAAATGGAAGAATGTGGTATTACAATTGCAAAATCCCCTTCTGAGATAGGGAAAACTCTTTTTAATAAATTGTCTAGTTGATAATATTTTTTTAGTAATATAGCTTAACGATATAGACAAATGTCATCTTCAAAAAACTTAGAGTATAAAAAAACGTCATTCCTGAATAAGACAAATAGTGCATTTATAGAGGAGATGTATGTAAGATTTTTGAACCAAGATCCAAATCTTGCAGATAGTTGGAAAGATTATTTTGAAGGTATTCAGGACGAAGCAGAAGTTATTTTAAATGATATTAATGGACCATCATGGAAACCTGAAGGGGTAAGAATAAATTCCAATCATACAGAAAAAATAATAGAAAAAAATGGCAATGCATCCAAAGATGTATCTGATAAATTTAATTTTCAAGTAGTTGCAAATTCCAACAAAGAATCCATAAGTGCTGTAGCACTTATAAGAGCTTATAGGCTAAGAGGACATCTACTTGCAAAGTTAGATCCTCTAGAAATGATGACGACAGAATATTTAGATGAGTTACATCCTGAATATTATGGTTTTGATAAGAAAAACTACGATAAAAAAATTGAACTTAATGGTGTAATAAACAGGGAGAAAGCAAGCGTACGAGAGATACTTCAATTCTTAAAGAAAACTTATTGTGGTCCAGTCGGTTATGAGTACATGCATATCTCCAATCCAACTGAAAGAAAATGGTTTAGAGATAGAGTTGAAAAAGATGAGAATGCATTAAAATTTACTAACAATGGAAAAGATGCAATTTTAAATAAGCTTATTCAAGCTGAAGGTTTTGAAAAGTTTTTACATACAAAATACGTTGGAACCAAAAGATTTGGCTTAGATGGTGGGGAAAGTTTGATACCTGCATTAGAGCAGATCATAAAAATTGGAGGACAGTTTAAAATTAAAGAAGTTAAAATAGGCATGTCTCATAGAGGACGATTAAACGTATTAGCAAACGTTTTACAAAAATCTTACAAAAGAATTTTTAATGAGTTTGCTGGAGAAATGAGTGGTAACGTTAAAGATAGTGCTGGAGATGTGAAGTATCATTTGGGAGCTTCCTCAAACAGAGAATTTGATGGAAATTCGGTACATGTCAGTCTTACAGATAATCCATCTCATCTAGAGGCTGTAAATCCAGTTGTTTTAGGACAAACACGAGCAAAGCAATTTTTTCATGGCGATAAAGAGAGAAATAAAGTTATACCTATTCTTATCCATGGTGATGCTGCGTTTGCTGGCCAAGGAGTTGTATCTGAGTGTTTTGCAATGTCAGGGCTACCCGGTCACAACACTGGAGGAACAATTCATATAATTGTAAATAACCAAATAGGATTTACTACAAGCCCAAGATTTGCACGTTCATCACCATATCCATCTGATGTTGGGAAAATGGTAGATGCACCAATAATACATGTCAATGGAGATAATCCTGAAGCTGTAGTTTACGCGACAAGAGTAGCAACAGAGTTTAGATTAAAATTTAACAGAGATGTGGTTATTGATCTAATTTGTTATAGAAGATTTGGTCATAACGAAGGAGATGAGCCATCTTTTACCCAGCCTATAATGTATAAAAAAATAAGATCACACCCGTCTACGGTAAATATTTATGGAGAAAAACTAGTAAATGAAAATCTTTTCTCTAAAGATCAACTAAATTTAAAAATTCAAGAGTTTAAGAATTTGTTAGATGATCAATTTAAAACTGCGAAAGACTATAAACCAAAAATAGAATGGTTTGAGGGAACATGGTCTAGATACAAACCAGAAAAAGGAAAAGATAGACGAGGTGTTACAGGAGCTGACATTAAAATTTTAAAAGAAATTTCAAGTAAAATTAATATTGTTCCACAAGAAAAAAATATTCATAAAACAATTATTAAAATTCTTGACTCCAGAAGACAAACAGTTGAGCAAGGTGTTGGAATTGACTGGGCTACAGCAGAGGCTTTAGCTTTTGGTTCTTTATTGGAGGAGGGATATCCAGTTAGATTGGTTGGCCAAGATTCAGGAAGAGGGACTTTTAGTCAAAGACATTCCGTTCTAAGAAATCAAATTGATAATTCCAGATATATTCCTTTGAACAATATATCAAAATATCAAAAAAATTTTGAAATTGTTGATAGTTTTTTATCAGAACTCGCAGTCCTAGGATTTGAGTATGGATATAGTTTAGTTGAACCAAACACTCTTACTTTGTGGGAAGCACAGTTTGGAGATTTTGCTAATGGTGCTCAAGTAATTATTGACCAATTTATTGCATCTGGAGAAAGGAAATGGAATAGAGCCTCAGGATTAGTAATGCTGCTACCCCATGGATATGAAGGTCAAGGTCCAGAGCATTCTTCCGCAAGATTGGAGAGATATCTACAATTATGTGCAAATGATAATCTTCAAATTATGAATTGCACTACTCCAGCTAACTATTTTCATGCATTGAGAAGACAAATGCATAGAGACTTTAGAAAGCCTTTAATTATGATGACACCAAAGTCCTTACTAAGAAATAAATTATGTGTATCAAATATAGAGGATTTTAGTAAAGAAAATACATTTCACAGAGTACTCTGGGATCACGCTTTAGATCCTAAAGCTGAGGGTTTTTTAAAATTAAAAGATAAATCAAAGATAAGAAAAGTTATTATGTGTTCTGGTAAAGTTTACTTTGATTTATTGGCAGCAAGAGAGAAACTAAAAGTTGATGACGTTGCATTGTATAGAATTGAACAATTATACCCATTTCCTGCAAAAGCTCTTGTAAAAGAACTTAGACCATTTGCAAATAATTCAAATTTTTTTTGGTGCCAAGAAGAACCAAAAAATATGGGCGCATGGTTCTCAGTAAGAGATTATATACAATGGACATTAGAAACTATTAAGGCTAAAAATAGTAAAATTTCTTATATAGGAAGAAATCCTGATGCTTCACCTGCAACAGGTTACGCAAAAAGACATCTTTCAGAACAACAAGAAATTATTAATAAAGTATTTGAATAAATGAGTGAAAAAATTCTAGTCCCTGTGCTTGGAGAGAGTATTACTGAGGCAACAGTATCCAAGTGGTTAAAGAAACAGGGCGACAGTGTCATTGCAGATGAAGCTGTAGTTGAACTTGAAACTGATAAAGTAAATTTAGAAGTACCAGCATCAATACATGGTGTTATTGCAGAGATTAATGCCAACGAAGGAGATACAGTTGAAGTAGGAGCAGTTTTAGGAGTGATTTCAGAGACTGCAAATAAAACAGAAAATAAACCTTCTAATCAAGTTATAGAAGATCAAAAAGACCAAGTAGAGGAGAACCCTAAAATATTTGAGACTAAAGTCGAACAAACATTAAAAACTGAAGAAAAAGACAATGTTATAAGCTTGGATGTAGAAAAAAAACAAAAAGTATTAAAAACTCCACATGAAGAACAGCCATTTGTTTTAACAGATGAAGTATTAGAGCCAAATGCAGAAGAAACAAAAATAAATCCAATATTATCCCCTGCTGTAAGAAAAATGGTTGCAGAAAAAAAAATTGATTTAGAACAAGTAAAACCTACAGGAAAAGATGGCAGAATATTAAAAGGTGACTTAATTAGTATGATGGGCGCCAATCCTCAACCGAACCAAAGAAAAATTCAATTTGGTGAAGAGGAAAGAATTAAGATGTCTAGGTTAAGACAGACTATTGCAAAAAGACTAAAGGAAGCCCAGGAAAATGCAGCAATGTTAACCACATTTAATGAGGTTGATATGTCAGGTATAATGTCGATGCGAAAAGAAAATCAAGAAGATTTTCAGGCAAGATATGGAATTAAACTTGGATTTATGTCCTTTTTTGTAAAAGCTTGCGTGGTTGGTTTAAAATTATTTCCAGCAATAAATGCAGAAATAGAGGGACAGGAAATAATATATAAAAATTACTATAATATTAGCTTTGCTGTTGGAACTGAAAAAGGTTTAGTAGTACCAGTTTTAAAAAACGCTGACGAAATGTCTTTTGCTGACATAGAGAAAGAAATTAAAAATCTGTCAGAAAAAGCAAAAAATAATTCTTTAGTTATTGAGGATTTACAAGGTGGTACATTTACAATCAGCAATGGGGGAGTGTATGGTTCAATGTTGTCTACCCCGATTTTAAATCCTCCTCAGTCAGGTGTATTAGGAATGCACAATATTGTTGAAAGACCTGTTGTTCAAGATAATGAAATTAAAGTAAAACCAATAATGTATCTTGCACTTTCATATGACCATAGGATTGTAGATGGAAAAGACTCAGTTTCTTTTTTAAAAACAGTTAAAGAAAACCTTGAAGATCCAAGGAGATTATTTTTAAATATTTAAATGTCAGAAAAATTTGATGTAACAGTAATTGGTGGTGGCCCTGGTGGGTATGTCTGTGCAATAAGATTATCGCAACTAGGTCTAAAAACTGCATGCATTGAATCCAGAGGATCGCTTGGTGGAACCTGCTTAAATGTAGGGTGTATTCCATCAAAAAGCTTATTGAACTTATCTGAAAATTTTCACAAGGCAAAAAATTTTGAAAAGATTGGTATCGAAATTGGTGAAATTAAATTGAACCTTGGAAAGATGATGAAAAATAAAGAAAAGGCTGTAACTGTTTTAACAAAGGGAATAGAATTTTTGTTCAAAAAAAATAAGGTTTCTTATTTCAAAGGCAAAGGGTCATTTAAGAGCTCAAATGAAATAGTAGTTTCTAGGGATGGAGAAGAAACAGTTATTGAGACTGAAAAAGCAATAATTAGTACAGGTTCAGAGCCTGTATCAATACCAGGAATAGAATTTGATGAGGAAAAAATAATCTCGTCTACTGGAGCATTATCCTTGGAAAAATTACCAAAAAAAATGGTTGTAGTTGGTGGAGGATATATTGGTTTGGAAATGGGTTCAGTTTGGTCAAGACTTGGAACAGAAGTAGAAGTTGTTGAATTTCTAGATCATATTACACCTGGTATGGACCGTGAGATATCAACTGAATTCATGAAGATACTTAAAAAACAAGGAATAAAATTTAAATTAAATACCAAGGTTGAAAAAATTACAAAAAATGAAAATGGAGTTATTCTAGAGGTAATAGATAAAGAAAATAAGAAAAACAATATAGAAGCTGATGTTGTCCTTATTTCAGTTGGAAGACGACCATACACGAACGGTTTAAAATTAGAAAATGTGGGAGTTAAAACTGACGAAAAAGGAAAGGTAAAAGTAGATAAAAATTTTGAAACAAATATTAAAAACATATTTGCCATTGGTGATGTTATTGATGGTCCTATGTTAGCTCACAAAGCGGAAGAGGAAGGAATAGCAGTTGCAGAATTTATTGCTGGCCAATCAGGACATGTTAATTACGAGATTATACCTGGTGTAATTTATACCACTCCAGAGGTTGCTTCAGTAGGAAAAACTGAGGAACAATTAAATGAAAAAAAAATTAATTTTAAAGTCGGAAAATTTCCTTTTATGGCAAACTCAAGAGCAAAAGCAATAGACGAACCAGAAGGTTTCGTAAAAATACTTGCTGATGCAACTTCTGATAAAGTTTTAGGAGTACATATTATAGGCCCACATGCTGGAGAAATGATTGCTGAAATGGCTATCGCAATGGAGTTTGGTGCAAGTTCAGAGGACATAGCAAGAACTTGCCATGCGCACCCAACATTTTCAGAGGCAATAAAAGAAGCGGCATTATCTGTAGAAAAAAGACAGATTCACTCTTAATATATTTCATAATATCAATTATGAAATATCCGATTTTATTACCCAATATTTTTGATCATCCATTTACTTATGAAAGTGAAAGTAAATTAAATATAGGTGACTATGTAAATGTACCTTTTGGCGCAAAAACAATAACGGGTGTTGTATGGGATAAATTTGAGGAAAATAATAATAAAAACTTTAAAATTAAATCAATTAAAGAAAGATTAAATATTCTATCTTTAAAAAAACAAACCATAAATTTTTTAAATTGGTTTTCGTATTATAATCTTATTCCACTCGGTATGACACTCAGGCTTCACTTTCTAAGTGGAAAAGCTATAGAAATGCAAAAAAAAGAAGAGTATCAAAAATATTCTAAAAAGTTCGGCAAACACCAATTTAATTTATCTAATGAGCAAATAAAAGCCTATAAAGAAATAATAAAAAAAGATGACAAATTTAGAGTACACTTACTACAAGGCACAACTGGCTCAGGGAAGACAATTGTTTACTTTAATTCAATAAAAAAAATTCTTGATCAGGGAAAACAATCTTTAATTTTATTACCAGAAATTGGTCTCACGGGAGAATTTGAAAAGAAATTTAAGAATTTTTTTGGTTTTGAGGCAGCTATTTGGCACTCAAAAATAACTCCAAAAATGAAAAAAATAATTTGGAGTGGATTAGCGTCGGGTGAAATTAAAGTGGTTATTGGTGCAAGATCATCCTTATTTTTACCTTTTAAAAACTTGGGATTGATTACCGTGGATGAAGAACATGATCAATCTTATAAACAAGATGAGGGAGTAATTTATAATGCAAGAGATATGGCGATTGCTCGTGCCAGTAATGAAAATATACCTATTAATTTAGTAACAGCTGTTCCATCTATAGAAACTTATGCAAATGTTAAAAATGAAAAATATTATCATTCAAGGTTGAAAAGAAGATATAAGGATGCAAAATTACCCAATCATCATATTATAGATCTCAACCAATACAAACTTGCAAAAAAGTCATTTATTTCATCGAAAACTTTAGAAAAAGTAAATGAACATCTTCTAAAAGGTGATCAAATACTTTTCTTTATTAATAGAAGAGGTTTTGCTCCGTATGTTTTATGTAAAAAATGTTTGAATGTATTTTCATGTCCAAATTGTTCAATCAATCTTGTTTATCATAAAAATAATAAAAAACTTCTCTGCCATTATTGTGGTTACACTTCTAACTTAAATAGAAAATGTAAAAAACAAGATAACTGTGAATTTATTTTTAGTGGACCAGGTGTTGAAAAAATTGCCGAGGAGGCAGAAATATTATTTCCAAAAAAAAAAATAAATATTTTTTCAAGTGACACAATGAATAAAGCTTCAGGAAAAAAAATTTTAGATAAAATTATTTCAGGAGAAATTAATATACTTATCGGAACCCAATTAATTTCAAAAGGTTTTCATTTTCCTAATTTAAATTGTATTGTTGTATTAGATATTGATTTAACTTCACAAGGACACGATCTAAGAAGTGCAGAGAAGAATTTACAATTATATCATCAACTTTCAGGTCGAGCAGGTCGAACAGGCAAGCCTGCAAATATTTATTTTCAAACCTTAAATTTAAAAACTGAAGTAATTGATCAAATAACTCATCAAGATCCATTTAAGTTTTTAGATCATGAATTAGAACTTCGTAAACAAAACAACCTCCCACCTTTTGAAAGATTTATCTCATTAATTTTAACCTCAGAAGATGAAAAATTATTATATGATGAAGCTTTAAAATTTAAGAATAAACTTGTAAGTAAAATTAGTGAAAAAATTCTTGGTCCTGTCAATGCGCCTGTGTTTAGAATTAAGAGAAAGTTTAGAAGCAGGCTCTTAATAAGAGCGAAGAAAAACAGCAACATTCAAAAAAAACTCAAAATGATCTTAAAAGAAATTAAATTTTCCAAAGGAATGAAACTAACAGTTGATGTTGACCCAGTAAGCTTCAATTAGTCCACTAAATACATACATTTTTTAAAATCTGAGTCTTGAAGACTGATAATTGGTGTGTTAATTAAGCGAAATTTTTATAAAACATCTTCATATTTGAGAACTAAATTGACTAAAATTAATACTTCAGTGACATCAAATAATACCTATTCTCAAGCTTTGTTTGAGCTAGCATCTGAAAACAATGTTCTTTTAGAAGTAGAAGAGCAAATCTCAGCTTTATTAAAATTAATAAAAACAAGTTCAGATTTTAGAGAATTGATTAAAAATCCAACAACAAAAAGTGATGATCTAATTAAGATAATGGATGAGATTGCAAATCAAAATAAATTTAATGGATTGTTAAAAAGATTTATCAGTTTTTTAATTAAAAAGAGAAGATTCTTTTACGTAGAAAAAATATTTAACGATTATCTAGACGTATGTTCAAGATCTAGAGGAGAAATTAAAGCAGAACTTTTAGCTGCTAAAGAGTTAAATAAAAATGATATAGACAAAGTTAAAAACGAATTAGCTGAAAATTTTGGCTCAAATATAAAATTAAACTATAAACATGATCCAAGTTTAATTGGTGGATTGGTTATTAAAGTAGGTAGCACTATGGTTGATACCTCCATTAAAAATAAATTACATCAAATACAAAAGCAAATGATAGAGGCATAAATGGAAATAAATCCTTCAGAAGTAACTAAGATTTTAAAAGAACAAATTAAACAATTTGGAGACAAAGCTGAAGTTTCGGAAGTTGGGCAAGTATTATCTGTAGGCGATGGTATTGCAAGAATTTATGGTCTAGATAATGTTCAAGCTGGAGAAATGGTTGAGTTTTCAGATGGATCAAAAGGTATGGCACTAAACCTTGAAAGCGAAAATGTGGGTGTTGTAATTTTTGGTGATGATAGAGCCGTTAAAGAAGGCGATACAGTTAAAAGAACAGGAGCTATTGTTGATACTCCAGTTGGAAAAGAACTTCTGGGAAGAGTCGTTGACGGTTTAGGAAATCCGATAGATGGCAAAGGTGCTCTAGATAAAGGTATTAAGAAAAGCAGGGTTGAGGTAAAAGCGCCTGGAATTATTCCAAGAAAATCTGTTAGTGAACCTATGCAAACAGGTTTAAAATCAATTGACAGTTTGGTTCCAATTGGAAGAGGTCAAAGAGAATTAATAATTGGGGACAGACAAACTGGAAAAACTGCGGTCGCAATTGATGCAATTATCAACCAAAAAAAAATTAATGAGTCTGGCGATGAAAAACAAAAACTTTATTGTATTTACGTTGCCATTGGTCAAAAAAGATCAACTGTAAGACAAATTGAAAAGACTTTAGAGGAAGCTGGAGCAATGGAGTATACAACTATTGTTGCTGCAACCGCTTCTGATGCTGCCCCTCTTCAATTTCTGGCACCATATACAGGATGTGCAATGGGAGAATACTTTAGAGATAATGGAATGCACGCATTAATTATTTATGATGACTTATCAAAACAAGCAGTTGCATATAGACAAATGTCTCTGTTATTAAGAAGACCTCCAGGAAGAGAAGCTTACCCAGGTGATGTATTTTATTTACATAGTAGATTATTAGAGAGAGCCGCAAAACTAGGAGATGATCATGGTGGTGGGTCATTGACAGCACTGCCAATAATTGAAACTCAAGGTGGAGACGTATCTGCTTTTATTCCAACAAATGTAATATCAATTACAGATGGGCAAATTTTTCTTGAAACAGAGCTATTCAATCAAGGAATTAGACCCGCAATCAACGTTGGACTTTCAGTTTCAAGAGTAGGGTCCTCTGCTCAAACTAAAGCAATGAAAAAAGTTTCTGGATCAATGAAACTAGAGCTGGCTCAATACAGGGAGATGGCAGCTTTTGCACAGTTTGGTTCTGATTTAGATGCCGCTACTCAAAAACTTTTGAATAGAGGTTCAAAACTAACCGAACTTTTAAAACAGAAGCAGTATTCACCGATGACAGTTGCTGAACAGGTTATATCAGTATTTTGTGGTGTAAAAGGACATTTAGATGAAATTGAACAAAAAGATATTGCAACATTTGAGACTAAAATTATTGAAAAATGTAGATCTGAAAAACCTGAAATAATTGATTCTATTAATTCATCAGGAAAACTTGATGAAGATAATGAAAAAGTATTAACAGAATTAATCTCGGATTTAAAAAAAACTTTTAACTCATAAAAAATGGCAAGTTTAGACGATTTAAAAAAAAGAATATCTAGCGTTAAATCTACACAAAAGATAACTAAAGCAATGAAAATGGTTGCTGCAGCTAAGTTGAGAAGAGCGCAAGAAAGCGCTGAAAGAGGAAGACCTTACTCTGAGAAAATGAATAACATCATATTAAATCTGTCTAGCGGTGTTTCAGACAAGGAAAATGCACCAAAGTTATTATCTGGTACAGGGGATGATAAGGTTCATCTTTGTGTTGTATTAACAGCAGATAGAGGTCTATGTGGCGGTTTTAATTCAAACATTATTAAAAAAGCAAAATCTTATTTTCAAAAAATTTCTGATTCTGGAAAAACATTAAAAATTATTACTGTTGGTTCTAAAGGATATGATCAATTAAAAAGACTGTACCAGGATAAAATAATTGAAAATATTTCATTTAAAGAATCAAAAAATGCAAATTATTTTGATGCTGACAAAGTTGGAAAAATAATTATAGAAAAATTTGAGAATAACGAGTTTGATGTATGTACAATATTTTATAATCAATTTAAAAATGTAATTACTCAAATTCCTCAAGAGCAGCAAATAATTCCTTTAAAAACTGAGGAAAAAGACAACAAATCCTCGGAGGAGAACTATGAGTTTGAACCAGATGAAGATGAAATTTTAGGAAATTTACTTCCAAAAAATATTTCAACTCAAATTTTTAAAGCGATGTTAGAAAATTCAGCTAGCGAACAGGGTTCGAGAATGAGTGCAATGGATAACGCAACTCGAAACGCAGGTGAAATGGTTGACAAACTTACTATTGAATATAATAGAAGTCGTCAAGCAGCAATTACTAAAGAACTAATTGAAATCATATCAGGAGCAGAAAGTTTATAATTATGAGAAAAGGAAAAATTACACAAATTATTGGTGCGGTAGTCGACGTTAAATTTGAAGGAGAATTACCAGAAATATTAACAGCATTAGAATGTAATAATGGAGGAAACAGACTTGTATTAGAAGTTGCTCAGCACTTAGGAGAGTCTAGTGTAAGAACAATTGCAATGGATGCAACAGAGGGTTTAAAAAGAGGTGATGAAGTAACAGATACAGCTGCTCCAATTAAGGTTCCAGTTGGACCAGAAACTTTAGGCAGAATCATTAATGTAATTGGTGAGCCTATTGATGAAAGGGGCGAAATTAAACCAACAGATAATTGGCCTATTCATAGATCTGCACCTGAATTTAACGATCAATCAACTGAAACAGAAGTTTTAGTAACGGGAATTAAAGTTATTGATCTTTTAGCACCATATGCAAAGGGTGGAAAAATTGGTTTATTCGGTGGAGCTGGCGTTGGAAAAACAGTTCTTATAATGGAATTGATCAATAACGTTGCAAAAGCTCACGGAGGATTTTCTGTTTTTGCAGGTGTTGGTGAAAGAACTAGAGAGGGAAATGACCTTTATCATGAAATGATAGAGTCAGGAGTTATTAAAACAAACGAAGCAGGTTCAAAAGCGGCATTAGTTTATGGTCAAATGAATGAACCTCCTGGAGCAAGGGCTAGAGTGGCTCTGACAGGTTTAACTGTTGCTGAATATTTTAGAGATCAAGAGGGACAAGACGTTCTTTTTTTCGTTGATAATATTTTTAGATTTACTCAAGCAGGTTCAGAGGTATCAGCTTTGCTCGGTAGAATTCCATCTGCTGTTGGATATCAACCAACTCTAGCTACTGACATGGGTAACTTACAAGAAAGAATTACAACGACTAACAAAGGTTCAATTACCTCTGTACAAGCAATTTATGTTCCTGCAGATGATTTAACAGATCCAGCTCCAGCAACATCATTTGCTCACCTAGATGCAACGACTGTATTATCTAGACAAATTGCTGAAATAGGTATTTATCCAGCTGTTGATCCACTAGACTCAACGTCTAGAATTCTAGACCCTAGAATTGTTGGTGATGAACATTATAGAGTAGCTAGAGAAGTTCAAAAAGTATTACAAACTTACAAATCACTGCAAGATATTATTGCAATTTTAGGAATGGATGAACTATCTGAAGAGGATAAGTTAATTGTTGCTAGAGCAAGAAAAATTCAGAGATTTTTATCACAACCATTTTTTGTTGCAGAAGTATTTACAGGTTCTCCAGGTAAATTAGTAGACTTAGAGTCAACAATAAAAGGTTTCGATGCTATCTGTAAAGGAGAGTATGATCACTTGCCTGAAGCAGCATTTTATATGGTCGGGACAATAGAGGAAGCTATAGAAAAAGCTGAAAAAATGGCTAAGGATGCAGCAGCTTAATGAGTGAAGGTTTTAATATAGATATTGTTAATCCTGAAAAATCTTTTCTTTCAAAAGAAAATGTTTCAGAAGTAGTTGTTCCTGCTTATGAGGGTGAAATGGGAATTTTAAAGGACCATATACCAATTATCTCATTTTTGAAACCTGGTATCATAAAAGTTATTTCTGGCTCTGAGGAACATAATTTTTATGTTGAAGACGGTATTGTTGAATTTAAAGATAATACTTTATCTATTTTAACAAGCTCAATTTTTGATATTAAAAATGCGAATAAAAAGCATGTTTCAGATGAAATCCAAGAAGCCGAAAAAGAGTTAAATAAAGATGATTTAAATGATCAAAAAAGATTTTTGTTAAATCATAAAGTCGAGATTTTAAAATCTATAAGTATTAATTAATAACCTTTTCAACTTCTTTCTTAATTTCTTGATAAACATGAAGTTTAAACTCTACAACTGTATCGGTAATCTTACTTAATTCTTCCCATTTCCAATCTAAAAATTCTGGATATTTTGTTTTAATATTTATTTCTTCATCATTTCCAATAAATTTTACAATAAACCATTTTTGTCTTTGACCTTTATATTTGCCCTTCCAAATTATTCCGAGCAAATTCTCGGGTAAATAATAGGTTGTAAAACCATCTATTTCTTTAATTAATTTTACAGATTTAATACTTGTCTCTTCTTCTAGTTCTCTTAAAGCTGCTTTTAGATTATCTTCACCTTTGTCGATACCTCCCTGAGGCATTTGCCAAAAATTTTTTGGATTATCAATTCTTTTTGCTAAAAAAACTTTATTCTCTTTATTTAATACTACTATTCCCACTCCACTTCTAAGTGGCAACTTTTTAAATTTTTCTTGCATTTTAACCGTTAAGTAATTTTAACGCGTAATCGAGTTGGTTGTCGGTGTCAGTATTTATTCTAAAATCATCTGACCCTTCTGCAATTTCAATATCAGGTGTAACACCTACTTGAGAAATTGATTTTCCAGATGGTAAATAATATTTTGAAACAGTAAGCCTTATTGCTCCATCATTTTTCAAAGGAATAATAGATTGAACAGATCCCTTGCCATATGTGCTTTCACCCACTAATACTGCTCTTTTATGATCTTGAAGTGCGCCTGCAACTATTTCAGATGCGGATGCAGAGCCGTAGTTGATAAGCACAATCATAGTTTCTCCATTTAAAACGTCCCCTCTCTTTGCAAACCATTTTCTATTTTCGAATTTTCTTTTACTTTTGGTTGAAACTATTTCCCCATTTTCAAGAAAGAAATCGGAGATTTTTATAGCTTGAGAAAGTAATCCACCCGGATTATTTCTTAGATCTAAAATATAATTTTTAACTTTTCCATTCTTTTTAAACTCTTTTATTTTATCCTCTATCTGATCACTGCTATTTTCATTGAAAGATGTAAGCCTAATATATCCCGTTTTATTATCAATGATTTCAGATTTAACAGAAGCTACTTTTATAATGTCTCTTGTAATAACAAATGTTAGTGCCTTTTTCTCACCAACTCGTCTAACAGTTATTTCTATATCAGTTCCAACAGGCCCTCTCATTAAATCTACAGCCTCCGTTAAAGACTTACCTTGAACTTGTATATCATTGATTTTTACAATGTAATCACCTGCCTTAATTCCAACTTTAGAAGCTGGAGAATTATCTATTGGTGAAATCACTTTTACTACACCTGCCTCCATGCCTACTTCAATCCCCAAACCTCCAAATTCTCCACTTGTTTCGGTTTGCATATTTTCAAATGAGTCCGGAGACATGTATGCAGAGTAAGGATCCAGAGATTGTAATACACCATTTATAGCGGCATCCATCGCATCACTTTGATTAACATCTTCAACATATTCTTTATTTATTTTATCTAGTACTTCACTAAATAGATCTATTTTTTTATAAATATCATCTTCATTTGCAGATTTTGAAATCGTTGAAAAATTACAAATTAAAATAATAATTAATAAATTTTTAATTTTAAATCTCATATAATTAATTTCTCTTTAGGTATTAATTCAGACCACATCTTTTCTAATTCATAAAATTTCCTTTTTTCAGGATTAAAAATGTGAACAATTAAATCAATTCCATCAACTAACTTCCAATCGTTACTTTCTTTACCTTCAATTTTACAATTTTGTATTCCACTTTTCTTAAATTTTTCAAAAACTTGTTCCGATAAAGCTTGAATATGTCTCGATGAAGTTCCACTCGCTATAATCATATAATCAGCCATTGATGATTTACCTTCAAGATCAATGGAAACTATATCTGTTGCTTTATTAAAATCTAGTGTATTGATTATTTCTTTTTTTAAACTGGAGATTTTATCCATTAATTAAATTTAGAGTATCAAATTTTTCTTAATTGAGAAGATGAAATTTTGACTTTATTAAACTTAATAAATTCAACGCTTTTCCTATTATATTTTTTATAAACGGGGGATTTAATCGCTTTAGCTTTATAACCATCTCTATCAAAAACTATTATTTTACATATCTTTAAAATTTCTTTGTAACTTTTCCACTTATGAAAATTAATCAAGTTATCTGCACCAATAATAAAATATAATTCATTGGATTTTTTTTTTAAAAATTTAATTAAATGAATGGTTTTATTAGATTTTATTTTTTTTTCATAAAACTTAACCTCTATAAATTTATTCTTTAAATTTATTTTTCTAGCAAATGCAATTCTTTTATTTACATTAATTAAACTTTCATTTTTGAAAGGATTCTTACTTGTTATTGCCCATATAATTTTATCAAGTTTTAAAATTTTTTTTGCAACTTTACTAATTTTAATATGACCTATGTGCGCGGGATCAAATGTTCCACCAAGAATGCCAATTCTTTTTTTACTTTCTAATTTGGCCTGAACCATATATTTCGTATTTGTAACTTACAAGTTGGTTTAGACCAACAGGCCCTCTTGGAGGCAATTTGTTTGTTGAAATTCCAACTTCTCCACCAAATCCAAATTCACCCCCGTCTGCAAATTGTGTAGAAGAATTTTGAATTGCTATAGAGCTATTTACACTTTTAATAAAATATTTTGCTGTCCTTTTATTATTCGTAATAATAGCATCTGTATGCATTGTTCCGTATTTGTTTATATGCTCAATAGCTTCTAAAATATTTTGAACAACTTTGACTGATATTTTTGATGACAAATGTTCAGTAGACCAAGTTTTATTATTTGCTATTAACGTTTTTCCAGAAAAATTTTTTTTTATAGTTTTATCACCATAAATCTTACAACCACTTTTTGTTAACTCTTCTAATATTTCGTTGATATTTTTTAATTTATTTTTGTGTATCAAGAGAGTTTCTGTGGCGCCACAAATACTCGTGTTTCTCATTTTTGCGTTTTTAACAATTTTTTTTGCCATATTTAAATTTGCATCTTTATCTATGTAAGTATGACAAATACCTTCCAAATGACCTATTACTGCAACATTTGATAATTCTTGAACTTTCTTGACTAAATTTTTACCTCCCCTGGGTATTACTACATCGATATATCGACTCATTTTTGAGAGCATAAAATCCACAAGTTTCCTATCTTTCTTTTCGATAAATTGAACAAAATTTTTATCTATTTTGTGTTTAGCTAGAGAAGTTCGGAAATAGTTAGCTAAAATTTTATTGGTAAAATAAGCTTCTGATCCCCCTCTTAAAATGACACAATTTCCAGATTTGAAACATAAAGTCGATACATCTGCAGTAACATTTGGTCTGCTTTCATAAATCACCCCAATAACTCCAATTGGTATGCTTACTTTTTTAATTTTTAACCCATTCGGTCTTGCCCATTTGCTCAATTCATAATTGACTGGATCTTTTAGTTTTATAACAGTTTTAATTGCTTCTATTATTGAATTAAGTTTCTCATTGTTAAGCTCTAATCTATTAACCAAGTTTTCTTTAAGACCTTTTTTCTTTGCGAATCTTATATCTTTTAAATTTTCTAGTAGAATTTTATTTTTATTTTTAAAAATTAATTTTGCAAAACTTTTAAGGACGTTATTTTTAATTTTAGTATCTATAATTTCATGTGCTTTTTTTGAATTTTGTCCTAATTTTATTAAATATTTACTCATTATATTCTTACCATATCATCTTTATGAATAACTTCCGATTTTGAAACATATCCCAATAAACTTGAAATTGTTTTTGAATGTTGCCCTTTAATTTTACTTATTTCAGCCGATGTGAAGCTACTCAAGCCACGAGCAAATTCATTCATGTTTTTATCTAAAATTTTAATATGATCTCCTTTATTAAAATTTCCTCTAACAGTTCTAATACCAGCAGCCAACAAACTCTTACCTTTTCTTAGGGCGTTTAAAGCACCGTCATCAATTATTACATCTCCTTTTGGAGAAATAGAACTTATAATCCATTTTTTTCTAGCGTCTAATTTTGATATATTTGGCAAAAACCAAGTACAATTATTATCTGATAAAATTTTTTGAATAGGTCTATGAACTAAACCATTTGCAATTGCCATATGACATCCTGAAAGTTGGCAAACCCTTGCTGCATCAATCTTAGTCTTCATGCCACCAGTTCCGTGCTCACTTATACTTTTCGTTGCGATTTTTTCAATCTTATCATCAATGGTGCTTATTTCTTTTATTAATATTGCTTCTTTATTTATTTTTGGATTTTTTGTATATAATCCTTCAACGTCGGATAATAAGATTAAACAATCAGCACCTGAAATTTGTGCAACTCTTGAAGCTAATCTGTCATTGTCACCATATTTAATCTCAGATGTTGCAATACTATCATTCTCATTAACTATTGGGATAAAACCTAAACTAAACAGATTCTCAAATGTTCTTTTAGCATTAATTGCTCTTCTTCTTTTCTCAGTATCCTCAAGAGTTAATAATATTTGTGAAAGATTAATTTTTTTTGGACTGAAAAATTCTTTAAACAAATTCATTAATTCGATTTGTCCAATTGATGCTACAGCCTGACTTTTATCTAATTTTAGATTTTTTTTACTTAATTTAAGTTTTTTACAGCCAAGCGCTATAGCGCCTGAGCTAACAATAATTATGTTTTTTTTTAAATTTTTTAAATTTTTAATATCTTTTGCAAATTCATTTAACCATTTTCCCCTTATTTTTTTATCTTTATCAATAAGAAGAGAAGAGCCAATTTTTACAACAACAGTCTTTGAGTCTTTAAGATACATAATTTATTAATTTAGCTTTGACTTTCATTAATGCGTCTTTTCTAAGTGTAGATAATAGTAATACATTTTTTTTTGTTTTTTTTTTAAAGTTTTTTACTTTTTCATTTACTTCTATTTCATCCAATAAATCTATCTTGTTTAAAACTATTAATTCATCTTTTTTCAAGAGATCACTACTATACTCGCCCAATTCATTTCTTACTTGATTATATGACTCCTCAAGATTGTTTTCTGTAATATCTATTAAATGTAATAGAGATTTACATCTTTCTATATGTTTTAAAAACTTAATACCCAAGCCAGTTCCTGTATGTGCTCCCTCTATTAGACCAGGTATATCTGCCAGTGTTATTTCTTTATCATCATAAATTGTGACACCTAAATTTGGATTTAAAGTGGTAAATTTGTAATTTGCTATTTTTGGGTTGGCACTTGTTATGGATGCAAGTAGACTAGATTTACCAGCATTAGGAAGTCCTATAATTCCAATATCAGCAATAGTTTTGAGTTGAAGCCATATCCAAAATTCCTCTCCTCTAGATCCCTTAGTAAATTTTTTTGGGGCACGATTAGTTGAAGATTTGAATCTTGTATTCCCAAATCCTCCCTTTCCTCCTATAGCAACAACAAATTTTTCATTTTCATTTTTAAAATCATAGATTAAAGTTTTGTTATCTTCCTCAAAAACTTGTGTACCGACAGGAACTTTTAGAAAAAGAACTTCACCACCTTTCCCTGTTTTATTTTTTCCACTACCATCGCCGCCTCTTTGTGCTTTAAAGTGTTGTTGATATCGAAAGTCTATAAGTGTGTTTAAGTTTCTTTCTGATGTAAGTACTACAGAACCGCCTTTACCACCGTCTCCACCATCAGGACCTCCAAATTCAACAAATTTTTCTCTTCTGAAGCTAGGTGATCCTGATCCACCATCGCCAGCTTTTACGTATATCTTTACTTGATCTAAAAATTTCATGATACAACTATGTTAGGAGTTGTGAGATTTAATTGGGTTTTACAGATACGTAAGTTCTATCTGACTTACTTTTTTTAAATTCTACTTTACCTTCAACTACAGAAAAAATTGAATGATCTTTTCCCATCCCTACATTTTCTCCAGGGAAAATTTTTGTTCCTCTTTGTCTTACTATTATATTTCCAGGAACAACAAACTGGCCACCATATTTTTTTACTCCTAGCCTACGTCCAGCACTATCTCTACCATTCCTTGACGATCCACCAGCTTTTTTTGTTGCCATAGTTTACCTATTTATTTTGAAACTTCCTTAGTTGGAGTTTTTATTTCTTTTGAAGCTTCCTTTTTTATTTCCGCCTCTGAAATTATCTTTCCATCTTTAGCAAAAATTTTATTTATTCTAATTAAAGAAAACTGCTGTCTATGTCCATTTTTTCTTCTAGAGTTTTTTCTTCTTCTTTTTTTAAAAATTAATACTGTTCTATTTTTTCCATTTTTAATTAAGTCTGCTTCAACTTTAGCTCCTGAAATAGTTGGTTCTCCTAATTCAAGATTTTTATCATCTCCGTAAGCTAAAACTTCGTTAAATTCCAATTTAGTCTCAGGTTTCGAATCTTCTAATCTTTCAATCTTAATTATTTCTCCAGCTTGCACTTTATACTGTTTTCCACCTGTTTTTATTACTGCGAACGACATAATTAGACCTAATTTTTATAAACAGCAATATAGTCAGGGTCAAATTATAGTCAAGCTGAATAACTTAGAAATTATCCTTTAAATCTCTCAATTTTGAAAATGTTTCCAAATCTTCAGATTTTAAAAAAATGTTGCAATCTAGCTCGTCCTCAATTGTGGTTGGTATAGTTGGCAATCCTTTATCTAATAAATTTTTTATTTTTTCAAATTTTTTGTTTAACTTCTCATTTTGTTGATCTTGAATTTTACAAAACTCTGCATTTTTCATTGTGTATTCATGTCCACAAAATATTTTTGTATCTTTAGGAAATTTTTTAAATATTTGAAGCGAGGAAAACATTTGCTCATATGTGCCTTCAAATATTCTTCCGCATCCTAAAGAGAATAATGTATCTCCAGTGAATAATAATTTTTCTTTTTTGAAATAGAAACATATGTGCCCAGAGGTATGTCCTGGTATATGGAATACTTGAAAACTAAATTCATCTTTGCTCCAAATCTCTTTATCCTTCAAATCTATATCGATTCCAGGTATTCTATGTTTATCTTCTACATATCCTATTACTTTGGCATTATATTTCTTTTTTAAATTTAAATTTCCTCCAATATGATCAAAATGATGATGCGTGTTTAAAATATACTTTAAATTAGCTTGATTACTTTCTACAGAAGCAATTACTGGTCCTTCTTCACTTGGGTCTACAACACATGCATTTTTGTTACTGTCTATAATTAAATAAGAATAATTATCTTCTAGACATTTTATAATTTCAACATTCATTTATTTCTCTATTAAAAAAATACCTAATTGCGATTCTAAATTTCTCCATGCTAAATTTTTAGCACTTAAATTTAGAGTTTTGTTATTTTTTAATGCTAAAGATTTAAAAATTTTTATTTCTCTTTTTGAACAAAAATTGAAAAAATCCCTCAAAGTGCACATATGTAAATTAGGTGTATTATACCATTCATTAGGAAGGTTTTCTGTAACAGGCATTGTGCCCTTAATTAATAAATTAATACGAACTTTCCAGTAACCAAAGTTTGGTATAGTAACAATTGCTTTTTTACCAACTCGCAAAAGCTCGGCGATAACTTTTTCAGGATCTAAGAAAGCTTGAAGCGTCTGACTTAAAATAACAAAATCGAATGAATTATTTGGGAATTGTTGTAAGTCATTTTCTGCATTTCCTTCTATTACAGTCAAACCTTTTGATAGACAATTTTGAACTCTATTTTTTGAAATTTCTAAACCACGTATTTTAGAAGTTTTATTATCCTTAAGAAACTTCATTAATTCTCCATCGCCGCATCCAACATCTAAAACTTTAGAATTTTGTGATATTAGCTCAGAAATAACTTTAAATTCTTTTTTCATTCACAGTTTTATAGTTTGTTTTTAAATAGTTCCCTAGAGTATCTAAAAAATCAGGTACATCTAGAAGAAATGAATCGTGTCCTTTGTCAGATTCTATTTCTACAAAACCAACATCTGCACCAATTGCGTTTAGCGCTATAACTATTTCTCTATTTTCAGCAGTTGGATATAGCCAATCTGAAGTGAATGAAATTACAAAAAATTTAGAAGTTGTATTACTGAAAGCAGCTGATAGATTACCATTAAATTGTTTTGATAAATCGAAGTAATCCATCGCTCTAGTTATATACAAGTAACTATTTGCATCAAATCTATCTACAAACACTGATCCTTGGTATCTAAGATAACTCTCAATTTGAAAATCTGCATCAAAACTAAATTTTAAATCATCTCTCTCTTGTAACTTTCTACCAAATTTTTCCTGGAGACCTTTTTTCGACAAATAAGTAATATGTGCCGCCATTCTAGCAACAGCCAAACCTTTATCAGGACTTGTTTTATTTTGTTCATACAAACCATTTTTCCAATTAGTATCAGCAAGTATTGCTTGTCTTCCAAGTTCATTAAATGCAATATTTTGTGCAGAATGACTAGATGTACAGGCAATCGGTATTGCAATATGTGCTTTATCCGGAAAATTTGAAACAAATTGTAATACCTGCATACCACCCATGGACCCGCCGATAACTGCAAATAATTTATCTATTTTAAAATGCTCAAGTAGATTGTATTGAGCATTAACCATATCATTAATTGTTATAACTGGAAAATTTGTCCCTATGGGTTTACCTGTTTCTTCATCTATTGTGCTTGGACCATATGAACCCATACACCCTCCAATTACGTTAGCGCATATAACAAAAAATTTCTCTGTATCTATAGCTTTTCCTGATCCAAGTGCGTAGCTCCACCAGCCATCTTTATTTGTAATAGGATTTTTTCCAGAAGCAAATTGATCACCTGTTAATGCATGAAATACTAAAATAGCATTATCTTTTTTTTCGTTAAGAGTCCCATATGTCTCATATGAAATTGGAAAATTTGAAATTTCTTTTCCACAATCTAATTTTTGTGGTTTTGTTATTATAATATTTTTTACCTGTTTTAATTTATTCATAATAAATTTAAGATTTAGCGAATTGAGAGGTAAAAAAACTTGTTTAGCAGGTTTTTTATAGCGCTCGCAATTCAGTTTAAATCAGCGCAGGAAACTTTTACAAGATAGGTATTTACATGTCAATTTTTTTGGAATTAATTGCTTCTTTTGTTTAAATATATAAATATTCACTTTAATAATTATCGATATGAATGTACCAAATTTTAGGAAAATAGATCTCGTCACCTACAAGCCAGGAAGGTCATTATTAAGCTCTAAAAAAAAAGTAATTAAACTGTCAGCAAATGAGTCGGCTTTCGGTGCAGGGGAAAGAGTAAGAAACATATTAAAGAATAGAAATAACAATATTTCAAAATATCCCGATAGTAAGTTTAAAAAATTAATAGAAACTATTTCAAAGAAATTTAATTTAAATAAAGAAAAAATTATATGTGGAGCAGGATCAGATGAAATAATACAAATGATATGTACACTATTTCTTAATAAGGGTGATGAAGTAGTCGTACCGCAGTACAGTTTTTTAATGTACAGAATCTATGCAAAAATTGTTGGTGCTAAGGTTAAGTTCTCAAAAGAAGTAAATTTTAAAGTTTCTGTGGATGAGATCTTGAAAAAAGTAGGTAGAAACACAAAAATAGTTTTTATAGCAAATCCAAATAATCCTACAGGTACTTATTTAACAAAAAAAGAATTATTAAAATTAAGAAAAAAATTAAATAAGAAAATATTATTGGTTGTGGACGATGCGTACTTTGAATATATGATGAACAAAGATTACTCGCCAGCCTTAAATATTTTTAAAAATTTTAGCAATGTTTTTATATTAAGGACATTCTCAAAAATTCATGGCCTTGCAGCATTAAGAGTTGGTTGGGGGTATGGTGACAAAAAAATAATTAAAGAACTTTATAAAATTAAACCACCATTTAATGTAAATAAATTTGCACAAGATTGTGCTGTGGAGGCTTTATATGACAACAAACATATAAAAAATTCTATAAAACATAATACTTATTGGTGTAAAAAAATTAAAAGTGAGTTACAAAAATATGACATCACCACGAATGAAGTTACAGCAAATTTCTTTTTACTAAACTTTAAAAACTGTAAATTCTCATCAAACTTTATCTCAAGAAAACTTGAGAATAGAGGAATCATATTAAGAGAGATGTATGCATATGGAATAAAAAATTGTTTAAGATTAACAATAGGCAATGTTAAAGAGAATAAATTTTTTTTAAAACAGATGTCACTGATATTTAAAAATGTTTAAAAAATTATTGATTATAGGATGTGGATTAATTGGATCCTCTCTTTTGAGAGCATCTATAAATAAAAAAATTTCAAGGCAAATACTAGTTTTTGAAAAATCAAAAAAATATAAGAGGCAAATCAAGAGTATTAATTCAAAAATATTCATTCTTGATAGGCTTGATAAAAATATATCTGATGTTGATTTCGCAATATTAAGCACTCCCATGAGTGAATATAAAAAAATAATTCCTATGCTAAATAAGTATATTAAATCAGATTGTATAATTACTGACATAGGATCAACTAAATTGAATGTTTTAAAAATCAAAAATAAAGAATTAAATAAATCATTAACATGGATTATGAGTCATCCAATTGCAGGTTCAGAGGTTAGTGGACCAACTCATGGTACAAAAAATTTATTTCTTAATAAATGGTGTATTGTTTTTGAAGATAAAAATAAAACAAAGCAAAAAAAACTATTAAAATTTTGGAAAATAATTGGCTCAAAAACAATTATAATGAAGGCTGATGAGCATGATAAAATTTTTTCTATTACCAGTCATTTGCCACACTTAATTTCCTATAATTTAATCACAACAGCGTTAGATTTTCAAAAGAAATACAAAAAAAATATTATTAAATTTAGTGCTGGAGGATTAAGGGATTTCTCAAGAACAGCAGCATCCAATGAAATTATGTGGAGAGATATATTCTTTAGTAATAAAAAGAATATGTTAGAGGCAATTAATTTATTTATAAAAAATTTAAATCAATTTAAGAAAAATATAATTAATTCTGAAAATACAAAAATATTAAAAAAATTAAAAAACTCTAAAAAAGTTAGAAGTCAAATTATTGAACTTAAACAAGATGTTTCTGAGCCAAATTTTGGAAGAGAAGATAATTAAATTGAATAAATTTTTTTAACTTTTAAACCAGCAGTTTTTTCAATAAGTTTAATCGTTTGATTTATTGGCATTATCAAAACTTTTTTTCTTGGTCCATAAGCGTGTATAAATTTTTTTGAATTTATACAAATTCCAACATGCCCCTTCCAAAAAACAATGTCACCTTTTTTAAATTTTTTTTTGGATTTAAGTCCCTTTTTAAACTTGATCTGGTCAACAGTATCTCTTGGGAAAAATTTGTTATTATAATTGTAAATTATTTGCACTAAACCAGAACAATCAATGCCTTTAAAAGTTTTACCTCCCCATTTATATTTTATATTTCTAAAAAGGTTTACAATATATATAAAATTTTTAATCTTATGATTTATTGGTTTAACATCATCCTTCTTAATCCAAAAATTTTTCTTAAACATTAAATAGGATTTGTATTTGTTTAAAATTTGAATTTTACTTGCAAATGGTAAATCTTTACCTGTGTACGTAAATTTATTTTCTTTAGATAATTTATATATTTTTGATTTTAGTACATAAATTTTATGTGAAGTTTGGTATTTATTAAAAAGTTTTAACTTTTTGATAAAACCAACATAATTATCAGTATCAATTTTAATTTTATAAAAGTTTTTAGATTTTTTTAAAATACTAAAGTTTTCGCCAAATAATATCTGTGTACTAACATTTGAATTAATATTTGGTCTTTCATAAATATTAGAAAATTCGGAATTGTAGATAAAATTATTTTTCACTGAGTTTTAACTTTTTTCTTATAAACCATAAGCAAACTAGTGACGGGATAACCATTAACGCAGTTAGAATGAAAAAAATTCCCCAATCACCGTTTAACCAATCCACCAAAGATCCTGATGATGATGCTAGCAAAGTTCTACCTGCTGTTCCTATTGATGCAAGAAGTGCATATTGTGTAGCTGTATAAGTTCTATCTACAAGTAAAGATATGAATGCTACAAATGCTACAGTTGCGAATGCAGCTGCAATATCATCAAATATAACAGCTGCAGCGAATAATAATTCAGATTTTCCACTCCAAGCAAGAAGTGTAAACATTAAATTTGTTATAGCCATCAAACCTCCTGCTATAAACATTGTTTTGACTGTTCCAGATCTTATTGCAAACAGTCCACCCAACAATGTAAATACAACTGTTGTAATCCATCCAAGTGTTTTTGAATATATTGCAATATCTGATTTTGAAAAACCAAGCTCTTTATAAAAAACGATAGACATTCTACCTAAAAAAGCTTCCCCAATTTTAAATAAGAAAACAAATCCTAAAATTCCTATTGCTATTGAAAATCCATTTTTCTTAAAAAAACTTATTACTGGACCTCCTATAGTGCCTGATAACCAAGATAAAATTATTGTTAAAAAATTATTATTTCCAAGTTTATTTTTAATTATTTCATCTGTCTTTTTTTGAGATAAAACTCTTTCTGTAAAACTATTTTCATGAACAAACATTAGTGCAATATTCATTAAAATTACTACAACACCCATAACTATAAAAGTTGCTTGCCAGTAATTATTAACACCAATTTTTTCGAAATATTCTGCAGTGAACAAAGCTATAACGCCACCAAGCTTATAACCAGTCCACCAACCAACAACAGCCATGGCTGCACCTGCTGCCATAGACCTAGTTTCATGTTCTCCTACTTGCTCAATTCTTAAGGCATCAACAGTTATATCTTGTGTGCATGAGGCAATAGCTATAACCAGACCAATAGATATTAGTAAAGCTAAGTTTTCAGATGGATTTATTAAACTCCATAGTATTAATGAAATTAAAATTACCAACTGCATTAAAACTATCCAGCCGCGCCTGTGACCAATTTTTTTTGTTAGAAAAGGAATTTGTATCCTGTCAATTAAAGGCGCCCACAAATAGTTGAATGCATACACTCCAAATATCAGACCTGCCCATCCTATTGTTGATCTACTTAACCCCTCTTCTTTTAGCCATAGAGATAAACTGCTTCCTATTAAAACCCATGGAAAACCACTTATTGCACCAAGAAGTAATATTCTTAACATTCGAATATCAAAATAATATTTAAATAAATTTGAAATTTTTTCCTCTTTTTTAATCATCAGTATTTTCTCCAAAAGGAGGGAATAAATAATACAAGTACCGCAAATAGTTCCAACCTTCCTAGTATCATTCCTATACTCAAGATCCATTTTGAAAAATTAGACAGGTAAGAAAAATTTCCATTTGGACCTATTACATCGCCTAATCCAGGTCCAACATTTGAAATAGATGTGGCAGCAGCAGATATAGCTGTAATGAAATCTAAACCATCTACAGATAGCAAAGCAGTAATAACAAAGAAAATTAATATATATAAGAATATGAAAGAAATAATTGATGCCATAAATTTTTCATCAACATTATTTTTATCGTATTTAATATTAAATATTCCTCTTGGATAAATAATTCTCTTTAATTGATTTGATATAAATTGATAAAGTATTTGAACCCTAAATATTTTAATACCACAAGCAGTAGATCCAGCGCAACCACCTATAAACATTAATATTAAGAAATAAATAAGTGGAAACTGACCCCATTTACTAAAATCATTTGTTACATATCCAGTTCCAGTTAAAATTGAAACAACATTGAAAGATACTTCTCTGAAGTTTATTTCAAATATGCTCTGATTTTTTATAGATAAGTAAAGAAAAATTATAAAAATAGAAAAAATTAAGATTTTTATAAAAGTTTTTATTTGGGTATCGCTAATAAATATTTTTTTATCACCTCCCAAATATTTAATATAAGCAATAAATGGTACACTTCCGAGAATTATAAAGATAATAGCTGTTAGTTCAATAAATCCACTGTCAAAATAACCGATAGATTCGTTGTAATTGGAAAATCCTCCAGTTGCTATCGTTGTCATTGAATGTACAATGCTATCAAAAAAACTCATTCCAAAAATTTTATAGAAGAAAGCGCAGACTAAAGTTAATGATGAGTATATAGCAATTAATCTGATAGAAATTTCTTTAGACTTAGGTAGTATTTTTTCTGGTGTATGGGTATTTGAAATAACAAATAATTGCATACCTCCAATATTCATTATTGGCATTAAAGTAATTGCCATTACAATAATTCCAATTCCTCCCAACCATTGAAGCATTGCTCTCCATAATAAGATTGCTTTTGGTGTTTCATTGAGATTTGTCAGTATAGTTGAGCCAGTAGTTGTGATTCCTGACATACTTTCAAAAAATGCATTTGTGAATGAAAGACTTAAATCTGAGAAAACAAATGGTAAAGAGCCAAATATTGCAATACTTAACCATGATAGTGCTGTTAAAAGAAATGCTTGAGGTAAAGTTAATTTTTTTTCGTAATCTAAGTTAGATAAAAAAAATAGAACTCCAAAAATTATCGAAACTAAGCCAGATCCAATAAAACCAGAGTCTACTTGATTATAATAAAATTGCGCTATAATTGGCACAATCATAGATAATCCTAAAATAATTTGTAAAACACCGAGTATAAAAAAAACGGTTTTATAATTGGACATTTTGATTGGACATTATTTTATGGTAAATAAATTTCAACTCTATAAGAGTTATTAAATACGTTATTTTTGAGTATTTTGCATTTATATGATTGATAAAATAAATATTGATAAAACAAATGCATGGCCATTTGTAGAAGCAAAAAAAATCATTAGAGAGAGAAAGAAAAATATAGAGAGCAAGGGAAAAATAACTCTACAAACGGGTTATGGCCCAAGCGGTTTACCTCATATTGGAACATTCGGTGAAGTTGCAAGAACATCAATGATAGTCAATGCCCTTAATCATTTAACTGACCTTCCTAAAGAGATAATTACTTTTTCAGATGATATGGATGGTTTGAGAAAAGTCCCAGAGAATGTACCAAACCAAGAAATTTTAAATGCTAACCTACATAAACCCTTAACAGTTGTTCCAGATCCTTTCGGTAAATTTAATAGTTTTGGAGAACATAATAATGAAATGTTAAAAGATTTTTTAAATAAGTTTGGGTTTAAATATTCTTTTAAAAGTTCAACTGAACTTTATAAATCTGGAAAGTTTAATGAAACTCTAAAATTAATATTAAGTAATTATAAAGGCATAATGAATATTATTTTACCAACTTTAGGTAAAGAGAGGCAGAAAACTTATTCACCCTTTTTGCCTATCTGCCCAACATCAGGAGCTGTCTTAGAAATACCGATCAAGGAAATCGATGAGAACAATTCAAAGGTTTTATTTGATAACAATGGAACAGATTTAGAAAAGAGTATTTTAAATGGCGATTGTAAATTACAATGGAAGGTAGACTGGGCTATGAGATGGTATGCACTTGATGTTGATTTTGAGATGTATGGAAAAGATCTCATTGAGAGTGCAATCTTATCAACAAAAATTATAAGACTACTTGGTAAACCTAATCCCTCAGGTTTTGCATATGAATTATTTTTAGATGAAAAAGGAGAGAAAATCTCAAAATCAAAAGGAAATGGAGTAACTATAGACCAATGGCTAGAGTATGCTTCTCCTCAAAGTTTATCACTTTATATGTATCAAAACCCTAAAAGAGCAAAAAAACTTTATAGAGAAGTTGTTCCTAAAGCTATGGATGAATATCTAGAGTATATAGAAAAAGGTAAAAATCAAAGTGATCTTGAAAAATTAATGAATCCAGTTTGGCATGTTCATAATGGAACAATTCCAAATGAAAAAATTATAATGTCATTTTCTATGTTGCTAAATTTGGTTGAGACAAGCAATGCAGATAACAAAAAACTACTTTGGAAATTCGTGAAAAAATACAAACAAGATATCAAAGAGGATGAACATCCAATTTTTGATAACTTAATCAATTACGCAATTAAATATTTTAATGACGTTATAAAAGCTAAAAAAGTTTACAAAACACCAAATGAAAATGAAAAAGGTGCGTTAAATGCATTAATAAAATCACTTGATAATTGTAATGATGATATGGCTCCTGAAGAACTTCAGACAAATATATTTACAGTTGGAAAAGAAAATGGTTACAAAGAAAACCTAAGGGATTGGTTTAAACTTATTTATGAAGTTGTTTTCGGTGATGAGAATGGACCTAGAATGGGTTTCTTTATTAGTTTTTTTGGAGTGCAAGAAACTAAACAACTTATCAAAAATAAATTAAATAATGTTTAATAAAATAAGACCTTTAATTTTTAAATTTAGTCCTGAAGTAGCACATTCTTTAGCAATTAAAACGCTTAAGTTAAACGCTCTGCCAAAAAAGAAAATTAAAAATAAAACTGTTTTAGAGACATCAATATTTAACAAAATTCTTGAAAACCCAATAGGAGTTGCAGCAGGTTTTGATAAAAATGCGGAGGTATATAATCCACTATTTAACTTGGGTTTTGGTTTTGTTGAGGTTGGTACTATTACACCTGAACCACAGTATGGAAATCCAAAACCGAGAGTATTTAGACTGGAGGAGGATGGGGCTCTAATCAATAGACTAGGATTTAATAATTCAGGTTCAGAGGAAATTTATAAAAGAATTGAAAGTAATAAACCATACGGTTTGTTGGGAGTTAATATAGGCCCAAATAAAACAAGTGATAATAGAATTCAGGATTATGTAAAATGTTTTAGAAAATTTATTTCTGTTGCAGATTATATCACAATAAATATTTCTTCTCCTAATACAGAAAATTTGAGAAATTTTCATAATCAAGAGGAAATGAACAATTTGTTATCTGAAATTCAAAAAGAAAAAAAGAAATTACAATCCAATTTACCTATAGCTGTAAAAATTTCACCAGATATAAATTTTAACTCAATTGATGAAATTTGTGAGTCATTGGTTAAACATTCTATAGAAATTTTAATCGTATCGAATACCTCCGAAAAAAATAGGGATAATCTTAAAAATATAAATAAACTAGAGAAGGGTGGGCTTTCAGGAGCCCCAATAGAAAATAAATCGAATGAGCTAATTAATTTATTTTTTAAAAACCTAAAAAATAAAATTAAAATTATAGGTGTTGGAGGAGTAAGCACTGGTAAGGGAGCTTACGAAAAAATAATTCGTGGAGCATCTTTAATTCAACTTTATACTGGCATGGTATATAGAGGACCAGATATAGCTAATAAAATAAGTCAGGAATTAATCGAAATACTCACAAAAGATGGCATTAAAAATATTTCAGAGATAGTTGGATCAAAAAATTGATATTGACGGATTAACACATAAATCTTATACAAGCATAATTTTTATGACAAAAAAATGTGAACTCACAGGAAAAATGCCTCTTAAAGGTCACAACGTTAGCCATGCTAACAACAAGACTAAAAGAAGATTTTTACCTAATTTAAAAAATGTAAAATTTAAAAGTGAATTGTTAAAAAAGTCTATTAAGCTCACTGTTTCTAATGCAGGTGTGAGATCAGTTGATAAGAAAGGTAGCTTTGATAACTTCTTAAAATCAGCAAAAGCAAGAGATTTATCTCTAAGGCTAAAAAAACTTAAAAAATCATTACTCTCTAAAACTGCTTAATGAACAAAGTATTTTTAATACTCTCGTTATTAATGGGAGTTGTAGTATTAGCATCCAATTATTTAGTTCAGTTTCCAATCAATTATTATGGACTTCAGGACATTTTAACATACGGTGCCTTTAGTTATCCGATTGCATTTTTAATTACTGATTTAGCAAATAGATCTTTTGGAAAAATAATTGCTAGAAAAATTGTTTATATTGGATTTGTAATTGGAATTTTCTTTACACTTATATTCTCAACAAATTTTGAAGATTTAATATCAATTAGGATAGCAATAGGATCTGGTACTGCTTTTATGGTTGCTCAATTATTAGATGTGCAAATTTTTGATAAATTAAGACAAAAAAAATGGTTTATAGCACCTTTAGCCTCATCCTTCGTAGGCTCAATAGTAGACACATTCCTATTCTTTTCTATATCTTTTTATGGAACAGGTGTTCCATGGGTAACTCTCTCCCTAGGAGATTTAGCAGTTAAAATTCTGGTTGCTTTAATAATGTTAGTACCTTTTAGGATGATGTTAGGTATTTTAAAGCCAGCTTAATTAGAAATGAAATTTATAAGCTAAAATTTTATAAGCCAACTTTGCAACTAAAAAATTATAAGAATTAAATCCTTTAATTGGAGAAAGTTCATTAATATCTGCACCCACTATGTTTGAATTTTTTGCCGCAATCTTAATAATTTCTAAAGATTCATTCCAGAATAGTCCACCTGGCTCTGGAGTACCAGTAGCTGGCATAATACTACTATCGAAGCCATCTACATCAAAAGTTAGATAAACCGTTTTATTTTTAATCATTTTTTTAAAAGTATTCAAATTCCATTTTTTTTTATCTTTTGCCCAAAAAATATTTATTCTTTTTGAATTCTTTTTTAAGAAGGGTATTTCACCCTCTGATATATTTCTAATACCAAAAGATATTAAGGAAACATTTTTGTAATCTAAGCATCTCCTTATTGCAGAAGCGTGAGAATATTTTTCACCAAGGTAACTTTGTCTTAAGTCTGCATGTGCATCAAAATGTAAAAGACAAATATTCTTAAACTTTTTTGTAAATGGAATTATGCAGCCTGGAGTTATTGAGTGTTCACCTCCAAGGACAAGAGGAAATTTTTTCTTTTTTAAAATATTTTCATTTATTAAAGAAATTTTTTTTAAAGCCTTATTAATATTTTTATCAATTTTAAATGGTTTTAAAGTTTTGATTCCAATTTTCTTATGAGGCTCATAATTTAGCTCTTCATCGTATAATTCAACTTGATGTGAAGCTTTTATAATTTCTTTTGGTCCATTTTTTGTTCCACCACCATAACTAACTGTTTTTTCAAGACCAAAAGGTACAACAACTACCTTCTCATTAAATTTTGTTTTATTATCAATGCCAAGGAAACCGTCCTTATTTTTCAAAAATTCTAATTCTTTAATCATTCTCTTCTAATTAAATCTCTATTTTTCCTCTTAAAAAAGTAATCGCATCTCCTCCAATTGTAACCCTATCACCATTATAAGTACAATAAAGTTTACCACCTCTTTTGGAGATTTGATGGGCTGTCATTTCTTTTTTTTTTAAGCTTTTAAACCAGTAAGGAATGAGTTCGCAATGGGCCGAACCAGTCACTGGATCTTCTGGAATACCTAACTTAGGTGCAAAAACTCTTGATACGAAATCTACTTCATTTCCTGGTGCTGTTACTATTGTTATTGGATATTCTAAATTGGATAATTTATCAAAGCTTGGAGAAATATTAATTATATCTTCTTCACAATCATAGACAGCAATCGCATCTCTATGTTTATAAAGTTCTTTGGGTTTTTTACCAAGAGCTTTAGAAATATCATCCATATTTTTTTCAATACTAGGATCTCTAGAGGGAAAGTCCATAAAGTATAAATTATCTTTATGTGTCACAGTCAATGTATCTTGAATTTTTGTTTTAAATACTATTTTTTCTAAATTGTTATCTAATTCTTTTAAAATTACATGTGCAGTCGCAAGTGTTGGATGACCAGCTAAGTCTAATTCAGTCAAAGGTGTAAACCAACGTATATCAAATTCATTTTTATTTTTTACAAAAAAAGCTGTTTCAGAGAGATTATTTTCTTGAGCAATTTTTTGCATTAAATTATCACTTATCCATTCTTTTAAAGGACATACTGCTGCCGGATTGCCTCCAAATACTTTAGATGTAAAAGCATCAACTTGATAGATTGGTATAATCATCCTTTAATTATATGATATTAAATTAAAATATTTTTGAGAAATTTTTTCTCTCTCTATTTTTCCACTCACCTTTATGGAAAGCATCACTTGCAATTAACGGCAAAACAGTAGTTGCTTCAGCAAAAACCATTTGTTCTTTTGTTACGTCAACTTTACCCCATGAACTTGCTTCTTTTAAAGTTGAACTGCTGCAAGCACCATCTCTAGAATCTGCAACTGTAATTTGCACAGCATATTTATGCATAGCCACATTTTTACCAAGCAGTTCAGCACATATGACCGTATCTTGAATAAAATTTTTTGGAACACCTCCACCAATCATAAATAAACCAGAACCTTCAGATCTAATTTTTATTTCTGTCAATTCTCTAAACTCTCTTATTGCATCAATAGTTATGTGATTCTTTGGATTTCTTTCTTGATGCATTACTAATCCAAAACCAGCGCTGGAGTCTGTAAAAGCAGGGCAAAAAATTGGTACATTATTGTCGTAAGCCATTTCTATTAAAGACCCTTTTTTTTTAGAATTTGTTTTTAGATATTTTCCTATTTCCTGAATAAATTCTCTTGAAGTATAACTACGAGGCTCTAACGTATCTGCAATTTCTCCAATAATTCTATCACACATTTGAAGTTGATCTTCATCTATGTAGGTATCGTAAATTCTATCAATATAATTTTCTCTAAGCTCCGTATCATCCTGAAATTGAGAACCTTGATAATGTTTAAAGCCCAAAGCCTCAAAAAAATCCATGTCAATTATAGAAGCTCCGGTTGCAACTATTGCGTCCACCATATTATATTTAACCAAATCTCTATACACATGCATACATCCTGCTGCAGAGGTAGATCCAGCTAAGGTTAAAAAAATTGTACAATCTTTATCTTTCAGCATTTCATTATAAATATCTGCTGCATTGGCAGTTTCTCTTGATACAAATGACATTTTTGACATCGAGGATATAATTTCTCTTGCATCGAACTTTGTGATGTCAATGTGTTCAACCTCCTTGCTTAAGAGATCTTTTTTTCTATTATGTGATAAGTTTTTATTTTCTGACATTATGCAACAAGAAACTCTTTCATAGTTTCTTTGTTATACATTGTCATAATTGGATCATCTTCTACTTCAAATATCTGATCAGAATAAAAACCATTAAATTGAGTTCTAAATGTTAAACCATATGCTCCGAGTTGACCTAACTCGATATAATCGTTTTCCTTAATATTGTTTGGTAATATGAAAGGACCTTTCATATAATCCATACTATCGCATGTTGGACCATAAAAATCAAAAGAAGTTAACTTTTTTGATATTACTCTTCCATTTTTAATTACTCTTGATGGATAAACAATATTAGGTGTTCCTGCATCAAATAAAGTCCCATACGTTCCATCATTGATATACAATTTTTGTTTTTTTCTTAAGTTTACTCTTACAATTGTAGATCCACTTTCTGCAACAAGCGATCTACCAGGTTCACAAATTATTTCTGGAATTTTTTGAAGTTTTAAATTTTTTAAACCTTTATTTATTTCGTCAAAATAAGATTGCATTGACTGCGGTACAAGATCTGGATAAATTGTTGGAAATCCACCGCCAACGTTTATTATATCAGGAACAATCTTTGTTCTTTTAATTATATTTCCTATTTCCGAAATTCCTTTTGCATACGAAATTGGATGCATGCATTGAGAGCCTACATGAAAACTTAAACCAAGTTTGTAAGCATATTGTTTACCAAGCCTCAAAAGACCTGCTGCTTCTGATGTTATAGCTCCAAACTTTTTGGATAAATCAATTTCAGCGTGTTCATTTGAAACAGAAACTCTTATAAATAATCTTAAGTCTTTTGCGTGATTTGTGCTTTCAATAATTTTTATTAACTCATCTTTTGTATCTAATGCAAAAGTTTTTATATTGTACTTAAAATATGCTTCCTTTATATCTTCTCTACTTTTTACAGTATGCATGTAAGAACATTCAATTTCAGGATTTAAATTTTTTATTGTTTCGATCTCTTTAATTGATGCAACATCGTAGTGCTTTATTCCGCTATCCAATAATGTTTGTAAAACTACTGGATGTGGATTTGTTTTAACAGCGTAAAGGATTTTACCAGGAAATTTATTTTGAAAGAATTTAGAAGCTAACCTTAAAGAATTTCTTCTTATACAATATACCGGTTCTGTTGGTTTCAGTTGGTTTACAAGCTCGTCAACTGACTTAAATTTTTGCATTTTAAGCTCCAAAAAAAAATTTAACAAAAAAAACTCGCATAACTGCTATGCAAGTTTATATAAAACGAGCATTTATGCTGAAAATGAGCCAATGTAAAGTAAAAATATATACTTGAAATAATTTAGAATGTTTCCATATAAGGCCCATGCCTGAAGTTGAAATAGTAAAAAAAATAACAGAATTTGAGGATAAATCTCTATTAATTGTAGATGATGATAACCCATTCAGAGAAAGACTTGCAAGAGCAATGGAGAAGAAAGGTTTCACCGTTTCACAAGCTGAAGGTGTAAAAATTGGTATAGAGTCTGTAAAATCCAAAAAGCCAGCTTTTGCAGTTGTAGATTTAAGATTAAATGATGGAAATGGACTTGAAGTTGTAAAAGAAATTCAAAAAAATAATTCTGAGAGTAGAATAGTGATGCTAACTGGCTACGGCAATATTCCAACTGCGGTTGCAGCTATTAAAGAAGGTGCAATTGATTATCTTGCAAAACCAGCTGATGCAGATGATGTTGAAAAAGCATTGCTTGCAGATCCTAACAAAAAAGCAGCTCCACCAGAAAATCCTATGTCAGCAGATAGAGTGAAATGGGAACATATTCATCGAGTTTTTGAGCTTTGTAATAGAAATGTTTCTGAAACTGCAAGAAGATTGAAAATGCACAGAAGAACTCTACAAAGAATTCTTTCTAAAAGATCACCTAGATAAATTTTCTAAAATTTTTCACTTTATTAACAATCAAGGTAAGCAGAAGTATTTTAAGTATTTCCGCATAAACAAATGGCAATAAGCCTAATTTAAATATCGGTTTATCCCACCCAATAAGGGTACCAAGCCACAATAAACCAAATAGATAAATAATTGAAATTGAAAATAAAATTTTAAAAAAATTTAAAAAATAGTTTTTGTTATATTTCAAATATCCAGCAATAACTGCAGCAAAAATAAATCCAATTAGATAGCCCATTGTTGGACCCACAAAATAAGATAGACCAACTCCCTTCTCAGGAGAATTAGAGAATACAGGCAATCCAGCAATTCCCTCAATTAAATATAAACAAACTGCAGCAGCACCAGCTTTATATCCAAATGTTATTCCTAACAATATTACGACAAAAGTCTGCATTGTCATTGGAACAGGATAAAAAGGGATTTTAATTTTTGCAGATATAGTTAATAATATTGATCCAGCAAAAGCAATTACGATGTATTTAAGTATTTTGTTACTGTAAATATTTTTAGCTATTTCCATGTTTAATTGATACAATTATAATAACAATAAATCTACACTTTTGTTAACAAGTTATTTTAAAATTATTAACTTATATTAATTTAAGCTAAAATATTAAATGTCAAAAATTAAAAAAGACGATAACTTTTATTTGATTGATGGATCTGGATATATTTTCAGAGCTTATTATGCACTTCCACCGTTAACAAGAAAAAGCGATGGCTTACCTGTCGGAGCCGTTAGTGGATTTTGTAATATGCTTTTTAAACTTCTAGAAGATGCTAAATCAAAAGATAATAAAGATAAGCCCAGTCATTTTGCAGTAATTTTTGACTCGGCAAGAAAAAATTTCAGAAATGAAATTTACTCTGAATATAAAGGAAACAGATCTGATGCTCCTGATGATTTAATTCCACAATTTGATTATATAAGAAAATCAGTACTTGCGTTCAATCTCCCTTCTATTGAATTAATAAATTATGAAGCAGACGATTTGATCGCTACTTATGTAGAGCAAATTTTAGAAAAAGGTGCAAAAGCAACAATAGTTTCCTCTGATAAAGATTTAATGCAGCTTTATAGGAAAAATGTGAGAATTTATGACCCTATGAAGAATAAATTTATAAATGAGGAGGATGTTCAAAATAAATTTGGAGTTGAAGCTGGAAAGGTAATCGATGTTCAAGCTTTAGCTGGAGATAGTACTGATAATGTTCCAGGTGTACCAGGTATTGGGGTTAAAACCGCAGCTGAATTAATCAAAGAGTATGGAAATTTAGAAAACTTACTAAAAAATGCAAATAAAATTAAACAGAATAAGAGAAGAGAAACATTAATTGAAAATAAAGACAAGGCAATAATTAGCAAGAAACTGGTAACATTAAAAAAGGATGTTCCAGTTAAAAATAAAATCGAGGAATTTGAATTAAAGGAAATTGATAAACAAAAACTTTATAATTTCTTAAGAGAAATGGAATTTAATAGACTATTAAGTTCTGCGATTTCAACTTACGGTGAAACTGATTTTTCACAGAGCAAAAATAAAAATACTGATGAAAAAAATAATTCAAAAATTACAAAAGAAAACTATCATTTAATTAAAAATGAGGTGGAGCTACAAAAATGGTTAAAAGATGCAGAGGATAAAGGGGAATTTGCTATTGATACAGAAACTAACTCATTAGATGCTCATCAAGCAAAACTTGTAGGAATTTCTATATCCCATACAATTGGTAAAGGCTGTTATATTCCTACAGGACATAAAAATTTCAAAAATTTAGATGAAACAAAAATTTTAAAAATATTAAAACCATATTTAGAGGACAAAAGTATTAAAAAGATCGGTCAAAATATAAAGTTTGATTATATTATTTTTAACAAAAGAGGAATAAATATTAATTCTTTAGAAGATACAATGTTGATGTCTTATGTTTTAGATGCAGGAAAAAATAGACATAACATGGATACACTGGCTGAAATTCATCTAGGACATAAAACAATTCAATTTAAAGATTTAGTAGGTACTGGAAAAAAACAAATAAATTTTTCAGAAGTAGATGTGAATATAGCCAAGGATTATGCAGCTGAGGATGCTGATATTACATATCGATTGTACAAAAACTTTTTAAAGTCTTTAAAAGAAGAAAATCTTTTAAATATTTATGAAATTTTTGAAAAACCATTAGTTAAAATTTTAGCTAAAATGGAAATAGAAGGTATTAAATTAGATGAAAAATCACTTAAAAACTTATCTTCGAAATTTGAAAAAAAAATAAAAAGCCTAGAACAGAAAATATTTAAGCTCTCTAAAAAAGAATTTAATATTGGTTCTACCAAGCAGCTTGGTGAAATAATGTATAATGACTTAAAAATTGCCTCATTAAAAAAAACAAAAAAAGGAAGTTTTGCAACTAGTGCTTCTGTTTTAGAAGATTTAGCTTTCAAGGGTTATGATTTTCCAAAATTAGTTCTTGAGTGGAGACAAACTAGCAAACTTAAAAATACTTATTCAGATACTCTTCCTGAACACATAAATAAAAATACAAAAAGAATTCATACATCTTTCCTTTTAGCTGCTACAACAACTGGAAGACTGGCATCAAGTGATCCAAATTTGCAAAATATTCCAATTAAAACTGATGAAGGTAAAGATATAAGAAGAGCGTTTATTGCTGAAAAAAACAAAAAACTTATTTCTGCAGATTACAATCAAATAGAAATGAGAATCTTAGCTGATCTAGCAGATGTGAAAGAGTTAAAAAAAGCATTTAATAATAATGATGATATCCACTCCCTTACAGCAAGCCAAGTATTTGGTACTGAAATTAACAAGGTTGACTCAGATATGAGAAGAAAAGCTAAAGCTATTAATTTTGGGATAATTTATGGAATATCGCAATATGGTCTTGCAAAACAAATTAATGTTTCAAACGTTGAGGCCGAGGAATTTCTTAACTCTTATTTTTTAAAATTCCCTGAGATAAAAGAATATATGTCTGAAACAATAAAGTTTTGTAGAAAAAGTGGATATGTAAACAATATTTTTGGAAGAAAAACACACATTACCGGAATTAATGATAAAAACTTTAACGTAAGAAATTTTCAAGAAAGAGCAGCAATAAATGCGCCAATCCAGGGTTCAGCATCAGAAATAATGAGGATGGCAATGATTAGATTAGATGACGAGATTAGCGATAAAAAAAATAATAATCTAAAAATGCTTTTGCAAATTCATGATGAGTTAATATTTGAAGTAGAGGAAAAAAATATTATTAATAGTTCAAAAATTATAAAAAAAATAATGACAAGTGTAAAAGATAGTAACCTGCACTCATTCTCAATACCTTTATTAGTAGACATAAATTCTGGTGATAATTGGGGACAATTACATTAGAAACATTTAATTGCCCAAATTTAAACATTTTAGTATTTTTATAAGTGAATAATGAAACAAACAATTGCACTAGTCGATGACGATAGAAATATCTTAACTACTTTAAGTATTGCACTTGAGAAAGAAGGATTTCAAATTCAAACATATTTAGATGGAGAAAGTGCTCTAATAGGTTTGTCAAGAACGCCACCTGATCTTGCAGTTATAGACATTAAAATGCCAAGAATGGATGGAGAGGAATTGTTAAAAAAATTAAGAAAAAAAACTTCAATGCCTGTAATTTTTTTAACTTCAAAGGATGAAGAAGTTGATGAATTGCTTGGATTAAAACTTGGGGCCGATGATTTCGTAAAAAAATCTGGTGGATTTTCTACGAAAGTTCTTATTGAGAGAATTAGAGTACAACTTAGAAAAAAAGATAATAAAATTGAAGAAAATAAAAATATCATTTCTCACGGTAAATTAAAATTAGACCCCTCACAATTAGAGTGTGAGTGGGATGGTAAAGAACTACCAGATAAATTGACAACGACAGAATTTTTAATAGTTAAAGAATTGTCAAAAAGACCTGGTATAATCAAAGAAAGATCTCAATTAATGGATGTTGCATATAGAGAAGATACTGACATTGAAGATAGAACAATAGACAGCCATGTAAAAAGAATAAGAAAAAAATTTAAGAGGATAGATCCTGACTTTTCAGCGATTGAAACTAGATACGGAAGTGGATATCGTTGGAATGTTAAATAATGTTGAGTCGTTTTCTTAAAAATTTATCAATACTAAAAAAATTTCTATTTATTAATTTTTTGGTATTTTTGATTATTGGTTTACTCACATTAATTTACCTTAATAGAATTCAACCTACATTAATAAAAACTAAGACAGTAAATCATATTAATACACTAGACAATACAATTGAAAATTTGAATAGATTACAAGTTCAATTTAATGAGGAAGAGGTAAAAAGTTTTCTTTTTTCTACTAGGTTTTTGTTTCAAAGTTTAGATAGAGTTCAGTTTTTTGATCTCAATTTTAATCTAATTGGGGATACGGACACTCTTGATCTGGACCCGCGAGCTTTTTCCCAAAGATTAGATATAGTTGAAATGAATAACCTCAACGAAAACGAACAAAATAATAAACCAGAAAAAAAAGAGGAAAATTTAAAAAAAAAAGTAAAAATTTTGGAAAATTTAAACATTTATAAAAGTTCAAAAAATTATGGACAACCCTTTACATTTACTTCTGATAGTTACGATCAATTTTTGTTAACAACTTTGAAAAATGTCATAATAGATAATAGAGAAGTTGGTTTTATTGCAGTTACAGAAAACGCAAATGATGTAAAAGCTGTAATTAACGAACGTAAAGTGTTTATAGTTAGAACAGCAATTTTAGTTGGTATAGTAATTATAATTTTTTCATTTGTTATGAATAGATATTTTTTAAAGCCAATAAAAAACTTGGTTATTTATACAAATTTAATAAAAGAGAAAAGTAGTCAAGAAACAAACATAAAATCAATTCAGAATAGAAATGATGAAATTGGAACTTTATCAAAATCATTGGGAGAAATGACTGACGAATTACATCAAAGAATTACAACAGCAGAAAATTATTCAACAGACTTGTTGCATGAAATAAGAAATCCGCTAGCATCTTTAAAGAGTGCATCAGAAATTATATCTGAGACTGAGGATAAATCACAAAGACATAAGTTAGTAAAAATTGTTTCTCATGATGTTGAAAGAATTGAGAGATTAATTACAGATTATTCACAAATGTTGAGAGATGAGGCTGCAATTTCCTCCGAAAAGATGAAAAAAATCAACTTAGCTGAGGTAGTAAAATCAGTCGTGGACGATTTTAATAGCGTTTATGACACTAAAAAATCTATAGCAATTAATTTTAAGACAAATGGCCAAAATAATTATGAAATTCTTGCTATAGAAAATCGAATTGAACAAATTATAGCAAACTTATTAGAAAATTCGATTTCATTCAGTGAGAAAAATCAAGCAATAGATGTTGAGCTAGCAAAAAAAGAAGAGGATAAAATTACATTAATAGTTTCAGACGAAGGGGTTGGTTTTAATGAAAATGATACAAATAAAATTTTCAATAGATTTTATAGCAATAGACCTGAGAAATTTGGTGAGCATTCAGGTTTAGGACTAAATATAGTAAAAAATTTAGTAGAGATACATGGTGGCGAAATCACCGCATCTAATAATGAGGATAAAGGTGCCAGAATTGAAATAAATTTCCCAAAAGCTTAAATCTTTGTTGATTAATTTTGTTAAGTTGTTAAAAGCCTCCTCTTATGGAAGATTATAAAGTAAAAGATATATCTGAAGCAGAATTTGGTAGAAAAGAAATTTCATTAGCAGAAACAGAAATGCCAGGCTTAATGGCATTAAGAGCAGAGTATAAAGGTAAAGAACCTTTAAAAGGTGCAAAAATTGTTGGCTGTTTACATATGACAATCCAAACAGCAGTATTAATTGAAACACTAGTTGAGCTTGGAGCTGAAGTAAGATGGTCTTCGTGTAATATTTTTTCTACCCAAGATCACGCAGCTGCTGCAATTGCAAAAGCTGGAATACCTGTTTTTGCATGGAAAGGTGAAACAGAGGAAGAATATTGGTGGTGTGTAAAACAAACTATTGAAGGAAAAGAAGGTTGGAAACCAAATATGATACTTGATGATGGTGGAGATTTAACAGCCTTGATGCACAAAGATTATAAAGATTTATTGAAAGATATAAAAGGTTTGTCAGAAGAAACTACAACTGGAGTTTTAGCTTTGAAAAAAATGGAAAGCGAGGGAACTTTACTTGTACCTGCGATAAACGTAAACGACTCTGTTACAAAATCAAAATTTGATAACCTTTATGGTTGTAGAGAAAGTTTAGTTGATGGAATAAAAAGAGCAACTGACGTAATGATGTCAGGAAAAGTTGCTATCGTAGCAGGTTTTGGTGACGTTGGAAAAGGAAGTGCTGCATCGCTTCGTCAAAGTGGTGCAAGAGTTATGGTTACCGAAACTGATCCTATATGCGCACTTCAAGCTGCAATGGAAGGTTATGAAGTAGTATTAATGGATGATATGATCAAAGAAGCAGACATTGTTGTAACAGCTACTGGAAACAAAGATGTAGTTACAGCTGATCACATGAGAGATATGAAAGATAGAGCTATACTTTGCAATATTGGACACTTTGATAATGAAATTCAAGTTGAAGCACTAAAAAATTATAAGTGGGATGAAATCAAACCACAAGTTCATGAAATTACTTTGCCTAGCAATAAAAGAATAATTTTACTTGCTGAAGGTAGACTGGTAAATCTTGGTTGTGCAACAGGGCACCCTAGTTTTGTAATGAGTGCATCATTTACAAATCAAGTAACTGCTCAAATTGAACTTTGGAATAATTCAGATAAGTATGAAAAGAAAGTATATGTTTTACCAAAACATTTAGATGAAAAAGTTGCAAGACTTCACTTAGAAAAAGTTGGGGCTAAATTAACTAAGTTATCTGAAGATCAAGCTCAATATATTAGCGTAACTACAGAAGGACCATACAAGCCTGATGCGTATCGCTACTAAAAGTAGCAAGTTAAATATTTCTAAATTAGAAAATACCAAAAAAATCGCAGATATTTTCGCAAAAAATATTTTCAAGGGTAATGTTATTTTATTTTATGGAGAAATTGGGGTAGGCAAAACAACCTTTATTAAATTCTTGGTAAATAGTCTTGAGAAAATAGACAAAAAAAATATTTCAGAAATAACAAGCCCCACTTTCAGTTTGATGAGTCAATACAAATTAAACAAATTTGATATACATCATTACGACCTTTATAGACTTAAGAGTGAAAAGGATATTTTGAATTTGAATATTTTTGAAGATATTTCTGATAAAATTGTATTAATTGAATGGCCAGAAATATTAGGTGAACATAAACCAAAAAACACAATTGATATAAATTTTGAGTATGGAGAAAATTTTAACTCAAGGTATTTAACAATATCAGCTTATGAAAAATTAAAAATATTTGATGAATTTAAATCATTATAAAAAATTATCAGGAGACGCATCCTTTAGATCCTTTTATCGCTCAAACAAATCAGTCATTGTTTATAGTAAAAAGGATCCAAAAATAAATCTATTAATATATGATGCAATCAATAAACTTCTTTTAAAAAATAAAATTAACGCTCCTAAATTACTAAAAGAAAATTATGATAAAAATTATATAGAGATAGAGGATTTAGGAGACGAAACAATTTTAAGTACATTAAAAAGAAAAAAAGCTAAAATTGAAATATATAAAAAAATTTTTTTATTACTTATTAGAATTCAAAAAATTAACAAAGAAAAAACTTTAACTTTTAAAAAAAGTTATTACCATTTACCAAAATATTCTGAGAAAAAATTAATTGATGAAGCAAACTTATTTACTCAGTGGTATCTACCAACAAAACTAACAAAAAATGAGATAAAAAAAGTAAAAAATAAATTAAATAAAATTTTTAAAAAATTGTTATCAAAGTTGAAAATTAAAAAAAAAGTTTTAGTACACAGAGATTTTCATATTTCAAATATTATGTTTCATAAAAATAAGCTATTTTTAATTGATAGTCAGGATGCGGTATATGGAAATCCTGCTTATGATTTAGCATCTTTAATAGATGATGTAAGGTTTAAAACAACTCGAAATTTTAAAAATCACTTACTTCAAACATATTTTAAACTTGAAAAAAAAATTAAAATTGAAAAATTAAAAAATGATTTTGAAATATTATCTGTTTTAAGAAACTTGAAAATAATTGGTATTTTTACGAGACTATCATTAAGAGACAAAAAACATAAATACTTAAAATTGATACCATATGCATGGAAATTAATTCAAGATAGATCAGAAGATATAAAATTTGAAGAGCTTAATGTTTTATTAAATAATTACATCCCAGAAAAGAAAAGACTAAAATGAGGATATCAACAGGGTTAATTTTGTGTGCAGGTTTTGGTAAAAGAGTTGCTCCTTTAACAAATACTACTCCGAAACCCCTTCTCCAAATTAAAAATGGTACATTATTAGAAAACTCTATAAATTTTTTAAAGAAATGTGGAATAAAAAAAATTAAAATTAATACACATTATCTATCAGATGAAATCGAAAATTTTATTAAAAAAAAAAACTATAAAAATGAAGTAGAATTATTTTTTGAAAAAGAAATTTTAGATACAGGAGGAGGTATTAAAAATTTGGCAAATAATGATACTGATGAAAATTTTTTAATTATAAACCCAGATACAATCTGGAAGGATAATTATTTAATTGAAGTAGAAAAAATGAAAAAATTTTATTTTGATAAAAATTTAAGTAACATTTTGATGCTTGTTAATAAATCTAGAAGTTTTGATAAAAGGTTTAAAGGCGATTTTACTTTAAAAGATAATTTAGTATCTAAAGAGAATATAAATAACTATATTTTTACTGGGTGCCAAATTTTAAATAAAAATATTTTTACAAGTATTAATAAGGATAAGTTTTCAATTTCTGAAGTTTGGGACAAAGAAATTAATAATAAGCAGCTTTACGGCATCGAAAGTGTTAACGAATTTTTGCATGTTACAGATCTTGATATTTATAAAAAATTAAGTTCTTAAAATTTGATCAGGTTTTTCGCTCTACTTTTGTCTAGATAAATTGCATTAGTTAATTTTTTTTCATTATTAAATGTTATTTTCAAAGGATTGCCAGTTGGTATCTCTAGTTTAGTTACTTCATCATTATCTAGTTCAAATAAAAATTTGCACATTGATCTTATTGAATTTCCGTGGGCAGAAATAACAATATTATTATCCAATTTATTTTCGATTTGAGACTTATAATAAGGAATTACTCTTTCATAGGTATCTTTTAAAGACTCAGTATCAGGCACTTTTTCCCTTGGAATGTCTTTGTAAGTTTCAATATTTAAAGGATGATAAGGACTATTTTTACTTAAAGGTTGAGGTGGAGTATCCCAAGATCGTCTAAAAATGTGAACTTGCTCTTCTCCTAATTTTTTTTTCATTTCATCTTTATTTAAACCAGTTAAGGCTCCGTAATGTCTTTCATTTAACTCCCAAGCTTTTATAATTTGATCATCTTTTTCTCTGATTGTGTTTAATATAAGCTTAAGAGTATCAATAGATCTCTTTTGATAGGAGCTAAAAAAGTAATCAATTTTAAAATTTAATTCTTTTATAAGTTCACCTGCCTTACATGCCTCAAGTTTGCCTTGTGGAGAGAGTTCGACGTCAACCCATCCTGTAAACTTATTTTGTAAATTCCATTCACTTTGGCCGTGTCTAATTAATATTAGATGACTCATTTAAATATATTTAATATAGATTATTTCTAAATGTTAAAGACTTCTTTTCATGTAATAAATATTCTTTTAATAATATTTTATTTATATCCTGGCTCTATTTTAGGTTGCTATTTTTATAATGATTGTAGCATCCAACCTAGTTTGACAAAAGATTTCATAATTTCATCTAATCATTTTTTTGTTTTCTTATTATTTGGATTAATTGCATTTATTGCATTTTCAAAAGAAAAAAAAATTATAATGGTATACGTATTTTTTATTTCTATTTTTTTAGAATTAATGCATCTTTTTATTCCAATCAGAGCATTCGAAATAAAAGATTTATTCGGAAATCTTATTGGTGTAATAATATCTTTGATAATATTTAATTCATTTAATTTTTGGAGAAAAAAATATGGACTCTTTTGATGATAGAAAAAAAGGTTTTGAAAAAAAGTTTGCTCATGACGAAGAAAAAGAATTTAAAATTAGTGCGAGACGAAATAAGTATCTAGGAGAATGGGGATCAAAGATTATGGGGTATAGCGAGGAGCAAACTAAAGAGTATATTCAATCAGTTATAAAAGCAGATTTTGCAGAAGCTGGTGATGAAGATGTATTTAGAAAAATTAAAAGCGATTTAGAAAGTTTTAATATTTCTGACGATGAAATTCGTATTAAAATGAATGAGATGAATGAAAAGGCTAAAGAAGACTTTAATTAAATTATTCATTACCTTTTTATTTTGTAGTAATTCTTTCTCAGATACAGAACAAATATCCTCGAGGAATGTTTCAGTAATAGATGGTGACACAATTATTTTAAATAAAAAAAAAATCAGATTTTCAGGAATTGATGCTCCAGAAAGTTTTTTTAGAGGCAAGAAACAAACCTGTAAGCTTGAAACTCAAAAAATTTTTTGTGGTGAAATTTCAAAAAAAAAACTAACCCAAAAAATCGATAATCAAATTGTAAAATGTTTGATTGAGAAAAATAATGACAGATATAATAGAATTCTTGCAGAATGTTTTGTTAATAATGAAAGTTTATCGGTTTATATGGTGAAAAATGGTTACGCATTTGATTATGTTAAATATTCCAAAAAAAAATACCAAGAATATGAAAATTTTGCAAAAAAAAATAAACTTGGATTATGGAAGACTAAATTTGAATATCCATGGGTATGGAGAAAAAAAAACAGATAATTTATAAACTAGTTAGTGATTCGATCAAAAAAATTAATAGTTTTAATTTCGTTTTTACTTATATCCGCATGCTCATCAGTACCAAAAAATACATCTGATGGTTGTTCAATTTTTTCTGAAAAATATTTTTGGTATAAACATGCAAAAAAAACAGAGAAGAAATGGGGTACCCCAGTTTATTTACAACTAGCAATCATTAAAATGGAATCAGATTTTGATTGGTTGGCAAAGCCACAAAGACAAAAAATTTTTAAGGTTATACCTTACAAACGTCCTTCAAGTTCTTTTGGATACTCACAAGCTGTCAAAGGAACGTGGAAACAATACAAAGACGAGACTGGAAATAAATTTGCATCAAGAGCAAGATTTAAAGATAGTGTTGATTTTATTGGGTGGTACACAAACAAAACAAAATCTAAACTTAAAATACCGTTAGATGACAGTTTCAGACAATATCTTGCTTATCACGAGGGATGGGGTGGATACAAAAATTACAAAAAAAATCAAAAGGTAATCCTTTTAGCAAAAAAAGTAGAGAACAATTCAAATAGATATAAAAAACAACTTAATGAATGTAAAAATTCCTTATCAACTAAAAGATATATTATTTTTTAGTTTAATTGTTTTTTTAGCTCTAAATCTACAGCATCTATTCTTTTAGTATTTTTCGCAAGAGCCAAATACATTGTTGGAGTTATGTACAATGTAAAAAATGTTGAAATTATCATTCCACCTAAAATTGTTGATCCGACAGCTAATCTTGATCCTTCACCTGCTCCAGGTCCAATGTTTCCAATAACCAAAGGCAACATTGCAATCATAGTACTTAAAGAAGTCATGATGATAGGTCTTATTCTAAGTTTACAAGCATCTTTAATTGCTGTTTCTATTTTTGCACCTGTTCTTCTTATTTGGTTAGCGTAGTCAACAATTAAAATGCTGTTTTTTGTAGATATGCCAATTAAAATTACTAGAGCGATTTGTGAAAAAATATTTATTGAACTATTTAAAAATAAAATAAATATCAATCCTCCAAACACAGCAAGTGGGACTGTTAAAATTATGATGAATGGATGAATAAATGAATTGAATGTAGCAGCCATCACTAAATATGCAGTAATTAATGCTAAAGCAAAAATAATAAAGATTTCATTGCTAGTTTCCTTCAATTCCTCTGACTTACCTTTCCAAGTGATTTGATTTTGTGGCGCTAAATTATTCATTGTATTTTCTAAGTAATTCATTGCCTCAGCTAGACTATAATTTTCGTCAATTGCTGCAGATATGGTAACAGCTCTTTGTCGATTATACCTTGGTAAAGTTTCTGCTGTACCTTTCTCCTCAAATTCCACTAAACTTGCTAGAGATACGAGTTTACCGCTTGTTTCTGATCTAACATGTATTTTTGAAATTCCATCTTTATTTCTTCTGTCTGCAAGATATTGTTGTAAAATAATAGGATATTCTCTTCCCATCCTATTAAATGATGTAACTCTTTTTCCACCGTAAAAAGTTTCCAAAGTTCTCCCTATTATGTCTGTAGAAACACCTAAATCTTTTGCTCTATTTTTATTTGTAATTAACTTAACTTCAGGTTTATTTTTTGTGTAATCACTCTCAATTCTCGAAAGATTTCTATTTTTTCTAAGAGTTTGAATTACCTCATTTTGAATTTTCTCTAGCTCCTCATAACTAGTACCATAAATAACCATTTGAACGGGTTTGTTATAATTAGATACTCTTATAGATTGTGGAGAAATTGGAAAAGCAAAAGCTTGTGGAACTGTAACTATCTTTCCAATAGCTTCTCTTAAAACTGTCTGACTTCCTTTTTTCCTATTTTTCCACTCATCTAGTAATGCTATTATAATAAAACTGTTGTATGTGGTTGCTGATTTACCAAATCCTGGAACACGCATAATTAATCTTTCATAAGGACTATCTTCAGCTTCAAGAAGTTTTAATAATCTACTTTCAATAATTTGTGCCTTATCTTGAGTGTATTCAAAAGAACTTCCCTCATCTGTTGAACCAATTATTAAATATGCACCTCGATCCTCAATAGGGATTAATTCCTTTTTGGTAAAATTGAAAAGGAAAATAGACCCTAAGACTACAAATATTATAAATCCTGATATTATTTTTTTTTTATTTAACCAATATCCCAAGGTTTCGATGTAACCTTCAGAGAAAGATTTAAATAAATTATTAAACTTTTTAACAAATAAACCTTTTTTTTCTTTTTTACTTAAAAATTTGCTACCTAACATCGGAGACAGAGTAAGAGCAACAAATGAGGAAACAACAATTGAAAAAGATAAAGCTATAGCAGTTTCTCTAAATAGTGTACCTGAGATACCCTTTATAAAAATTAGAGGTAAAAATACTGCCACTAAAATTAATGTTGTTGCAATAATTGCAAAGGTAATTTGTTTTGAACCTTTATATGCAGCAATTAGAGACGTTTCTCCTTTTTCAATACGAGTATAAATTGCATCAGTCATTATAACAGAGTCATCTGTTATAATTCCAATTGCTAGTATAAAACTTAGTAAAACGAAAATATTTATTGATAAATCAAAAATATATAAGCCCAAAAAAGATCCAATTAAACTTACTGGAAGTGCAATTGCAGGCACAATGACAGCTTTTAAATTTCCTAAAAATAAATAAATGATTAATACAACTAATACAAAAGCAATAATTAAACTTTTATAAACTTCTTGAATAGCAGTTCCAACATAAGTTGCTCTATTAAATGCAATTTCAAGATTTAAACCATCTGGCAATAAGGGTTTTATTTCATTTATTTTTTTTTTAATTTCATTAGATAGTTCAACTGTAGAAGCACCGCTTCTAGCATAAATACCAATTCCTACAGTTTTTAAATTTTTTGCATTTTTTCTTTGTGCTTTAAACAGAGTTTTTTCTGAGACAGGTCCAAATTCTATATTTGCAACATCAGATAATAATATTGCTTTATTTTTAACTTTTTTAATTGGTAGTGATTTTATTGTTTCTATATTTGTATAAGATTTATCAATGTTTAAAGTTAAGTCTCTATTATCTGCTTCTAAAGTACCAGCAGGAAGATCAACATTCTCATTTCTTAAAGCTCTTTCAACTTCTTGAATAGTTAAATCGTTTGAAGCTAGTTTTATTGGATCAATCCATACCCTAACACTTAATTCTCTTAGACCCCCGACTAAAATTCTACCGACATTTGGTACGCTTGAAAAGGCATCCACAAGGTATCTCTCGGCGTAATCCCCAAGGTCTAAATCGTTCCATGTAGGAGATGAAAGACTTAGCCACATAGTTGTAGTAAATCCTGCTGCTCTTTTTAAGATTTGAGGAGGACTAGACTCACTTGGTAAATTATCAACTACCCTTGATACTCTTTCTCTAATGTCATTAGCGGCATTGTCTAGGTCTATATCGGTATTAAACTCAATATTAATTCTACTTCTGCCATTTAAAGAAGTGGAATCAATGTTCTTGATCCCTTCAGCGCCCCCTATTACATCTTCAATTTTTTGTGTAATTTCCTCATCAATAATTTCAGTAGAAGCTGATTTATAATCTGTTTGAACTTGGACTACAGGTGGTTGAATTCCCTCAGGCAGTTCTCTTACTGGAAGTTCTGAGAAAACAAACATCCCAAAAATAACCAATACTAAGGACATCACCCATGCTACTACCGGCCTTTTAATGCTTATTTCTGTAAGATTCATTATAAATGTTTATCTTAACTTTTTTTCTCAGCTTCAGATTTTTTAAAAATATTTAACTTTTTAAGCCAATCAAATTTTCCTTTTGTCGCTTCACTTTTAGTAGTTTTCTCTTTTTTCCCCCATGTCGATGCTTTCTGTTTTTCACCTTTTTCAATTGGCTTTATTTCTAAATTTGGTCTGACTTTTTTTAATCCCTCAGCTACAATTTTGTCTCCAGAATTTATGCCGTCTTTAATTTCAATAAATCCTTTATAACGATCACCTATATTAACTTTAGTTTTAATTGCTTTGTTTTCATTGTTTACTTTATAAATAAATACATTGTCTCCCTCAACAATTGTGCTTGTATCGGGCGCACCCAAATTATTTCTTACATTGTATCTAATTGAGACTTCAAGAAAAGATCCAGGTAAAATTTCACCTTTTTGATTATCTATTTTAATTCTAATAGGTAATGATCTTGTGTCCTCTGTAATTCTACTTGATATGGAGTCTACTACTCCATCAAAATATTTTTTTGCAGAGCCGGAGTATTCAATTTTGACTGGTAATCCAACTTCAATAAAAGGAAAATAGATCTCTGGGATTTGAACGTCACAATATATTGTTGATGAGTCATCTAAATTTATTAAAAGTGATGATTTTGAAACTTCAACGTCCTCGGAAAATTTTTTTTTACCAATAATCCCATCAAATGGAGCAAAAATTTTCCTATTTTTTAATTCGACTATTACATCACCTTTTTTAACTTTTCGGTTAAATTCTATTGGTTTAATTATTTCAAATTTTTCTATTTTATATGCTTGAGTTTGAATAGGTACTGCAGTACCGAAAGTACTTATATTATTCTCAAAAATCCTTTCTTTAGCGTATGTTACTATTACTCCAGGAGGTGGCATTTTACTAAATTTTTTTTTGAAATGATTTCCAATCATTGTTCTTGCAATGATTACTCCTGCAATAATAAAAAAAAATATAAATATAACTGTTGTAATTTTAGATGATCTTTTCATTTATTTTTTATTCTATTTTTCCGTACTCTGCCCATGAACCATCATAAATGGTAGGCACATATTTATTATCAACCAAAGAATATGCAAGTGCTAATATACAAGCTGAAACTCCTGACCCACAAGAAAAAACTAACAATTTATTATTATCAGGATTTATTTGATTAAATATTTGTTTAATTTCATCAATATTTTTAAATGTTTTATCTGATCGTATAATATTGGTGAATGGCAAACAGTGTGAGTTCGGTATCGATCCACTTCTAACATTTTTTCTAGGATCAGATACTTTTCCAAAAAATCTTTCTTCACTTCTCGCATCTAAAACTAAAAATTCATTTGTCTTAATATTTAAATTAATCTCAGATTTATTTTTTACCATATTTCTATTTTCAAAAGCTTCATATTTCGTTTCTTTAAAATTAACTTTTTCTTTTGAAATAGGTTTTTTCTCTTTTTTCCACTTACCCAGTCCTCCATCGAGTACACTTACATATTTGGGGTTATGACCGTAATAAATAAAATTGTACCAACATCTGCATGCACTTAACACATCAGAGTTATCGTAGATTATTATTTTATCTTCGTTTTCTATACCAAGCTTTGAGATATTTTTTGCCCAAGTTTTAGCATCTGATAGCATATGAGGAAGATCAGTATTTTTTTCTGAAAACTCATCTAAATCAAAAAAAATTGAATTCTCAATGTGTTCAATTTTATATTCTTCAAATCCGTCTCTATTTGTCGAGGGTAGATGCCATGAGGCATCTATTATTTTTACATGACTTAAATTTCCTATTAACCAGTTTGTGGAAACTAAATACATTAGAATTTTTTATCTAAATATTTCTGATGATATTCTTCTGCTGTACAGTAATTTTTTAAGAGCGATAGTTGTGTCACCACTTTTCCATTTAACTTTTTATTTTCAGTTTCAATCATTTTTTCAGCAGACATTTTTTGTTTTTCATTTAAATAAAAAATTTCACTTCTATATTGTGTACCAAAATCATAACCTTGAGAGTTAAGTGTAGTAGGATCATGAAATTCAAAAAAATATTTTAATATATCCTCGTAAGTGATAATTTTTTCATCGTATTCAAGTTTAACAACTTCAGCATGGTTAGTTGATCCGGTACAAACATCCTTATAAGTTGTGTTTTCGGTATTACCTCCACAATAACCAACCTCTGTTCTAATTATTCCATCTATCTTACTAAATTTTTGTTCAGGGCCCCAAAAACATCCAAGTGCTAAAATTGCTATTTCCATTGATAATTAGTGTATTTAATTTAAAGATAATAACATGCTCTCTAAAAATCAATTGGGATTTTTGTACATGTTTCTATCTGTATGTGCATTTTCAGTAATGGATATAATTGTAAAATGGTCTCAACATTACCCTTTGGGTGAAGTTTTATTTTTTAGGGGATTTTTTGGCGTCATTTTTTATTTATTTATTATACCATCAGATAGACGAAAAAATTTTTATTACACTAAGAGGGCAGGGTTACATTTTTTAAGATGTGCTTTTGGATTAATTGCTTTAGTTGCAATATTTATTGCTTTAAGAAATTTGCCATTAGCTACAGTAGTAAGTATTTCATTTGCTGCACCAATATTCACAACTATATTTTCAATTTTTTTATTGAGAGAAAAAGTTGGCATATTTAGATGGTTAGCAGTCATTATAGGTTTTGTCGGAATAATTATTATTACTGAGCCGGGTTTAAGTTCAGTGAACATATATTACATATACCCAATAATTTTTTGTTTGGGATTATCTTATGTAGCAATTGCTATTAGACAGTTGTCAAAAACAGAGCCAGTTTGGTTAATTTCTCTCTATTTTTCAGTAGCAATCACTTTATTAAGTTTATTTACAATACCTTATGGGTGGATTATGCCAAGTTTATATGACCTTGTATTCTTATCTCTAATAGGTCTTTTTGGAGGTGTTGCAAATTTATGGTTAAGTCAGTCCTATAAATATTCTGAGGTATCATTAGTTACTCCTCTTAAGTATTTAGCTTTAGTTTTTGCTATATTTTTTGGATATCTAATTTGGGGAGAGATACCAACAATAAAAACTTTGATGGGGTCAGGTTTGGTAATAATTTCATCATTAATTATTTTTAGAAGAGAGATATATCTCAAAAAACAGTTAACAGTTGCAAGACATGAGTAAACCACCATCATATTGGAATAAAGCGAGGAGATATTTATCATCAAAGGATAGAGTAATGAAAACTTTAATTGAAAAATATTCTGATGCTTCACTTACAACTAGAAAAAATATATTTCTTTCACTTTGTAAAAGTATTATTGGTCAGCAGATTAGTGTAGCGGCTGCTAATTCCGTATTTTTAAAGTTTAAAAAAAAATGTAATAATAAAATTTCTCCTAAAACAATTAAAAAATTAACCTTCACACAATTAAAAAGCTGTGGATTAAGCAGGCAAAAAGTAAAAGGAATTAAGTCATTAGCTGAAAAAATGCTTAACAAAGAATTTAAACCTAATTTAATAAAAAAAATGTCAGACGAGCAAGCCATTGAGTATTTATCAGAATTGAGACAGATAGGCAGATGGTCTGCTGAGATGATACTTTTATTTACCTATAACAGATCAAATATTTGGCCTGTTCAAGATATTGGTTTATTGAGAGCTATATCAAATAATTATAAAAAAAAATATTTGCCACCAAATAATTTTGTAGAAAAATTAAAAATTAGATTTTCCCCCTATTGTTCAGTAGCAACATGGTATTTATGGAGATCTATAGATGATGAACCTATTCAGTACTAAATCCTTCTACGACTTGCATGTGTCGAAGAGTTGTGTCTTTAGCTAAGGCCCAACCTTTTTGATATTCTTTTGAGTCATGACATTCAATTGCCTTTTGATAATTTGGGAATTCCCAAACAACTGTTCTTAAAAAATTATCTCCCTCAAAAGATTGACTCTTACCTCCTCTTACTAGAGGCACACCTCCATAACTTTTAATAATTGGTGTTGCTGCTTCAGCATATTTTTTTAAGTTTTCTTGGTTTTCAATTTTTGTATATAAACTTATCCAATATCCTTTCATTATATTTCTCCTTTTTAAATTTTAAAATTTATGATACCAGATTTTATGTCAGAAAAATTAATAATCAGTTTTGAAGAATACCTGGACACAGTAGAAAAACTTGCATTAGAAATAAATAATAATTTTAAACCAACTGTATTAGTTGGAATTATGAGAGGTGCTGCGCCTATAATTGATATTTTATCGAGGATTTTAAAGTTACCTACAGCTTATATAGTAATCCAAAGTTACTCTGGCGAAGGCATGGAAGATAAGCAAGGAGAATTAGTTTTTGCTAGAGATATAAGCTCTATAGCTAAAGATGAAGACTTTAAAAAGATATTATTAGTTGATGACCTGTCTGACACAGGTCTTACACTAAATAAAAGCATAGAATGGTTGAAAAATTACCAACCAATTAAAAATCAAATTCAAGAAATTAAAACTGCTTGTTTATGGAAGAAAAAATCATCTAAATTTACACCAGATTTTTGTCCAATTAAGCTCGATAAGGATCCGTGGATAGTCCAACCTACAGAGCATTATGAGGAAATGTCTATTGATGAAGTAATTGAAAAACAAGGCAGGGCTAGAGATTAACTCTAGCCCATTTAGATAATTATTTAAGCTACAACGAAACTTATTAAACTTAAAACTGCAATAACCCATATTGCAGGAGAAGTATCAGAAGCTTTTCCTGTAAATAATCTTATTAATGCATAAGATACAAATGCAAGGGCAATACCATTGCTTATACTATAAGTTAATGGCATCGTTATCATTGCAAGTATTGCTGGGGCTGACTCACCTATATCATTCCACTCAATATCTGTAATGTTTCTTACAAAAAGAACTGAAACAAATAATAGAGCTGCACCATCAATTTGTTTTGGTAAACTAGTTGCCAATGGTGCAAAAAATATGCAAGAAAGAAAAAGAAGCCCTATAACTAAGGAAGTCATACCTGTTTTCCCACCTGCCTTTACACCAGCACCAGACTCAACATAACTAGTAACAGTAGTGGTTCCCATCATTGCACCTGCAACAGTACTTACGCTATCTGATAGCATTGCTTTATTTATATCTTGAACTTTACCTTTTTTATCAACTTTGCCAGCAACATTAGCAACCGAAGTTAATGTTCCTGCAGTATCGAAAAAATCGATAAAAAGTAACGTAAAGATTACCGTCGACATTCCTGCTGTCATAGCCGCAGATAAGTCAAATTCAAAAAGGTATGTCATAGGAGGTGGAGCACTTGCAATACCATTAAATTTTGCAAGACCAGTTGCCCATGAAATTATACTGAACGCTAAAATACCAATAATAATATTTCCTTTTACATTCATTTTTTC